>JAPOQD010000061.1 GCA_026710905.1 Halieaceae bacterium
GAACGAACTCGACCGCGAGAAAAAATTTCGCGTGGGGCTCGGCGTGCAGCTTTACCTGATTCTCTCGGGCAGTGTCCTGCTGCTGCTGACCGCCAGTCTGGTCGCCTATTTTTCCTTTCGCGAGATTCTGGGCCACGAAGCTCGCATCGCCGAATACAGCATGCCCAACCTGATCGACTCGGTTGAAATCGCCCGGCAAAGCGCCACCGTGGTTAACGGCGCTTTTCGACTGGTGGCGGCATCCTCCCCAGACCAGCACAATGCCGCCGTGGCGACGCTGACACGGGAGAGAGCGGCGCTTAACAACAGTATTGAGGAACTGGAAGCCCGTTCCGCCTTTAATGAGCAAACCAGGTTGATCGAGACCTACCTGGAACAACTGGTCCAGCATCTCGGAGTGATACAACGGTCCGCTGCGAGGCGGCTGGCGATCGACCAGGCGCTTGCGCCACTGAGCTCGGAACTGGCCGAAATCAATCGGCGCATGGAGCAAAGCCTGGCCCAGGCCCTGGATGACCAGGGCTTTTACCTGGTGGAAGGTCTGCGCCAATTGGACCAGCCACGTCAACCTCTCAGTCGCCGCGCCTCGGAAGAGGAACTCACTGCCTACCGCAACCTGGTCACCGTCAACCACCAGGCCCACCTGAACATGCTGCTACTCGACGAAATTCGAGTACTGTCTGATCGCCGCTACCTGCCGCCCCTGGAGGAACGCCTGCTAAGCACCATGTGGAATTCGCGGCGCGCCTACGAGAGATTGCCCGATTCCATGAGTCAGGACCAACTGGGCGGCAACCTGAAACGGCTGGCGGAGATCGGCACGTCGCCGGATGGCATCATCGCCTTGCGCAAGGAAGCCCTGCTGCTGGCGGAACAGGAGCAGACGGCCCTGAGCGAGGCGCGCGCCGCGTCGGAATTGCTGACTTCGGAAGTCAACACGCTGGTAGTGCGAATCAACGGTGAGGCCATCAGTTCCAGTGAGGCGTCCCGCTCCGCCGCCAGTACCGGGGTCACCTTGCTGGTACTGCTCAACGTCTTCAGTGTGGCCGGCGCCATCCTGTTTGGCTGGCTGTTTGTCTGGCGCTACCTGCTGCGCCGCCTGATTGGCCTGGCCACGGCCATGCGCATGATGGCGGGTGGTGACCTGGAAGTGCCGGTGGCGGTGGGCGGCAATGACGAGGTGACCGACATGGCCAGGGCCCTGGAGGTATTCAGACGTTACGCCCTCGAGGTGCAGCGGTTGAACCTGGTGGAGAAACTGGCGCAGGAAGTGGACGCCAAGAACGCCAGCCTGGAGCAGGCGCTGGATGACCTGAAGCGGGCCCAGCAGCAGATTATCGCCGAGGAAAAGCTGGCGTCACTCGGGCAGTTGACCGCCGGCGTGGCCCATGAAATCAAGAACCCGCTGAATTTCATCGTCAACTTCTCTACCGTATCCCGGGAATTTGCGGACGAAATTGATGAGTTGCTTGGCCAGTCCGGCGTGGAGTCCGAACAGTCAGAAGAGATAGGCTTCATTCTCGATGATCTGCGCCAGAGCCTCGACAAGATTCTCGAACACGGCAAACGCGCCGACAGCATCGTTCGCAACATGTTGGAGCATTCGCGCGGAGACGCCGGGGAAAAGCGGGAGACAGACCTGAACGCGTTGTTGAAGCAATACGTGGAACTCGCCTATCACTCACTGCGTGCGGAATCTCCCGATTTTAACCTGAGCATTGAGGAAGCGCTTGACCCGGACATGGGTATGCTGACAGTGACCCCCCAGGAACTCTCCAGGGTGTTCCTCAACCTCGCCACCAACGCCTGTCAGGCGCTGGACGAGAAGCTGCAGAAGACGGAGCGGGACTTTCAGCCGAAACTGACCATCTCCAGCCGCAGGCTGACAAACAGCGCCGAGTTCTGCATCCGCGACAACGGCCCCGGTATTCCCGAGGACCTGCGTAAACGGGTTTTCGAGCCATTTGTCACCACCAAGGATGGCTCCAAGGGTACCGGGCTGGGTCTTTCCCTGACCTCTGACATCATCACCAGGCACGGCGGTTCGATCAAGCTCGATACCGAAGAAGGCAATTTCACCGAGATGTGTATCGTTCTTCCGCTGGAACCGCCGGGAGAAACAGCGGCGGCGGCTGACTCACCATCCTGATCAGGCTCCATCCCGGCTGGAAGGCGAGCAGAGATACAGCAGCGGGCTAACCCGCATATTTACCAGCCTTCTGCTGCGGCCGCTGAAGGTTCGAGGCTGCGCCAAGGAAAGCTTTTGCAGTTGACACCCGCCATGGCTGCATTGTTAACTCACCGCATTGCAATGGCGTGGACAGAAATCAGGAAATTCGAAAATGAGTTCTGATATCCGAAAAAAGGCGATAACAGTCGCTGCATTGCCCGTTTCCCTGTTGCTCTGCCCGTTGGCCCTGGCCGATGCAGGGGCCGCGCATGGGCAACCCGAAAACACCCCAGGCAGTCTGGCCGAGGCGATCTCCGGCGGAAAAGCGCAGCTTGAGTTTCGTTATCGGTTTGAACACGTCGATCAGGACGGCGTGGCAAAAAAGGCCAATGCCTCAACCCTGAAAAGCAGAATCAATTTCGAGACCCTGGAATTCCACCGCAGCAGTTTATTTCTGGAGGTGGATAATGTCTCGTATCTGGGCGATGACGACTTCAACAACTTCAGAAACAACAACACCCAGTATCCGGTGGTGGCCGACCCGGACGGCACCCACGTCAACCAGGCCTACCTGAACCTGAATGGCTCGGGGGGATATCTGCGGCTGGGCCGGCAGCGTATCAATGTCAACAACCAGCGTTTCGTCGGCGGGGTGGCCTGGCGGCAAAATGAACAAACCCTTGACGCCCTGTCCCTGCATGCGGAGCCCAGCGGCAAGGTCGAAGTGGATTACCACTATGCCTTGCGTGTCTCACGCATATTCGGGCCGGACAACGGCGAACCGGACGACAGTCTGGACAGCAACGCTCATATTCTGAACCTGAGTTTCACCCTGCCCGCCAATGCAAAGCTGTCTGCCTATGCCTACGCACTGGACCTGGAAGACGCTGATGCGCAATCGAACCGAACCCTGGGCGTACGGCTCAATCACGCTTTCAAGGCTCAATCACTGAGTATTCCGCTAACCCTGGAATATGCGCACCAGAAGGACCATGGGGACAACCCCGTGTCCTACGATGCCGCTTACTACCTGTTGGAAACCGGCATTGACAAGGACCAGTTACGACTGCGCGCCGGCTTCGAGGTGTTTGAAGGAGACCGGGACCAGCCGAACCGGACTTTTCGAACCCCACTGGGCACGCTGCACAAATTTCAGGGCTGGAGTGACAAGTTTCTCTCCATTCCCCAGGCTGGTGTGGAAGACACTTACCTGAGTTTTCAGTACCGGTCATTCCTCGTGGCCTGGCATGATTTTGAATCCGAGGCCAGCGCGGCGAGCCTGGGCAGCGAGTGGAATCTGTCCTGGAACTACCAGGTCAATGAACACTACAGCGTCTTGCTGAAATATGCCGACTACCAGGCGGACGAACTGGCCACCGATACCAGAAAAGCCTGGTTGATGTTCACGGCCAAATTTTGACGCTAAAGTTTTTCTCGGCGCCGGTTTCCCTGAAGAGATTCCGGCCACGCCATCCATGCTACAGCCTTGTCCAGATAGTGCATATACCGGTCTTGCTCCTGACCATGTTCGGCTCCGGACACCTCGGTGCGGCGGACTACAGCACCTGGGAGGTGTATGGCGGTGACCCAGGCAATAGCAAGTATTCCTCGCTGCGGCAAATCAACCGCGGCAACGTGAGCCGCCTGGTTCCGGTCTGGAGCTATGCCAGCGCCAAGGGAGCCGAGTTGTTCTCAAGCTCGGAATTGCAACTCAATCCCATCATCGTCGATGGGGTGCTGTTCGGACGCAATCCTCTGCATGAGGTATTCGCCATCGACGCTGCTACCGGCAAGGAACTGTGGACCTTCGACCCCTTCGCCAGCAAAGCCGGACTGCTCGGTTCGTACATGCGGGGTCTCAGCTTCTGGCGGGACGGTGACGAGCAGCGCCTGTTCTTCAATGCTTCCCAGAGCATGTACGCACTGGATGCCCGCAGCGGAAAGCTGATAGACAGCTTCGGCAAGGGCGGCAAGGTGGACCTGCGCCAGGGTCTGGGCCGAGAACCGGAAAAGATATCCGTGTATTCGCCCTCCCCCGGTGTGATCTTTGAAGACCTGATCATTCTCGGCAGCGCCGTTACCGAGGGCGAAGGCGCCGCGCCGGGTGATATTCGCGCCTACGATGTGCGCAGCGGAGAACTGGTCTGGACCTTTCACACTATCCCCCACCCCGGTGAATTCGGGCATCACACCTGGCCGGAAAACGCCTGGCGCAGCGCCGGCGGCGCCAATGCCTGGGCCGGTATGAGCGTCGACACGGAGCGCGGAGTGGTCTATGCGCCTACCGGTTCACCTGCGCCGGATTTTGACGGTTCCGGCCGCCCCGGCGCAAACCTGTTCGGCAACACCGTGCTGGCTCTGGATGCGCGAAGCGGCAAGCGTCTGTGGCATTACCAGGCTGTACATCACGATATCTGGGACCGGGATTTGAGCTCCGCGCCCAGCCTGGTCAGCGTCAACAAGGATGGAAAAACCATCGACGCGGTGGCCCAGCCTTCCAAACAGGGCGTTCTCTACCTGCTCGATCGGGACAGCGGCGAACCGATATTTCCCATCGCCGAGGTGTCCGTGCCGCCCTCGCAGGTTCCCGGAGAAAATGCCTGGCCGACCCAGCCGCGAGTTACCTTGCCCGAACCCTTTACCCGCCAGGCCTTCACCCCGGACCAGATCACCGATATCAATCCACAGGCGGCCGCACACGTCAGGGAGTTGTATGAAGCGTCCCAGGCGTTCGCCTATATGCGGCCGGTGGGTCTGCAACCCACCATACTGTTTCCGGGTTTCTACGGGGGCGCCAACTGGGGCGGCGGCGCCTTCGACCCCGGCTCGGGCAGTTTTTTCATCAACGCCACGGAAACCGCACATCGGGTCAGTATCAGTCCGCTTGAAATTCCCGCCGGAGACAAGCCCGGTTTTGGCGGTTTCGTCTATCGCAAGCATTGTGCGGGCTGCCATGGGCTTGAATTCGAGGGCTTCTATCCCTATGCGCCGCCGCTGAGCGGGGTCTCGGAGCGCAGCGGAAAAGCCGAAGCCCGGCAAATCATCGTCCAGGGCAGGGGGCGAATGATGCCCTTTGGCCACCTTCCACCGCACGAGCGTGAGGCAGTGATCGAGTATATTTTCAGGGCTGACAGGGAGGGCCGGAGCAGCCCGGCGGAACCTCCGGCCGGTACCGGAACTGAAACCGAAACCGTTTACCTGTTCAACGGCTATGTGGATTTCCTCGACGATCGGGGCTATCCGGCCAACAAACCGCCCTGGGGCACTCTCACCGCCATTGATCTGAATACCGGCAAGCGCCGCTGGCAGGTACCGCTGGGTGAGTACAGGGAACTCAGCGCCGAGGGGCTTCCTCCCACCGGCACACTCAATTATGGCGGACCGATCGTAACAGCCGGGGGGCTGGTATTCATTGCCGCCAGTTCGGACGGGAAACTGCGCGCCTTCGACACGGATGACGGGGCGGTGCTGTGGGAATACCAGCTACCGGCAGCGGGCTACAGCACACCGGCGACCTACAGGATCGGGGGCCGGCAGTACCTGGTGGTGGTGTGCAGCGGTGGCAAGCTGGGCACCCCCTCGGGGGATCAATACGTCGCTTTCGCCCTGCCGCCGGTTAACGGCAGGGACGAATGACGCTGCAGTGCAGCTAACCAGCAGAGTCAGTAATGACTTAGAACTGGTAGGAAGCAATGATGCCGGTTGTACGCGGGTTGATCATCGTCAACATGTTGTAGACCGGCAAGTTGGACGAGCGCCGCGCCATCACCCCAGCTTCATCGAACACGTTCTTGACAAACAGACGCAGGCTCCAGGAATCCGTGCTCAAACCGGTGCTCGCGTCGACTTGCCAGAAGCCGTCACTTTCAAAACGGCCCTCTACGTCACCCGGCTCTTCGAAATCATCCCGGTAGTTGGCGTGAGCACTGAGGGTCCAGTCGGCGCCCATAAGGGCATTGGGCACGCTGTAGGTGCCCTGGAAAACCGCGGTCAACTCCGGCTGCGGGCTGGCGACACCACCCTTTGCGTCGCAGGTATTGAAGCGATTGCTGGGGCTCAAAGCCGGTTGAGAAGGGTCTGTACAGTGAACCTGGCCATCGGTAAATTCGACTTTGGCCCAGGTGGCGGCGGCAAAGACCGACAATCTGTCGCTTACCAGCATGCGGATTTCAGCTTCAATCCCCTTTTGCTCTGCCTCGTCGACATTGACATAGGGCCGGTTGGTGGCCACTGCCACTGACCCACTAACCGGGTTCCAGGCCGAGAACAGGGGATTGATCTGGTAACCCTCGTAGGTGCTCAGGAAAACGGCTGCCGTGTACTGGGCGCGGCCGTCCATAAAGGTGCCCTTGGAACCGAGTTCGAAGCTGTCGACCTCTTCACTGTCATAGGAGTTCAGGCCGCTGTCCGGGTCTTCCGGTGTAGGTTGGAAAATGCCCGTGGTGTCGAAGTTGGGAGCGCCGGGACGGAAGCCTTTATCAATGCTGAAGTAAACATTGGCGGCATCGCTGAAGCTGTGCGCCAGCTTGACGGTGCCGGTGTAACTGGTTTTTTCCGAGGCGGCGGATGTCAGACAGGGCGAACCCCTTCCCGCAATACTCGTCCCCGGCACACAGGGGAAGGCATTGGGAACACTCACGATGGGGGTAGTGAAGGAGCCGTCGGACAACAGGGTCGCACCGACATTGAAGACGCCATCAATAATGTTTTTACTGCTGTTGTCGAATTCGTTGTAGCGTACACCCACGATCAGATCGGTCTTATCACCCAGCGAGAATTCATTGTTGGTGAACAGTGCGCGGGTGGTCGAGGCCGACGGAATATCCAGGATAATTTGAAAAACACTACCGCCTGCAGCGGCAACCTGCTGATTGACGGTCACATCGGTTTGCGCGGCAGCCTTGGCGTGGTAAAAGCCCAGAGTAGTCTCCCACCAATCCGTGGCCTGGATGCTGGCGCGTCCTTCGTAAATCCTCTGTTGCTTGAATTCCCCTCTATTATCCAGGGTGGCGATGTTGACATTGGTACGGTCATTGTCGTTATTGCCATATCTGTCATTCCAGGTATCGCCCGCGTAAAAACTGAAGCTCACTGGGCCAAAGTCCCCGTTCACCAGCAAGTTCACAAGATGATCTTCGCGCAAGACTTGACGACTGTGGAAATCCTCGATGGAAATGCGGTCATCGGTGTCCAACTGATACTCCGCATCGGGACTCAGACTTTCAACGGCGCGAAACACATCCGAATCGTCGGTTTCGAAATAATGGTAGCCGAGTTTAAAGGAGAGATTATCGATCGGTTGCCACAGCAGCTTGGCGCGAATGGCGTCGCGGTTGCGTTCCTCATCACCATGGAAAATATTTTCCAATCCGGTTTGGCGCTGGTCGGTGAGCACGGCAATGCGGGCAGCCAGCACATTGTCAATCAGGGGTACGGAAATCGCACCCTGCAGGTTGTACCCTTCCGGGTCTTGCAAGGTGGTTTGCACGTAGCCTTCCATCTCATTCAGATCAGGGTTGGCCGTCTCCAGCAACAGGGCGCCGGTCGGCGATGGCTGCCCGTAGTGCGTCCCTTGCGGACCACGCAGGATCTGCACCCGTTCCATGTCGAACAAGGCGGCGAAGGCAACCGCAGCTTGCGAGCCAAGGAAATGCCCATCGAGATACGTGGCCACACGCGGAGGCGTAGACTGCTGGGTGAAGGTGCCTACCCCGCGAAGGCCCACACCGGTGTTGGTGTCACCTTCCCAGCGCACTTCGACGCCGGAGGTCATCTTGGACAGTTCATCGGCCTGAAAGATCACCGCTTCCCGCATGGTCTCGCCGTCAATCACATTCACCGTGATCGGGGCTTCGTTAAGGGTTTGCTCCTTGCGCTGAGCCGTTACCATCACCTCTTCCAGGACCAGTTCCTGGGCGGGCAGCATCACTGGTTGTACCAGCAGGCTGGTGGCGAAGACCAGGGTAACTCCCGAGAATTTATTATTGCCTGAATTCTTCATGGTCGAGTTCTCCATTTGACTTTATGTTTGTTTCAAGTGGTTTTCTGAATCTGAAGCAGGAACCAGGTTCGCGGCGAAGTATGCGTCAATCGCCAGCCAATAACCGGCAACCCCAGCGCTTCTGAGTAAAATCCCCGTCACAGTTCAAAAAACTGGGCCAAAAATTGCACTTTCTTGCCAACATCCAATTCCCGCCTCACCACGGTAGGGGGCGCACATGTGCGACCCGCAAATCCTGGGCCGTGGCGACATTTCGTGCAGTAGACGCACGCGGGAGCGATGTTTGATTGTACACTATGCGTTGGTCTTTTGCGGAGCCGCCCATGACAGATTCCGTTTATGATTTTTCCTGCAAAACCGCGGCTGGTGATGAGCTGTCACTGGAGGAATATCGCGGCAACACCCTGTTGATTGTCAACACTGCCTCCAAGTGCGGTTTTACTCCCCAGTATGCGGGGCTTGAGAAGCTGTACCAGAAATACAAGGAGCGCGGGCTGCTGGTTCTCGGTTTCCCCTGCAACCAGTTCGGCCGGCAGGAACCCGGCAGTGACAGTGAAATCCTGGAATTCGGCCAGCAGAAATACGACGTGAGTTTTCCCATGTTCAGCAAGATCGAAGTCAATGGCTCAAAAACCTCGCCGCTCTATGACTATCTCAAGAAGGCCGCTCCGGGCGCCCTGGGCAGCCGCCGTATCAAGTGGAACTTCACCAAATTTCTGGTCAGTGACACGGGGCGGGTCATCCGGCGCTTTGCACCGGCCACCACCCCGGAGCAACTCGAATCCGAGTTGGAGGAGCTGCTGCCGGGCTGAGCCGCCCAGGAGCGTAGGGGCGGCGCCTGCGTCGCCCGTATTTGAATTAGAGAGAGCACGCCCCGTTACAGCAGCGCTTCAGCGCCCTCGCGACGAACGTTGGTGAGATATGTGGGCTAATGCTCCCGGGTGGCCCGAAACTCGATGTCCGGCCAGCGTTCTTCCATCAGGGACAAATTGACGCGGGTGGGAGCCAGGTAGGTCAGATGCCCGCCGCCGTCGATGGCGAGCTGACTCGCCGCCCGCCGGCGAAATTCGTCCAGCTTGCGCCGGTCTCCGCAGTGCACCCAGCGGGCCGTATACACATTGACCGGCTCGTACAGGGCTTCAACCTTGTACTCGTCGCCGAGGCGAAAGGCCACCAACTCGAACTGTAGTTGACCCACTGCGCCGACAATCAGTTCGCTGCTGTCCAGCAGAGAGAACACTTGCGTGGAGCCCTCTTCCGATAACTGCCGCAAGCCCTTCTGCAATTGCTTCGATTTCATCGGGTCGGCCAGGCGAATGCGGCGAAACAACTCCGGGGCGAAATAGGGGATGCCGGTGAACTGCAGCGGTTCTCCACCGGTGAAGGTGTCGCCGATCTGAATGGAGCCATGATTGTACAAACCGATGATGTCCCCGGACACCGCCGCTTCCGTCAACTTTCGCTGCCCGGCCTTGAATGTCACGGCATCGCTGACCTTCATATCCTTTCCCGTGCGTACTTGGCGCATCTTCATACCTTTACGGTATTGTCCGGAACAGATTCGCAGGAAAGCCATGCGGTCCCGGTGGCGGGGGTTCATGTTGGCCTGAATCTTGAAGACAAAGCCGCTGAATTCCTCTTCATCGGGCATCACCTTGCGTTCCCTGGACACCCTGGCCACAGGCGGCGGCGCCCACTGCACGAAGTTGTTGAGCATTTCCCGCACACCGAAATTCGCCAGGGCCGCGCCGAAAAATACCGGTGTGAGCTGCCCCGCCAGAAACTCCTGTAAGTCAAACTCAAAGACGGCGCCCCGAAGTGTTTCAATCTGCGCCGAAAAATCAGCATGACCGGCTCCCAGCAGTTGCCGCGCCTGCGGCGACTGGAGCCCTGCAATTTGCAGATCTTCAGGCAACCTGGAGTGGAAGCCGGGCTGAAACACATGTATCACATCCGTATACAGGTTGTAGACTCCCCGAAATTCTCTTCCCATGCCAATGGGCCAGTTGACCGGCGCGGCACAGATTTCCAGCACTTCCTCAATCTCGCGGAGCAACTCCAGCGGGTCGCGAATGTCCCGGTCCAGCTTGTTGACAAAACTGACGATGGGCGTATCCCGCAACCGGCAAACCCCCATCAGCTTGATGGTGCGTTCTTCCACTCCCCTGGCGCCGTCGATGACCATGAGGGCGGAATCCACCGCGGTAAGGGTACGATAGGTGTCCTCGGAAAAATCTTCGTGCCCAGGCGTATCAAGCAGATTAACGGTGCTTCCCCCGTAGGGAAACTGCATCACCGAGGAGGTCACGGAAATACCGCGCTGTTGCTCCATGGTCATCCAGTCGGAAGTGGCGTGGGGTCCTCTTTTTCCCTTGACCGACCCGGCAACCTGAATCGCGTTGCCCAGCAACAGCATTTTTTCGGTTATGGTGGTCTTGCCCGCGTCGGGGTGGGAAATGATGGCGAAGGTTCTTCTTTTCCCTATTTCGGATGAAGTGGCGGAATTTGACATATACAGGATTTTCTACTCGTCTGTCTGAGCTGATGAACCGGACCAGCAGCAATGTGGCGCCAATTGGCGCTGGGGAGCGGGCGGCGCAGAGCTTGAGCCATTCGGGGCGAACTGTCCAGCGAATTGCCGGCCGCAATCGAAAATTCCGGGCGCTGCCTGCCCGCCACCGTAGGGCCGCGCATAAGCGGTCCGTTGGCGGATGACAAGGCGAGCCCATACGGTGACAATGAGACCGTCCCCGCCCGAATCGGGTTCGGGGCCAACGCTGTGGTGACGGGGCCCGGCCGCCGACTCGTCACTGCATGGGAACCCGTTGGGCGGCAGGGGGAAGTGTATGGAGCAGCAAATTGCCGGTGGTTGGTGGCGGGAGGCCGAGGCCTGCCCATCGCCGAATTGCAATGCCAGACCCGGCCCGGAAGACATCAGCTTACTGGTGCTGCACAACATCAGCCTGCCTCCGGGCGAGTTTGGGGGTGAGCATGTTCGCGCCTTGTTCTGCAACCAACTGGACTGCTCTGCACACCCCTGGTTTGAACAGCTTCGGGACCTGCGGGTATCGGCCCACCTGTTGATAGACCGGCATGGAAAGACCACCCAGTTTGTGCCGTTTACCCGGTGCGCCTGGCATGCGGGAATCTCCAACTTCAGGGGGCGGGACAACTGCAATGAGTTCAGTATCGGCATAGAACTGGAGGGGACGGACGATCAGTCTTATACTGCTTCGCAATACGACAGTTTGGCGAGGGTCAGCAAGGCCATCATGCACGCCTATCCAACCATCACCAGGGAGCGCATAGTGGGTCACTCCGATATCGCACCTGGACGCAAGACGGACCCGGGCCCGGCCTTCGACTGGAAGCAATACTGGTCGCTTCTGTACTGAAATAGGAGAGTCTGGTGAAATTTATCGCCCTGATCGTGGCGCTGCTGTTTATCCAGTACTGGGGTTCCGCCCAGCGTATGCACCGGGACGAATGGTTTGACTTTTCACTGGAAAAGCTGCGTTCTCTTGCCCTACCGGCGCCACTACAACTGGCGCTGGTGATACTGGCGCCAACCCTGCTGGCGTTCTCGCTGCTGAACCTGGCCGGTTCCTGGGTGTTTGGCCTGCCGGCCCTGGCTTTGAATATCGCTATCCTGCTCTACAGTTTCGGCCGGGGTAACTATGAGGAGGCTATGAGCGCCTACCGCAAATATTGCCTGGCCGGTGATTTTGAGGGCGCGTACCTTCAAGCCGGGAAACTTTTTCCTCAACCTGATGGCGATGCCGGCCCGGATGATCCAGAAGAATTGCACCGCTGGATGAGAAAGCGCCTGCTCTACATGGGATTCGAGCGCTGGTTCGCGGTGATATTTTATTTCGCCCTGTTCGGAGCGGCGGGAGCCCTGGCCTATCGCTTGTGTCAACTGAGTGTGGCCAGGAGTGGGGCAGAAAAAACGCCGGCTTCACGCACACTGCACGTACTCGATTGGCTGCCGGCCCGTTTGCTGGCCTTCTCCTTTACCCTCACCGGCGATTACCTCGGCGGCCGTGAAAAACTGATATCGGCGCTACAGGACTTTGCCGTTCCCAATGAAGAGGTTCTCGCCGAAGTGGCGTGTGCCGCCCTGGGAGCGCAACCCTGGGAGGATTCGGAAGGCGGCCTTGCCGGAGTTCAAGCCCAAGCCGAGGCTTACGACCGGGAGATGGAGCACTTGCACAGCATGATGAGCCGCAGCGCGGTTGCCTGGGTGTTCCTTCTTGCCCTGCTGGTGGTATTGGTCTGAACGTGGATCTTTGAGAAGTCCGCCACCCGGAATAACGTATTGAGGTAACCGGCGCTTCTTCCGGCATCGGGGCAATAGACCGTTGTGATGTGGGAGTTGCTCAGCTCATGCCCAGTTCTTTCATCTTGCGAGTTAGCGTATTGCGGCCCCACCCCAGTAACAGCGCGGCGTCACGCTTGCGCCCACCGGCATGGCCCAGGGCGGCCTCGATCATGACCCGCTCAAATTCCGGCACGGCCTCCTGCAATACCTGCTGCCTGCCCTCCTGCAGAGCCCGTCCCGTCCACAGCCGCAATTGTTGCTGCCAGGTATCCCGCTCGATGGTGGCCGCCGCTTTGCCCTGGCCCAGTTCCGCCGGCAGGTCGCCGCGATGAATTTCCCGCCCAACCGCCATTACGGTAAGCCAGCGGCAGGTGTTCTCCAGTTCCCGCACGTTGCCAGGCCACGGTAGCTGGCACAGGTAGTCACTGGTTTCCGGTAACAAGACCTTCGGTTCCACCTTCAGTTCAAGCGCCGCCCGCTGAAAAAAGTACTGCATAAGGCGGGGTATGTCCTCTCGGCGCTCCGCCAGCCTCGGTATTTGTATCCTGATCACATTGAGGCGATGGAACAAATCCTCTCGAAAACGGTGTTCCTTTACCAGCTCTTTCAGGTTCTGGTGAGTCGCGGCAATAATCCGCACATCAACCTGCACCGGAGCATGACCACCGACCCGGTAGAACTCCCCATCGGACAGAACGCGCAGTAAGCGGGTTTGTGTTTCCGCCGGCATGTCGCCAATTTCGTCAAGGAACAGGGTGCCGTTATTGGCCTGCTCAAAGCGTCCCCGGCGCAGGCTGTGAGCGCCGGTGAAAGCCCCCTTTTCATGACCGAACAGCTCGGATTCCATCAGTTCCCCGGGGATGGCGGCCATGTTCAGGGCAACAAACGGTTGCTGCTGCCGGGGGCTGTGCCGGTGCAGGGCCTGGGCCACCAGTTCCTTGCCGGTACCGGATTCTCCACAGATCAACACGGTGATACTGGAATGGGCCAGCCTGCCGATGGCCCGAAAGACTTCCTGCATTGCCGGGGCTTCTCCAATGATTTCGGTGTCGACAATCTTCATCGGAGCAGGTAGCCCCCCGGATTGCTCGGCCGCATGAATCCACGCCCGTTGGGTAACGGCAATGACCTCATCCACATCGAAGGGTTTCGGCAGGTATTCAAAAGCCCCTTTCCGGTAGGAAGCGACCGCGCTGTCGAGGTCGGAGTGCGCTGTGGTAATAATCACCGGCAGGCCGGGGTGGGAATCACTGATGCGGGACAACAGGCTCAAACCATCCATACCGGGCATGCGGATATCGCTGACAATGACATCGGGCCTCTCCAGGGCCAGGCGCTCCAGCAGTTGTTCGCCGGATTCGAAAGTTTCCGTGTCGATGCCGGCCTGTCTCAACGCACGCTCCAGCACCCAGCGAATCGAACTGTCATCATCGACAATCCAGACTTTCGGCTTAGCTTCCATTGGCGTCTTCCATTGGTATGTAGAGAGTGAACACGGTCCAGCCGGGCTCCCTGTTGTACTCAATCACTCCCTGGTGGCTATTGATGATTGATTGACTGATGGCCAGTCCCAGGCCAATTCCGTCCGCCCTTCCACTGACCATCGGCACAAACAGCGAGTCCACCAACTCGGCGGGCACCCCCACGCCGTTGTCGCTGATATCCAGTCGGCAAACCAACTTGTGGCGCCGAGTGGCGATCGTGAACTGCCGCTGAATTCGGCTCTGTAATTTGATGATCTTCTTGCCCACATTGCCCTGAGTAGCCTGAACTGCATTGCGCACGACATTGAGCAGGGCCTGAATCAACTGGGCGCGGTCCCCATTCACCAGGGGCAGGCTGGGATCATAATCCCGCTCCAGGTCAAGTTCACCCCCCGCCTCTACCCGCACCAGTGAATACACGTGCTCAAGTACCTCGTGTATGTTCAGTGGTCTGAATTCCGGCTGCCGGTGGGAGCCCAGCATACGGTCCACCAGGTCCCGCAGCCGATGCGCTTCGGCAACGATGATGTCGGTGTACTCCTGCAATTCGGCATCATCCAGTTGCCTGGCCAGCAACTGCGCCGCTCCCAGCACCCCGCCGAGTGGATTTTTTATTTCGTGGGCCAGACCGCGAATCAGGGCCTGGCTGGTTTGTCCGGAGGAAATCAGACCCTCCTCCCGGGTGATACGCAAGATCCTGTCCAATGGCAGAATCTCCAAAAGCAGGCCCGGCTGGGGTTGCTCCAGCAGGGGAGTGACCACCAGGTCGACATGGAGTTGCTGGTTGCGCCCGGCCGATTGCAGGCTAATGTCACGATTGGTATGCGGATTGTTTTCCTGCAGCGTATTGGCCAGTTTGCCGACCAACTCGTCCTGGCCGGGAAACAGCTCCGAAATCAAGGCGCCGACCGAACGGGACTCACTGAGTTCAAGCAGCACTTGCGCGGCGGAATTGACATAGGTGACCCGCAACCCGGTATCCACCAGCATCAGCGCGGTGTTGATGTTATCCAGCAGTTGCCTGTAAAAGTCTTGTGTCGCCATGCCGGTATGATACGCCCCTCAGGGGCCCTGTGCCCGGAGGGTGAGCCATGGCAAGCCACCAGCCGTAGGGATCGCGCACGCGCGACCCGCAAACCGCCTCTGTAGTGGACCGGCTGCGGGTTAGCCGTGGCGCACCCTCCGGGCACAGGGCCCGCGGTCCGGCCTACACTTATACCGAGTAGTACATCTTGAACTCAACCGGGTGGGTGGTCATGTTCAATGTCTCTATTTCTTCGGCTTTGAGTTCGATATATCCCTCGATCATATCATCGGTAAATACACCGCCCGCGGTAAGGAAACCACTGTCGGCTCTGAGTGCTTCCAGAGACATCTCCAGGCTGGAGGATACCGTGGGAATATTCGCCGCCTCTTCGGGGGGCAGGTCATAGAGGTCCTTGTCGCCGGGCTCGCCCGGATGAATCTTGTTCTGAATGCCGTCAATTCCCGCCATCAACATGGCGGCATAAGCCAGGTAAGGATTGGCTGACGGGTCCGGGAAACGAACTTCGATGCGTCTGCCTACCGGGCTGGGAACATGAGGCACACGAATGGCGGCGGATCGGTTGCGGGCCGAATACGCCAACAACACCGGGGCTTCGAAGCCGGGCACCAGGCGCTTGTAGGAATTGGTGGACGCATTGGTGAAAGCGTTCAGTGCGCGGGCGTGCTTGATGACGCCACCGATGTAGTACAGGGCTGCGTCTGACAGGCCGGCATAGCCGTCGCCGGCAAATACATTTTGCCCGTCCTTGCTGATTGACTGGTGGCAATGCATTCCACTGCCATTGTCTCCAACCAGCGGCTTGGGCATGAAGGTGGCAGTCTTGCCGTAAGCGTGGGCCACATTGTGTACGCAGTATTTGAGAATCTGGGTCTGGTCGGCTTTCGTTATCAGGGTATCGAAGCGAATGCCGATTTCACACTGACCAGCAGTACCCACCTCGTGGTGGTGCACCTCAACATTCAGGCCCATCTGTTGCATGGCCGCACACATGGCGCTGCGAATGTCCTGCAGGCTGTCAACCGGAGGTACCGGGAAGTAGCCGCCTTTCACCCCGGGGCGGTGCCCGATGTTGCCGTCTTCAAAAGTTTTGCTGGAAGCCCATGCGGCTTCATCGGAATGGATGGAGTAGCCGGCGCCGGACATGTCGGCATGCCATTTCACATCATCGAACACAAAAAACTCAGGTTCGTTGCCAAAGTAGGCAGTATCGCCGATGCCGGTAAATTTGAGGTACTCCTCAGAACGCCTGGCTACAGAGCGGGGGTCGCGCCCGTAACCCTGCATGGTAGTGGGTTCAACAATATCGCAGCGCAGGTTGACCGTTGTTTCATCGGTGAAGGGATCCAGAACGGAGGTGCTGTCCTCCGGCATCAGGATCATGTCGGATTCGTCGATACCCTTCCAGCCGGCAATGGAAGAACCATCGAACATCTTGCCGGATTCGAAGAAATCAGCATCCACCAGGTTGGCGGGTATGGAAACGTGTTGTTCCTTGCCCCGGGTATCGGTGAAGCGCAAGTCAACCCAAAGCGCTTCTTCGTCTTTGATCAATTTCAGAGTCTGTTCTGACATTCCTGTTTCTCCCATTCACTTAAGTGTCACCGGCCTTAACCGGCACTAAAACTCCACATGTTGATATCCGCGCTACGCGCCCCAGTGGCCTGTTGGCATCAGCCTTGCGTACAGCGGGCCTCACCAGCCCGTTTCCCGCAGGTGCAATCCAGCAAAAGGCCAGCAAAATTTGTGCCAGTATTGCCAACCACAATTCAACGATCCTTTTGCAGCCTGGTAGCTATGGCTGGACGAACGCACCATTCCGGGACACGAGCGCTCCATATTGGTGCGCTGAACATGCCGCCGGCATGGATTTCGCACTCTGCTTGCAGATACCTTATATACTAGCCCGGACACCTCAACGGAGAGCCCGGTGAGGTATTCGGATCAGGTCCCTCAGGCAGAGGCCGTGTTTATGGCTGCAATGAAATTCATTGTCAAGTTTTTTCCTGAAATCACCATCAAGGGCGCGTCGGCTCGAGGCCGCTTTGTCAGCCGGTTGACGGGCAATGTGCGGCATGTGCTGGGGGAAATAGACCCGGATATCAGCATTCAACGCGATTGGGACAAACTGGTAATTTCCAGCAATCTACCTCGCCAGGCGGCGTTTACGCGCTTGGTGGATGGCCTCTCACGTTGCTCGGGAATCGCCTGTTTCCTCGATGTTTTCGAGCATCCCCTGGGCGATTTTGACGACATGCTGGAGCAGGTGCTGGCAATATACCGGGAACGCCTGGCCGGCAAGACCTTTGCCGTGCGCTGCAAGAGAAGTGGCCGCCACGATTTCCGGTCCCCGGATGTTGAACGCCACCTGGGAACCGGCCTGCTCCGGCAAACCAGCTCCGCCGGGGTCGACCTGAGTAATCCCCAGGTGACGGTGCAACTGGAGATACGCGACGAACGTCTGTTCGTGGTTAATCGGCGCTACCAGGGCATGGGCGGATTTCCCGCCGGCAGCCTGGGACCGGTGCTGTCGCTGGTATCGGGTGGTTTCGACTCCACCCTGGCCAGTTACCAGACCATGAAACGGGGTTTATTGACACATTTCTGCCTGTTCAGATTGGGCGGCAGCGAACACGAACTCCGGGTCAAGGAGATGGCCCTCTATCTGTGGATGAAATACGGCAGTTCCCACCCGGTCAAATTTGTTACCGTGCCCTTTGAAGAAGTCGCCGCCGAATTGCTGACCAAGGTACAGGACTCACAAATGGGGGTGGTGCTCAAACGGCTGATGTTGCGGGCCGCAACCCGGCTGGCCGGGCAATTGAAGATCGATGCGCTGGTAACCGGAGAAAGCGTGGCCCAGGTATCCAGCCAGACCCTGCGCAACCTTGCGGTAATCGACTCGGCAACGAATACGCTGGTATTGCGGCCACTGATCAGCATGGACAAGAATGAAATTATCCGCCAGGCCACGGCGATCGGCGTGGAGAAGTTTGCGCTCGGCATGCCGGAGTACTGTGGGGTGATTTCGGTGAATCCCACTACCCGCGCCTCCGAAGCGCGGGTGACGGCGGCCGAACGGCAGTTTGATTTCTCCGTGCTGGAGCGCTGTCTGGCGCAAGCCAGGGTGGAGCCTGTCCAGCAACTGGCCAATCGGCAACTCGAACAGCGGCAGGTGGAAGTGCTGATGTCCCCACTGGCGGACAGTGTGGTCATCGATATTCGTCATCCCACCCAGGCGGAACTGCAACCACTGCGGATAGAAGCGCCGGTGCAGAACATACCCTTCTATGAACTACACAGCAGGGTAACCGCCCTGGATGCGAACAAGGTCTACCTGCTGTATTGCGACCGTGGAGTGATCAGCAAGCTTCATGCCGGGCATCTGATCGAGTCGGGGTTTGACAATATCAAGGTGTATCGGCCCAGGGCCGCCAAAGCGGAGGTGGAAATTCGGAGGCTCCCGGACCAGCTATGAAAGCGCTGTTGCAGCGGGTCAGCCAGGCGGCTGTGGAAGTCGAAGGCCATAGGGTAGGCGCAATTGAAACCGGGATCCTGGTGCTGCTCGGCTTCGCTCAAGGTGACACGGAAGCCGAAGCCATGCGCATGGTTGAGAAACTGCTGGGTTACCGCATGTTCAGTGACGAACAAGGCCGTATGAATCGAAGTGTGCGTGATATTGACGGGGGAGTGCTACTGGTTTCGCAATTCACTTTGACGGCCACTACCAGCCAGGGGCTGCGCCCCGGCTTTTCCACGGCCATGGACGGTGACGCAGCGAGGGAACTGTATGACCGCACCCTGGAAATTCTTCAATCCCGCCATGCCCGGGTGGCAGCGGGGGTTTTCGCAGCCGACATGAAGGTATCCCTGGTCAATGACGGGCCTGTAACCTTCCTGCTGGAAATTACTCCGCGTATTCGGTAAGCAGGAAATGAGCCAACACCCGGCGCTGGTCTTCGCTCAATTCATAGCGCGGCATGGGTGGCGTGGGAGTGAGGAAATAGTCGGCCAGGCTGTCGTGATCAAAGCGCGATGCCAAGCCGTCCAGGGGCGCCGGAGTCGGGCTGTGCAGGCCGTGGCAGTCAGCGCAATCCAACTCGCGATAGAGTTGTTCCCCGGCCAGGGCCATGGCGGAGTCGATTTGCGGTTCAGGGGCAGTGGTTTGTAATGGGGAAGGCGGGCCGGACGGGACGGGGCCATGGCCGGTTGGCTGCTTTCGGCTGACCCGGTAAATTACCCTGGCGTAGTCATCGGAGATGAAATAACCCCCCTCGCCATCTGCGCTGATATCCACCGGCCGGCCGGCAATGTCGCCATCCTGCTCAAAACCCCACAGAAAATCCGAGGAACTGATACCTCCCGCCTGATCCCAGTGTAGGGAGACCACCTTGAATCCATCCGGGGTAGTGCGATTCCAGGAGCCGTGCAGGGCCACCAGAGCGGTGCGCTCCCGGGTAGTACTGAAGTGGATACCCAAGGGCGCGTTATGGGGCCTGAAAGAAAAGACCGGGGTGATGCCAGGCGGTAGATCCTTTCCTGCGGGGGAAAAATCGGGATCCGGGTCGTTGTCGCCATTCAACCAGGGCCAGCCGTAAAATCCGCCTTCTTCAATGAGGTTCAACTCACAGGGGGGGTAATCGTCGCCGAGCATGTCGCGGCCATTGTCAGTGGCGTAGAGAGAGCCGTCCCAGGGAGCAAAGTCCATACCTACACTGTTGCGTAATCCCGTCGCATAGATACTGCCGTCACTGCCATCCGCCCGGTAGCGCATGATTGTGGCGCGGCGTTTATCCTGTTCCTCGCAGACATTACAGGTCGAGCCCATGGCCACATACATCCAGCCAGCGGCATCGAAGCGCAGAGTCTTGCTCCAGTGGTTGCCGTTATCGCCAAGCCCATCCACAACCACTTCGTAGCCGCCCGTTACTTCACCCTGGCTCGCGGCGTAACCGACGCGCCCAATCCGGTTGGATTCCGCCACATACAGGTAGCCGTCATGGCGGTCAAGACCGTGTGGCCGGGTCAGCCCGTTCAGCAATACCATCCGTGAATCAGTAAAACCGTCACCATCGCTATCGGTCAGTTGCAGGACTTCCCCGCTGCGGGGGCTGCTGACAAGCAGGCGGCCCGGCCCGGCAAAATGCAACATCCTTGGATTGGCGATGCCCTGCGCAAAGATGCTCAAATGATAACCCTCCTCAAGCTGCAGGCGATCCATCAATTCCTCGCCGGAAGTTTCGCCAGCCCAGCCGCTAGCCACGTTCAAAATCATGACAAGGCTGCTGAGATGAAGCCCCGGGGTCAACAGAAGGGCCAACACCGCCAGCAGGAAAAGCCCGGCCAGGCCCAGGGTCAATATTTTCAGTATTCTCACGCATGTACTCCTGTTTCGTGTTGTTGCGGCCGGGCCGCTGACATTCCCCGGAATTGCCAGGCCAGCAGTCTGCTAGCAGACCGCAAGCTGCATATCGATGTGGGGAATGCCGATTTCGAGGTAAACCTCTCCCAGGACCTGAAAGCCAAAACCGCTGTAGAATTTTTGCAGATGAGCCTGGGCGCTGATTTTGATATGGCTGTCCGGCCACTGGCGAAAATTGTACTGGATTCCACGCGCCACCAATTCCCTGCCAAGGCCGAGACCGCGCGCTGCCGGCGCCGTGACGATACGCCCGAGTTTGCTGTACTCACCGGGCCGAACCGGTGGCAAGGCGCGCAGGTAAGCCAGCAACTCCGCATCCCGATAACACCACAAATGGTGTGCACTCTGGTCCAGGCCGTCCAGGTCTTCGTAGAGGCAATCCTGTTCGATGCCGAAGACCTGGTGACGCAAGCGCAAAATGTCGTACAGACAGGCGGTCGCCAGTTGTTCAAACCGCCCCTGACGCCAATCCAGTTCCATGCTGGAAACCGAATGGTCAATTACTTGCATTGCCGCCCACCCCCCGGAAAATAAGAAAACCGGCATGGTAAGTGTAACGCGTTGAAAGTAGTAGGTGCCCATAATCCCCGTAGGGTGCCCGCCACCGATCATCCGGGCACCGGCAGTGCTACACTGGAGAAAAGCGCGGAACATGGCATTCAGCCGATTCTGCAATGGCGAATCCGCATATGACGCATTTGCCCCGTTAAATGGCAAGACCACAGGGGCAAGGGCCGCGCGAAAGCCGTGCGGGCCATGCCCGAAAGTTAACGAATGAGAAACTACGAGAAGTCAGGATAAATGTCTGAAATCATTGAAATGGATGACCAGGGTATCGAACAGGTATCCCTCAAGAAGTACGCCGAGAAGGCCTATCTGGATTACTCCATGTATGTCATTCTCGACCGGGCTCTGCCCGCCCTCGGCGATGGCCTCAAACCGGTGCAGCGGCGTATCGTCTACGCCATGAGTGAACTGGGCCTGAAGTCCGCGGCCAAGTTCAAGAAATCCGCCCGCACCGTGGGCGACGTGATCGGCAAGTTTCACCCCCACGGTGATCAGGCCGCTTACGATGCGATGGTGTTGATGGCGCAGGAATTCAGCTATCGCTACCCTCTGGTGGATGGCCAGGGCAATTGGGGCTCGCCGGATGATCCCAAATCCTATGCCGCCATGCGTTACACCGAGTCACGCCTGACCCGCTACGCCGAGGTGTTATTGTCGGAACTGGGGCAGGGTACGGTGAATTGGGCGCCTAATTTTGACGGCACCCTCAATGAACCCACGGTGTTGCCGGCCCAGGTCCCGAACGTATTGCTCAATGGCGCCACCGGTATTGCGGTGGGTATGGCGACCCATATTCCACCGCACAATTTGCGCGAGGTGGTGACAGCGGCAGTGCTTCTGCTGGAAAAACCGCGGGCCACACTGGAGCAGTTGTGCGAGCATGTGCCGGCCCCCGATTTTCCCACCGAGGCGGAGATCATCACCCCGCGTGAGGAAATTCTGGAGCTGTACAAAAATGGCCGTGGCGCCCTGCGCATGCGGGCAGTATGGAGCAGGGAAAACGGTGATGTAGTGATTTCCGCCCTGCCCCACCAGGTATCCGGGGCAGAGGTACTGGAGAAAATCGCACAACAGATGCAGGCAAGGAAGTTGCCCATGGTGGCCGACCTGCGCGATGAATCGGACCGGGAAAACCCGACCCGGCTGGTGTTGACGCCTCGCTCCAACCGGGTGGATGTGGAAGCGTTGATGAGTCACCTGTTCGCCACCACCGACCTGGAAGTCAGCTACAACGCCAATTTGAACATGATTGGCGTTGACGGCCGCCCCGCCGTTAAGGGCCTGCAGCAGATTCTCAAGGAGTGGCTGGAGTTCCGCCGCAATACGGTAAGGCGGCGCCTGGAATATCGTCTCGAAAGAGTACTGAAGCGCTTGCATGTGCTGGCGGGTTATCTGATCGCCTTCCTCAATATTGATGAGGTGATCCACATCATACGCAATGAAGAAAAACCCAAGGCGGTGCTGATGCAACGATTTTCTCTCAGCAACGAACAGGCGGAAGCCATTCTCGAACTGAAATTGCGCCACCTGGCCAAACTGGAAGAAATGAATATCCGGGCGGAACAGGAGGAACTGCTGCAGGAGCGCGACAGTCTGCAGAACACCCTGGCTTCTCCCGCCCGGCTCAAAACCCTTATCAAGAAGGAATTGCTGGCGGTAGCTGACCAGTTTGGCGACCCGCGCCGCTCTCCCCTGGTAGAGCGGGAGGCGGCAGTGCGCTTTTCAGAACTTGAGCTGACAAGTTCGGAACCGATCACCATTGTTATGTCCGACAAGGGCTGGATCCGCGCTGCGAAAGGCCACGATATCGACCCGAACACACTCAGTTACAAGTCCGGCGACAGTTATCGGATGTCGGTTTGTGGCCGCACAAATCTGCCGCTGGTGATTCTCGATTCAACCGGCCGCGCCTATACCGTGCCAACCCATAACCTGCCCTCGGCGCGGGGCCAGGGAGAACCGGTTACCAGCCGTATCAATCCGCCGTCCGGGGCGAGTTTCGAGGGCCTCATGACCGGAGCCCCAGACAGCCTGTACCTGCTGGCCGGCGATGCAGGTTACGGCTTTGTGGCGAAGCTGGGAGATCTGCAAACCAAGAACCGCGCCGGTAAGGCCGTGTTGAATTTGTTGCGCGACAGCCGCGTTGTGCATCCCGCCGCTGTGCCGCAAATCGAAGACTCATGGGTGGCCGCGGTAAGCAACCAGGGCCGTTTACTGGTTTTTCCGCTGGCGAACCTGCCGCAACTCGCGCGGGGCAAGGGCAGCAAGATCATAAGCGTGCCTGGGCCGCGAGTGCAGTCGAGGGAGGAGTTCATGCTCGCCGTGGAGGTATTGGAGGCAGCCGATTCGCTGGTCATCCACGCCGGTAAGCGCTTTCTCGTGTTGAAGCCGGCGGATTTGCAGCATTACCGTGGTGAAAGAGGGCGGCGGGGCAACAAATTACCGCGCGGGTTTCAGCATGTGCAGCGGATTGAAGTAAAGCCCAAAAACGCTCGCTCCACCCCGGAAGACCTTTGATGCTAAGGCCTTGGCTGGGGCTGTTCACGCGGGCGGCGGGGGAATTGCGGGTCGCGCGTGCGCGGCCCCCACGGTGCTGGGGTTGCGGGATGGGTTACGGGGCCCCCCGTTCGTAGGGGCTTGCCATGGCAAGCACCCTTCGGGCACACGGCCCGCGGGTGGCACATGTGCGTCCCCTACGGGGCGGGCGCGCTGCTCATGCGGGCCAGGATTTGATTCAGCACGAGTTGGTGCTGACCCTCCAGTAACTGCTCGGAAGAGGCTGTGAGTTCGGTCAATACAGCGCTGCCGTCCTCAGCTTCTACCCACTCGGCAAGTTGTGCGATACCCGCCTCTTTTACTGCTTGAGGTGTGAGCAGCAGAGCCTGCGGGCGGGCCGTCACCCTGGCTTCCATATCGTCAATAATAGGCTGACAATGGAGCGCTGAAAAAACATCGACGCCCTTGGAAAAACCCCGCTCGCTCAGGCCGCAACAAAAAGACTGGGCCAGTTGCAGATTGACCCTGGGCTGCAAACTGCCGGCCACTTGCCGGCTCAGCCAGGCAGTGCTGGCAGCTCGGTAAACCGGAGAGCCGGCGGGATGCCGCCCTTCGAAACTGGCCAGCAAACCAAACTTGCGCACCACCTCCAATTCTCCACCATAGAGCTGCGCAGCCGCATTGATCAGTTGTTGCTGGAACTGAATGTAGCGCTCTAGCGAGGCCTCATCCAGAATGTTCACGTAGCTGGCCAGGCTGTCGAGCTGAACATACAGCAAACCCGCCATGCCATGATCCGTACGCGCAGTATTGACGTCTTCGGACTGGCCGCGAAGCAGGTCCAGCGGTAACAGATCAACGGCTTCTTCCAAGGCTTCCAATTCGTCTTTGGCTGGGCTTTCCGGCTCAAGCATTTGCAGCCTGGCAGTGGTTCTGTCGAGACGGGCGGCCAGGTTTCTGGTCAAATGCATGCCGATTACAGTGACAAACACACTCAGCAGCAGCGCCAGCACCAGCAGAAAGAAGGCCATGACTTTCTGTTCGGCGAAAGCACTGTTGTTGTTGAGGTAGATATGCAGCATCCCGACAGGCTTGCCGTCCGCCCAAACCTCGGCCGAGTAAGCCTTGCCAGCTTGCGCCCCTGCAGCGCCCACCTGGCGGTTGCTTCTGTCATAGACCCGGACACCCCGCAAGCGGTTAAGCGACACCAGCATCTCAAGGCTGACTTCAAGCCCGATCAGGTCGCCCCGCGCCATCACATCCGCTACTTCCAGGGCGGACTCACGGGCCGTCTTATGGCCATGGCCGGCCTCTTGCTGCAGCAAAATGTAACGGTTGGAAAAGAAGCTGACCAGTACCAGGGTAAGACTGAACAGCAGGCAAAGACCACCATGGACCAGCGCTGATTTCTGGGTCAGGTTGAGGCGGGAATACAATTTCTGCACGAGCCGAGTGTGAGCCGCTGGTCTGAATTCAATGGCAACAGTTAAAATGGGTGGTTTTGATCCGGGGATCATACCTTGAAAGAGATACAGTTGATAACCATTGCCGGAAGGAACGGGCCCGAGGTGACTGCCTCGCTCACCGGAATTTTGGCGGATTTCAAGGTCAATGTGCTGGATATCGGGCAATCGGTAATTCACGACACGCTGTCTCTGGGTGTGTTGGTGGAACTGCCAAGGGACGCGCGGTCATCTTCCGAACTCAACCAGGTCCTGTTGCGTGCATTTGAACCGGATTTACAAGTGCGTTGCACGCCGATTACCGAAACCAGTTATGCGCATTGGGTGGGCGGGCAGGGCCGGCCGCGTTACGTGGTTACCCTGCTGGCAAGGAAGATATCTGCCTGGTATCTGTCACGAATCACCGGAGTGTTTACTGACTACGGGCTGCATATTGATGGTATCAGCCGACTTTCCGGACGGGTGCCGCTGGGCCCCCTTCCGGCCCTGAGCAAAGCCTGCGTGGAATTCAGTGTACGTGGCGAGTTGGCGGACCAGCAACGCTTTCGCCACGATTTGCTGGAGTTGGCCAGTGCGCTGGATGTTGATATTTCCCTGCAGGAAGATAACCGGTACCGGCGCCATCGACGCCTCGTGGCCTTCGATATGGACTCCACCCTGATCGATACCGAAGTGATTGACGAACTCGCCGGGATTGCGGGAGCCGGGTCTGAGGTCAGCGCCATCACCGAGCAGGCCATGCGTGGCGAGATGGATTTCAACACGGCCCTGGTGCACCGTGTAGCGCTGCTGAAGGGTCTGGATGAAGCCGTGCTGGCTGAGTTGGCCCGGCGTTTGCCGATCACTGAGGGTGCAGAGCGGCTCATCAGTACGCTCAAGTCGCTGGGTTACAAGACCGCCATATTGTCTGGGGGCTTCAGCTACTTTGGCGAGTATTTACAACGGCGGCTGGGTATCGATTATGTCTACGCCAACCAGTTGGAAATTGCCGGGGGCAAGGTGACCGGCAGGGTTATCGAGCCAATCGTGGACGGCGCCCGCAAGGCCGAGTTGTTGCGCGAGATCGCCGCACGCGAGAACATCGACCTGCAGCAGGTAATCAGTGTGGGTGATGGCGCCAATGACTTGCCCATGCTGAGTATCGCCGGGCTGGGTATCGCCTTTCGCGCCAAACCCCTGGTCAAACGTAGTGCGGAGCAGTCCATATCAACCCTGGGCCTGGACGGCATCCTTTACCTGTTGGGGATTGGCGACCGCTATCAATAACCGGCAGGCTGCGGCAGCCTGTCGGGCTTGGGCGTCCGTAGCGAGGGAAAGTCCGTTTTGAGACATTTTTTTTGCAATTCTGAGGAGAATAGTGGTTCTATTTAACGAAGGATTGCAGAAAAAAGGGCCAAAACGGCTTTTCCGCAGTAGGACAGTCCCAAGCCCGGCAGGCTGCGGAAGGCTGCCAGTTCATTATGGACCCTGCATTGAAAAACGAGGTGAATATGACCCGCTACACCACCAATGAATTTCGCTCCGGGCTTAAAGTAATGCTGGAAGGGGACCCGTGCAGCATTGTGGAAAACGAATTCGTCAAACCGGGCAAGGGCCAGGCTTTCAACAGGGTGAAGTTGCGCAACCTGAAAACCGGCCGGGTTTGGGAGCGAACATTCAAGTCCGGCGATTCCCTGGAAGGCGCCGATGTAATGGACCGGGAGATGGAATATTTATACACCGATGGAGAGTTCTGGCACTTCATGGAGCCGGACACCTACGAACAGCATCAGGCGGACCAGCAGGCAACGGGTGATGCCCGCTTCTGGCTGCAAGCCCAGCAACGCTGTGAGGTTACGCTTTACAACGGGACGCCGCTGTCGGTGACGGCGCCCAACTTTGTCGAACTGGAAATCACCACGACTGATCCTGGGGTGAAGGGGGATACCGCCAGCGGCGGTAGTAAACCCGCTACCCTGAGCACTGGAGCGGTAATCAAGGTGCCGCTGTTTCTTGGCGAGGGTGAGGTTGTGCGGGTCGACACCCGCAGCGGAGAATATGTCGGCCGCGGAAAATCCTGAGCCCGGCCTGACGGACTGGCAACCGTCCGCAAGCCCGGATCTGTTGCGGGCCAGGGCCAGGCTGCTGGAGCAAATCAGGGCTTTCTTTGCCGAACGCGGGATACTCGAAGTGGAAACCCCTCTGCTGGCCCAGGCGGGTGTTACCGACCCCCAGGTTCAACTTTTCCAGAGCGCAGGCCGCTACCTGCAAACCTCCCCGGAATACGCGATGAAGCGCCTGCTGGCTTCGGGTTCTGGACCCATCTACCAGGTCTGCAAGGCATTTCGGCGGGAACCGGGCGCACGCCTGCACAATCCCGAGTTCAGCATGCTGGAATGGTATCGGCCAGCCTTTGACAGCCGCCAATTGATACGGGAAGTGGAAGACCTTCTGGACAAATTACTGCCGCCACGCCCGGTCACGCGCTACAGTTATCGGCAGTTGTTCATGGAATATGCAGACATCGACCCGTTTTCCGCGGACCTCACGCAACTTTCCGAGCGTCTGCTGGCAGAGGTGGAACTGGATTTTGAACCTGTCGATAGAGATACCTGGCTGAATCTGCTGCTGACCCATCTGATCGAACCGGAGCTGGCGGAGATGGGGGTGGTATTTGTCTACGACTACCCTGCTACCCAGGCTGCCCTTGCCCGCCTGCGCCGGGCCGGCGAACAGCGGGTGGCGGAGCGCTTCGAGGTCTATGTGGATGGCCTGGAACTGGCCAACGGCTACGCAGAACTGACCAACCCACAGGAGCAGGCGGCGCGCCTGGAGCGTGAACAGGAGCAACTGGACGGGCAAGGCGAGCAGCGGGATATCGACCATCGCTTGTTGCAGGCGCTGGAGTTCGGCCTGCCGGACTGCGCCGGAGTCGCACTTGGCCTGGATCGTCTATTGATGGTGATCAGTGGTGCGAAACACATCCGTGACGTGTTGGCGTTTGACTGGGAGCGAGCCTGAGCGGTCTGCCGAAAACTGCACATGGCACCCTTCGGGCACACGGCCCGCGGGTCGCACGTGTGCGACCTCTATATCGATGTAGTCCGTCCGACGCGCCTCAGACAGGCTCCGGTAGCGGAGCTTCCAGCGGTTTCTGTGCGATATGCCAATACCCGTAAAGGATGGCAATCAACGGGCAAAGATAGTTGAAGAAGGCGAACGGAGCGTAGCTGAAAGTGCTCACTCCCAGGGTGGCGGCCATGTAGGCGCCACAGGTATTCCAGGGCACCAGAGCGGAAGTCAGGGTGGCGGAATCTTCCAGAGTTCTGGACAGATTCAGCGGCGACAGGCCACGGCGCTGAAACTCACTGCGAAACATTCTCCCAGGTACGGTAATGGCGATGAACTGATCGCTGGTGACAACATTGCTGGCCACACAAGTACCCACCGTCGCCGTCACCAGTCCCCCCGTGCTATGAACCCGCTTCAGGGCGGCGCCGACCAGGTATTCCAGTATACCGACCTTTTCGATGGCGCCGCCGAAAGCCATGGCGCAGATAATCAGGGCGCAGGTATTGAGCATGCTGATGAGACCGCCCTTGGAGAGGAGTTGGTCCATGAATTCGTTGCCGCTATTGGCGGTGTAGCCGTTGAACAGGCTGATCCATACCCCCTGCATCAGCTGCATTGCCCTGGGGATGTCCGCTTGATCGGCCAGCGCCAGGGTAGCGGGGGCCTGAAACACGAGCGCAAACAGTATCCCCACCAGGGCGCTGATCATGATCGAGGCCAATGCAGACACCTTGCGATACGACAGGAACAACATGATGAATAGCGGCAGGAACAAATACGGCCCGATGTTGAACTGCTGCCCCAGGCTGTAACGCAGTTCGGCAATCTGCTGCGGTGAGGAAACGGAGCCCCCACCAAACAGGCTCAAGGCGATGAGCGCCAGCACGAAGCTCGGTACCGTGGTCCACAGCAAATGGCGGATGTGTGCGAACAGGTCCACACCGGCGATGCCGGAGGCAAGATTGGTGGTATCCGAGAGGGGTGACAGTTTATCCCCCAGGTAAGCGCCCGAAATGATAGCGCCGGCGGTGATCCCGGGGGACAGGCCAAAACTGGCGGCAATGGCCATCATGCCGATACCAATAGTGCCTGCCACCGTCCAGGATGAACCGATGCTCACGGCAGTAATGGCGCAAAGCACTGCGGTGGCGGCGTAAAACATGGAGGGAGAGAGGATATCGACCCCGTAGTAGATAATAGCGGGGATGACTCCCGCAAGAATCCAGGAGCCGATCAGCATACCGACCGACATCAGAATCAACAGGGGTCCCAGGCACAGGCGGATGCCTTGCAAAATACCCTGCTCTACTTCTTTCCATGACCATCCTGCCCCCATCGCCACCAGCCCCACGAACCCGGCGCTGAGAAGCAAGGCGATCTGGTTGGCGCCATAGGAGGAGTCTGAGCCAAACAGATAGACAGAGCAGGCCAAAAGGCTGATGAGAAGGAGGATGGGAGCTATGGCCCGTACCGGTGTAAGGATTTTGTCTTCACGCGCCATGCCAGTATCCCTTCAGCATCGACATTGCCGAATTCAGCATACACCACCGGGCCGCGCCGTGCTCACAGCGAGGATGAGGGCACGGGGGCGTAGGGGCCCAGTGCCCGGAGGGTGCGAGACGGTGCAATTTTCCACCCTGGTGGGCTTGTCATTGATCATTCCCGGCTGTGTACTGCAACAGTGGGGCCGCCGATAACGCTTATGATATAGTCGGCAGTTCCGCAACGTGATATTGCCGCATTCAGCCAATCCGGGAAGTGCTCCGGTTCGAGGCGTTTCCCAAAGGGTCCAGCCGTTCCAGGTCCAGGGAAAACCAGTAAGCAACGGGTTGCTTTTTGAGAGTTCCCACAGGGCAGATGAAAGCGAAGAAAGTGGGCAGAGTAACTACCGGGGCTGTACCGCGGCATGGGCCGGGGCGGCACGCATTGAGAAAATGAGGCGATGGAAACATGCGCATAGGGGTACCACGGGAAACCCATCCCGGTGAAAATCGAACGCCGATCATTCCGGCTGTAGCGAAGAAGCTGGTGGCTTTGGGAGCGCAAGTCGCCATCGAGAGCGGCCTGGGTCTGGGTTCGGGCTATGCCGATGGCGAATACACGGCGGCAGGAGCCGATTTGGCCACTGACCGCGAGGCGCTATTGGGCGGCGCCGACCTGGTGCTGCGCTTGCGCAAACCCGAATTGGCGGAAGTATCACAGTTGAAAAATGGCGCTATCCATATCAGCTTCCTCGACCCCTTCAACGAGCCCGAGTTGATTCACGCGTTCACGGCGCAAGCGGTTACCGCAATCAGCATGGAGATGATTCCCCGTACCACTCGCAGCCAGAAGATGGATGCGCTGAGTTCCCAGGCCAACCTGGCCGGCTATGTGGCCGTGATGCTGGCGGCCCGGCAGCTGCCACGAATTTTCCCGATGATGATGACCCCGGCAGGAACTCTCAAACCCGCCAGGGTGTTTGTCATCGGTGCCGGTGTGGCGGGTCTGCAGGCCATCGCCACCGCCAAACGCCTCGGGGCCAGGGTGACAGCGTTCGATACCCGGCCGGTAGTGGCGGAGCAAGTGAAGTCACTGGGGGCAAAGTTTCTCGAAATTGATTTGGGAGAAACCGGACAGACCGCCGCTGGTTATGCCAGGGAGTTGACTCCCGAGCAGGTGCAGATGCAACGCTCCGCCCAGCAGACCACCATTGCCCAATCCGATGTGGTCATCACTACCGCCCAGGTATTCGGCCGCAAGGCGCCGCTGTTGGTGACTGGCGAAATGGTTGAGGCCATGGCCCCTGGCTCCGTGGTGGTGGATATGGCCGCCGAGAGTGGCGGCAACGTCGAGGGCTCGGTGGCGAACGAGGTGGTGGAAATCGGCGGGGTGAAGGTCATCGGTTACGCCAATCTCGCCAACCAGGTGTGCCGGGACGCCAGTCAAATGTACGCCAACAACCTGTTCAACCTGGTGGAAGACTGTTGGGACAAGGATAAGCAGTGTTTCGGGATAGACTTCGAACACGACATTTTACCCGGTTGCATCATCACCCATGCGGGTGAAGTTACGCACGAAACCATCAAGAACCATCTGTCGGGGGGCACGTAATGGTACCTGCTGAAGTTTTTCTCACTTTTATCCTGATGCTGTCCATCTTCCTGGGCCTTGAATTGATCCACAAGGTGCCAGCAACGCTGCACACCCCCTTGATGTCCGGCTCCAACGCAATTTCAGGTATTACCCTGGCCGGCGCTGTCGGCCTGGCCGGAACCGGTCAGCAGGACCTGGCCAATTGGCTGGCTGCGGGGGCTGTGGCTCTGGCCTCCATCAACGTAGTGGGCGGCTACCTGGTGACCGACCGCATGCTGGCCATGTTCAGGAAGAAGGGAGACTGACGGGTATGGATACCGCAATACAATTCGTCTACGTGCTTTCCGCGGCGTTGTTTGTCTACGGGCTGAAACAACTGGGCTCCCCGGCGACAGCACGGCGCGGCAATCTGGTTTCCTCGCTGGGTATGTTGTGCGCCGTGGTGGCCGCACTATTGGATCAGGGCATTGTTGAGTATCAATGGATTTTAGCCGGTTTTGTGGTGGGTGGGCTGCTGGGCGCTGCCGCGGCGCGTCTGGTGCAAATGACCGCCATGCCGGAAATGGTCGCCCTGTTCAATGGCTTCGGCGGTATGGCCAGCCTGTTGGTGGGCTGGGCGGCGCTGGAGGGAGATGCTTCCACCTTCTCGCTTATTACCATCGTCCTGTCCATCTTTATCGGCGGGCTAACCTTCACCGGCAGCCTGGTGGCCTATGGCAAGTTGAGCGAGACGATCGGCAGTGGCGCGGTTCTGTTCCGAGGACAGCAAATCGTCAACAGCCTGCTGGTGGCCGCCATGTTCGGCAGCGCCGTCATGTTCGTGAACGAGCCAGGCAACGCCCAATGGCTCTATATCCTGGTGGGTGTGGCGCTGCTGTTTGGCATCATGGCCGTCATTCCCATCGGCGGAGCGGACATGCCGGTAGTCATCTCCCTGCTGAACAGTTATTCCGGGCTTGCCGCCTGCGCCGCGGGTTTCGCCATCAACAACAATATCCTGATCGTGGCGGGCTCCCTGGTGGGCGCCAGCGGTATCGTCCTGACTCGCATCATGTGCAAGGCCATGAACCGCTCCCTGGCCAATGTGTTGTTTTCCGGCTTCGGCTCGGTCGCCACGGCCACCACCAAGGTAAGTGGGGAGGTCAAGCCGATTAACGTGGAGGACGCCTACTACGTTCTGGAGGCTGCCAGTAATGTCGCAATTGTGCCGGGTTACGGTATGGCGGTGGCCCAGGCCCAGCATGTGGTCAAGGAATTGCAGGAGTTGCTGGAGAGTAACGGTTGTGAGGTCAACTACGGTATTCATCCGGTAGCGGGCCGCATGCCGGGACATATGAATGTACTGCTGGCGGAAGCCGACGTGTCCTACGATTTGCTGATGGAAATGGACGACATCAATCCGCGTATGGAAACCGTGGATGTGTGTATCGTCATCGGCGCCAACGATGTGGTCAACCCGGCTGCCCGCGAAATCGAATCCAGCCCGATTTACGGTATGCCGATCATCAACGTGGATCATGCCCGCAGCGTGTTTGTGCTCAAACGGTCCATGGCGTCCGGCTTTGCCGGCATCGAAAATCCCCTGTTCTACAAGGATAATACCCGCATGCTGTTCGGTGACGCCAAGGAATCCATCGGCGCATTGATACGCGAGTTTGACTAGCCGCAAGATTGTACCCTCCGGGCACACGGCACCCTCCGGGCACATGGCACCCTCCGGGCACATGGCACCCTTCGGGCACACGGCACCCTTCGGGCACACGGCACCCTTCGGGCACACGGCACCCTCCGGGCAAATGGCGGCTGCTGCACCACCCAATGGCGCCAGCCGGTTGAAGACTGTTCACATACTTGTCAGTTCATCCTGTTTGTACCACAATCCTTGCCTGGGGTGAGCGCACTCCGCTCCCGATTCACGCGCCGGGCCAAAAGTAGCGTAAGGCTCCAAATTCCTGCCCATCGCCCGTAGCGCACAACAAACAAAAAATTCAAGGTAACGCCGACATGAACATCAAACCACACTGTTTTCCCGGCCTTGGCCGATGGGGTCGCCACAGCTTGGTTGGGCTGGCCATTCTTCTCCTGTGCCTCCCCCTGGGAGCGCAGGCGGCGGTCGAGGAAGAAACGCAATTCGTGCTGAACAGCTTTTCGTTTCTGATTTGGGGCGTACTGATAATGTGGATGTGCGCTGGATTCACCATGCTGGAATCAGGCTCGGTGCGCACCAAGAACGCCTCGGTGATCTGCCTGAAAAACATCGGCCTGTATTCCATAGCCGGTCTGATGTTCTACCTGGTTGGTTACAACCTCATGTATGTCGGTGTCGAAGAGGGTGGCTGGTTCGGCTCGCTGCAATTCCTGTACGGCGTTTCCGAGGATGAGATTGCGCTGCTGAATGGCCAGGAAGAAGCCCTCTCCAGTGTTGTCGCCAACGGCTACTCCACCATGTCGGACTGGTTTTTCCAAATGGTGTTCGTGGCGACAACGGCATCCATTGTTTCTGGCACCCTCGCCGAGCGGGTCAAGCTGTGGTCATTCTTCCTGTTCATCGTGGTACTGACGGCCCTCATCTACCCGGTGGTCGGCGCCTGGACCTGGGGCGGTGGCTGGCTCAGCGCAATGGGCTTCCAGGATTTTGCCGGCTCGACTATCGTCCACTCGACCGGCGGCTGGGCGGCGCTGGCCCGGGCCATGGTGGTCGGCTCCAGAAAAGGCAAATTTCGCGAAGACGGCAGCGTCAAGCCGACCCCGCCGTCGAACGTACCCGTGGTTACCCTGGGCGTGTTTATCCTCTGGATGGGTTGGTTCGGTTTCAACGGCGGCTCACAACTGGCGCTGGGCGGGGCCGCCGATGTGGTAGCCATCAGCAATATTCTTGCCAACACCAACCTCGCCGCCGCCGCTGGTGTGGTCACCGCCATCGCGATTTCGCGGCCCATTCTGGGGCGTGTTGACCTTTTGGCCGGCCTCAACGGCGCCATCGCCGGTCTGGTCGCCATCACCGCAGGCCCCGACATTGTTGATCACAATTGGGCCATTATCATCGGCGCGGTGGGCGCAGCCATTTGCGTTACCGGCCTCAGGTTCATGGAGCAATTGAAGATTGATGATGTGGTGGGCGCGGTTCCGGCTCACTTGTTTGCCGGTATCTGGGGCACGCTGGCGGTGTGTATCGCTGCCGGCGGCGACCCGCTGGTGCAACTGACCGGTATTTTGGCGGTTGGCGTGTTCGTATTCACCAGCTCGTTGCTGACCTGGATGGTCATAGAAAGAACCCTTGGAGCTCGTATCTCCCCGGCTGTCGAAGAACTTGGGCAGGACGTGGCGGAACTGGGTATTGAAGCCTATCCCGAATTTGTGGTCATGCCGGACAATGAATAACGGCAATGTTGCACCCTTCGGGCACACGGCACCCTTCGGGCACACGGCACCCTTCGGGCACACGGCACCCTCCGGGCACAGGGCCACTACGGAAATAATGGGGGACCGATGACAATGAATATGCCGATGGACCGACAGAATGGAATTTTGACGGTCTTTTTCAGTGGGCGCATTGATGGCTCAAATGTCTCCGAGTTTGAAAAAACCGTCATTGCCGCGGTCGAGGATTGTGACCGCGCCCTGATCATGGACTTTGAGCAACTATCCTTCATCAGCAGCGCCGGTTTGCGCGTAATCCTGATAATCGCCAAGGCCCTGCGCAGCCAGGATACCGGGCTCTCACTGTGCTCGCTGTCGGATCACGTAGGGGAGATTTTCAGGATCAGCGGGTTCGACAAGGTCCTCACCATCCACTCATCCAGGAGCGAAGCGCTCGCTGCCGCCGCCGTCTGAAGAGACAATAGCTGACGCCGGAGCGGCCGCTGAATGTAACCGTTCTGACAAGAGGTGATAGACTGTGCCGGGGCCGGAAGCGTGGGGCTGGTTTTCTCGCTCCGGGGGCCATCCATGGCCCATCCCGCGTCCGTCCATGGCGCTAGTCGCGATAAAATCAGCCCCACACTCCCGTCCAGATAGACTGTGCCAGGGCCGGGAGCACCAGCTTCAAATCATCACTCGAATACCGAACGGTTACCGCTGAATCACTCGCTGTGGCGGGTCGTGCAACCTGGCGCATTGGCGCCCCGGCACCCTTGGTCCGGGCTGCGCGTCGCCCTATACCCTGGCGCCCTGGGGCCATGTCCGGGCCGGGGAGGGAGGAGCGTCCGCAGACGGCTGCCAGGATTCCGTATCAAACTGAAGGCTGGCCAGGCGCTGGTACAGTTCGCAACTTTCCAGCAAACTGTTGTGATCACCGGTAGCGATCAGCTTCCCCTGGTCCAGCACCGCAATCCGGCCGGCGTGCAGGATGGTCGACAAACGGTGGGCAATAATGATGGTGGTGCGATTCTTCATCAGCGTCTGCAACGCCTGCTGAACCTGAAACTCGCTTTCCGCATCCAGGGCGCTGGTAGCTTCATCCAACAACAGTATTTCCGGATCCTTGAGGATGGCCCTGGCAATGGCGATACGTTGCCGCTGCCCGCCGGACAACCTGACCCCCTGCTCACCAAGGTGGCTGTCATACCCCCCCGGCAGCCGGCAGATGAATTCGTGGGCATGCGCTGCGCGGGCCGCCGCTTCAATCTCTTCCCTGCTGGCGCCGGCCTTGCCATAACCGATGTTGTAGCTGACATCCGCGGTAAACATGGCGGGCGCCTGCGGCACCACGGCGATGTGTCGGCGTAGTTCTGTCAGCGGGATGTCGCGAATATCCTCATCACCGATCAGGATGCGTCCACTCTGCGGGTCATGAAACCTTTGTAGCAGTTCAAACAAGGTAGATTTGCCCGCGCCCGAAGGCCCCACCAAGGCCAGACTCTGGCCACTTGCCAACTCGAGGTCCAGTTGTTGCAGGGCCGGTTGCAGGGGGCGCCGCGGGTAGCAAAAGCCCAGGCCTTCAATCTTCAGGGAAGCCTTGAAATCCACCACCGGGCAAGCGTCTTCATTGGGTATCAGGCTGCGCTCCTGCAGTAATTCCATCAAGCGCTCAGTGGCGCCCGCAGCGCGCTGCAGTTCTCCCCACACTTCCGAGAGTGTTCCCACGCCCACGCCCACCATCATGGCGTAGAACACGAAGGCGCCGAGCTGCCCACCACTCATGGAGCCACTAAACACGTCGTTGCCGCCGACCCAGAACATGCCGGACAAACCGGTGAACACCAGCATGATCACTATAGCCATCAACCAGGCGCGTTGGCGGATACGCCGTCTGGCGACCCGAAAGGCGCTTTCCACCTCCTGGGAAAAGGCCTTTTTTTCAAAGTCCTCCCTGGTATGGCTCTGCACAGTCTTGACGTGTTGTATGACTTCACCGGCGTAGCTGCCCACACTGGCAATGGAGTCCTGACTCTGGTTGGACAACGCCCTGACCCGGCGCCCGTAAAGCAGAATGGGCATCAATACCAAGGGTACGCAGGCCAGCACCATCGCCGTCAGTTTGAGGTTGGTTACAAACAGCATGACCAGCGCCCCCGCCACAGTTAGGCTGCTGCGCAGCGCCATGGACATGGAGGAACCGATGATGGTTTGCAGCAGGGTTGTGTCCGTGGTCAACCTGGACATGATCTCACCGCTGCGGTTGTCTTCGAAGTAGCCGGGATGAAGCCCGATGACATTGGCGAAGACCGCATTGCGAATATCGGCGCTGACCCGCTCCCCCAGCCAGGAAACCAGGTAATAGCGGATAAAGGTGCCGGCAGCCATGAGCAGGCTCAAGCCCAGCATGATGGCCACCGCCTGGTTCAACTGCTCGCGGGAACCGCTGGCGAAACCGTCATCAATAAGTATGCGGATGCCCTGGCCAATGGACAGGGTGATGGCCGCGGTCAGCACCAGGGCGATGCCGGCGGCAACCAGGGTGCCCCGGTACGGCAGGAGGAAATGCACGAGCTTCCTCAGTACTGACAGGCGTTTTACGCCACCGCGGCCACTGCTCATGAGTCTGTGTCCGCCGGGGTTACCATGCGGCCGAAAAACACCCCGATCTCGAATAACAGCCACATGGGAATGGCCAGCAGGGACTGGGAAATCACATCTGGCGGGGTCAATAGCATACCCAGTACAAAACAGCCGACAATAATGTAGGTGCGCTTGGAGGCAAGATCATCGGCAGTGGTGACCCCGGCGCGGATCAGTATGACCGCGGCAATGGGTATTTCGAAGGCCAGGCCAAAGGCGAAAAACAACTTCAGCACAAAATCAAGGTAGCGGTTGATATCGGTCATGATGGTGATTTCCGAGGGACCGACACTGGTAAAAAATCCGAACACCAGGGGAAACACCACGTAGTAGGCAAAAGCCGCGCCGGCGTAGAACAGCAGCACACTGGATGCCAGCAGGGGAAAGGCCAGGCGTTTTTCACGCTTGTACATGCCGGGGGCGACAAAGCTCCAGAGTTGGTAGAGAAGGTAGGGAATGCTGATAAACACCGCTACCACCACGGTCAATTTAAAGGGAGTCAGGAAGGGGGAAGCGACCTCGGTGGCGATCATGGAAACTTCGCCGGGTAGTAAATCGCGCAGTGGCTTGGAAATGTAGGCGTAAATATCGTTGGCGAAATAAAACAGGCCGCAGAACACCAGCAATACCACGGAAATACAGCGCAGCAGGCGATTTCGCAGTTCCGTCAAGTGGGCGATCAGCGGCTGCGGCTGGTCGTCGATTTCGTCATCGCTGATCATGGCTGGCCCGAGTGTCGCCGCAATGGCAGCCGTGAGTTCCCACAACGCAGGCTGCTAGGGCTTGTCGGAGGGGACATCCCCACGCGCGATGCCGTCAATATCATAGGGGGTATTTTCCGGCAGGGCGCTCTTCAGATCTTTCTCCGCATCCTTCAGGCTCTGCATGATCGCATCATTGTGAATTTCCCGCTTGATCTCCTCAGCATTGATTTCCCGCTCAATTTCCGCACGCAGGCTGTTGAGGTTGCGGCGCAGTTTGCCCAGCCACAGGCTGGCGGTGCGAACAGCGCCGGGTAGCCGTTCCGGCCCCAGCACCAGCAAACCGACAACGCTGATCAGCAGCAGTTCCGCAAAGCCGATATCGAACATACGCCACGATTACCTGGATTCCGGCTGTTCATTACTTTCCTTCGCGTTCTCCAGGGTTTCACCGGCAGAGGACTGTTCTGCATCGTCGTCGGTCTGGATACTGCTGCGAAAGCCCTTGATGGCGGCGCCGAGATCACTACCGAGGCTGCGCAAACGCTTGGTGCCAAACAACATCACCACGATTGCGAGAATAATCAAAAGCTGCCAGATGCTGATTCCACCTACACCCATGACTTGTTCCTCCCGTTTTTACTCTATGCGCCGCGAGACGCCCGTTCATCCAAACCGGAGTTGCCGAAACGGCGCTCCAGTTCCGCCAACACGGCAGTGCTGTCACTGTCCAGGTGCGAAAGCATGACCAGGCAGTGGAACCACAAGTCGGCGGTCTCTTCAATCAACGCCGCCCGCTCGTTGGAATCTGCACAATCCCTGGCCGCCAATATTACTTCGACCGCCTCTTCGCCGACCTTCTCCAGGATCTTGTTGAGGCCCTGTTGGTGGAGGCTGGCCACGTAGGATTCCCGCGGGTCCGCCAGGCGGCGCTGCGCCAGCACCTGTTCCAGTTGTTGCAGTACTTCACTCACCGCCATTACCGCAGCTCTCGGAGGGTGAACCGGTTGTTTCCCCGGCGATTTGCCAACGCTCGCCGGTCAACTTCCTGAAGAAACAACTCCTGCGCCCGGTATGGCAGGCGATACCACCCTGTTGCTCAACCTTCAACAGCATCGCATCGCCATCGCAGTCGAGATGGATTTCACGAACCCACTGGGTATTACCCGACTGTTCGCCCTTGCGCCACAACTTGCGCCGAGAGCGGGACCAATAGACCGCCCGCTGTTCAGCAATGGTGGCAGCCAGGGATTCCTCGTTCATCCACGCCATCATCAGCACATCACCGTTGTCGGCGTCTTGCGCAATCACCGGTATCAGTCCTTCTCCATTGAAGGAAACCTGCTGGAAAATCTGCCGCCTGTTCATGAAAAGCGCCTGTTTGTACTGAGCCTTATTATTACACAGGGGCGAATGTTTCACAGCAGCAAGCCATCCCAATGAACTTGTGCTGTAAGGATTTCCCGCCGTAACCGCGCCGCGGAAGTGGATAAATTCTTCAGATCATGAACTGAAGGCCGCCGCTTCGAATCCTGCCCCCGCAACCCTGGCAAGCGGCAAGAGTTACTGGCCAGGCTCGACAAGCCCCGCCCTTCAGGACAGGGAAGAATGGCGCGAACGGCGGGACCATCAATCCTGTCAGCACAGCTTTCCAGGATACGCCTGGAATGGCGGTGCAAAATTGCGTTCAAGATCCATCAAGCGCGCCGATTACGCGGCGCCCTATTTCCCGATCCACTCGCGAAGCGCCTCGTCGACTCGCGTCTGCCAGCCCCGCCCACCGGCCTTGAAGTGATCAATCACATCCTGCGACAGACGGATAGTGGTTGACACTTTCGGCCTGGCTACTGGTGGCCGGCCACGGCGAACAGGCGCCTTGGCGAACTTTTCCGGCCAGCCGTCTCCAGAAAGATCCGGTGCGGTGTCCCGATCAAAATCTCGGGGAGTAGAGCGTTCGTTCCCGTTCATTGGCTTTCCTCATGCTGATGATTCGATGCGCGCCCCCGCGAGGCGTCCAGACCAGGACCACCATCGCGCCGTCGAGAAACCCGATGGTGATAAGGCGATCCTCGCCATAGTCCCGCCGGCCGTCCTCGACGGTCAGCGTGGCGCCCGCGAACACCTCCCCGGCCCGGGCCATATCCAGTCCTCTGGCCTCAAGGGTGGCCGCACGCTTTGCCGCATCGAATTCGATTGGCATGATTTTATGTTACTACATTTAATCCGCTGAATGCAATGTAGGCGCAAGCTCCTAGGGCTTTGGCCCCGGCCACAGCAGGTAGACCCCGACACCGATCAGCGCCCAACTCAGCGGCGGCAATTGCGTGAGTATTGCCATTCCCTCCGGCCAGGCCGTGAGTACGGCGCCGGTGAACAGCAGCATGGCTATCAGAAGGCGCCCGCGCCGGCGCTGTCCCTGCCGCAAGCATTGCTGCAACCGCTCCAGTTCCCGTTGTTGCCGCTGGCCTTGATTTTCCAGGTCGCGCGCCTGTTGCTGATTTGCAAAAAACGCTTCGGGCAACTGTGGTAACCGCTCCAGCCAGGACGGCGCGTTGCGGCGCAGGCGCTCAGCCAGGCCCTGCGGTGAATAGCGCTCCCGCAGCCACTGTTCCAGGAACGGCTGTGCGGTGCTCCACAAATCCAGTTGCGGATACAACTGGCGGCCCATGCCCTCGATATTGAGCAAGGTTTTCTGCAGCAAAATCAGCGAGGGCTGCACTTCCATGTTGAAACGGCGGGCGGTCTGGAACAGGTAGATCAGCAATTGGCCGAATGAGATTTCGGAGATGGGTTTTTCGAACACCGGTTCACACACGGCCCGCATGGCCGATTCGAATTCGTGCACCTTGGTGCCCGCAGGCACCCAGCCGCATTCCACGTGTAGTTGTGCACAAGCACGATAGTCGCGTTGAAAGATTGCCAGCAGATTGCGCGCCAGGTAGTACTGGTCAGAGTCGCTGAGCGAGCCGGCAATGGCGCAGTCGATACCGATGTAGGTGGGGTCGGCGGGATCGGATGCGTCAATAAGCACATTGCCGGGGTGCATGTCGGCATGAAAAAAATTGTCCTTGAAGACCTGGGTGAAAAAAATGTCCACGCCCCGCTCCGCCAACAGTTTCAGATCTGCGCCAAGGGCCTGAAGTTGCGCCACGTCAGTGACCGGTATCCCCTCAATCCGTTCCATGACAAATACGTTGCGGCGGGTGTAATCCCAGTAGACCTCCGGTACATGGACCAGTCCCCGCGGGGCGCAATTGCGTTTTAACTGCGAAGTATTGGCCGCTTCGCGTTGCAGATCCAACTCGTCGAGAATGGTTGTTTCGTAGTCCGCGACCACTTCGGTGGGGCGCAGTCGGTAGCCATCCGCAAGGTAGCGGCGGATCAAGCGGGCCAGGATAAACAACAGCGCAAGGTCCTGACGGATGACCGCTTCGATACCGGGGCGAACCACCTTTACCACTGCCCGCTCACCGCTGTTTAATGTGGCCGCGTGTACCTGGGCAACGGAAGCGGAGGCGATGGGAGTGGAGTTGAACTCTGCAAACAATTCGGCAAGTGGCGCGCCGAGCGCCTCCTCAACGATGGCAATGGCGGTTTGGCCGGGGAAAGGCGGCACATCATCCTGCAACTTGGCCAGTTCGTCGGCGATATCCTCGGGCAGCAGGTCTCGGCGAGTGGACAGCACTTGGCCGAACTTGATGAATACCGGGCCCAATTCCTCCAGTGTCCGGCGCAGGCGCTCGCCCCTGCCGAGCCCCCGGTGCGGGAACAGCCGCCAGGGGCCGAAGAGCAACAGGGTACGCACCGCCCAGGGCAGCGCCGGGCGCCCGGCAAGCAAATCCAGCCGGTATTGGCTCACCACCCATATAATTTTCAGCAACCTGCTCCAGCGCTTCACTTGAGCCGCTCCATGCGCCGGGCCAATGTCCCGAGCCGAGTCTGTAGCCGCTCAAAGCGCATGACCAACTCGTTGATATCCTGGTAGAAGTCTTCCACTTCCCGCCTTGGCGGTATCAAACCCGCCTCCTCGACAATGAATTCCTGCAACTGCCGGCTGAAGCTGCTGGCGGCTTGTCTGCTCCAACCGAACAGTCCCCGAAATGCTTGCGCCAGTTGATGCCCGGCGACATCGCCAAAGGCTTCTACCAGGGGCGCTTCCCAGTCCGGGTCCAACTTGGCGAGTACAGCCTGTAGCTGCAGCAGGGCGGTGCTGTCGCCATGCAATTCCAGATTTCCGTTGACCAGCGTGGCGGCAGGGTCCGAGCTGCCGGCCAGTTCGGTAAAGTCAGTGGCCTGACCGGCAATGGCCGTGGTCACCGCTCCCTCCCAGAACCCCAGCAATCTCACTCCCCGGCCCCAAGGTAACAGGTACAGTTCCAGTACGGGACGGGTGCAATGTAGATGAAATACCTGACCCTCCAGTTCCCCCAGCGCCTTTTGCGCCACTGGGTCGAGCCCCAGCGCACGGTTGAGAGCCGCCTCCATGGCGGCGATCATTGCGGTGTGCAAGGCGTTGGGGGCGGATGCCATATCAGGCCTTCATGCCCCTGTGCAGGGCCACGATACCTCCACTGAGGTTGAAATATTCACAGCGTACGTAGCCGGCTTCTTCCATTATCCCCTTCAGAGTCTCTTGATCGGGGTGCCGGCGTATGGATTCGGCCAGATACTGGTAGCTGCCGCCGTCACCCGCGACCAGTTTGCCCAACGCCGGGAGCACCTTGAAGGAGTAAGCGTCATAGGCTCGGGCCAGCCATTCATTGCCGGGCTTTGCAAACTCCAGCACCACCAGTCTTCCGCCGGGTTTCAACACCCGAAACATGGACTGCAAGGCATCCTCCTTGCGAGTTACATTGCGCAGCCCGAAGGCAATGCTGACGATGTCGAAGCAGTGATCCGAAAAAGGAAGATTTTCGGCGTCGGCCTGTACGCAGGCAAGGTTGGCATGGATACCCCGGTCCAGCAACCTGTCGCGGCCGATGTTGAGCATGGAGGCATTGATATCAGCCAGTATCACTTCGCCACGGGCGCCCACCAGGGCGGAGAATTTGGCCGCCAGATCGCCGGTGCCGCCGGCGATGTCCAGCACCCGCTGACCAGGACGGACGGCGCTGACTTCGATAGCGAAGCGCTTCCACAAACGGTGGATACCTACGGACATGAGATCGTTCATCAGGTCGTAACGCTCCGCCACAGAGTCGAAGACTCCGGCCACCATACCGGCCTTGCGTTCCGGCGCCACCTCGCGGTAGCCAAAATCGGTAGTCTTTTTGTCATTCATGATCCGGGCACCAGCAAGCCGCAATGTCTTACGGGCATTGTAGAGCCTGAGACAACCGTGTACAGACTTCGCCCTCACGGGTTCTGTCAGCCCATATCTTTCCCTGCCGGAGACTGCTCGGGAGACCTGCCTGCCTATTGTACCGGGTGCATTTCGGCACAGCCGCACCCGAACAGTTACCCGGCGATCATAGCACCGCCTTCGCCCTGTCCTGAGGCTGAAATTCCTGCCGGGCGCCTGGCGGCGGCCGGCGCCACAACTATGATTTGTTGCTGATGGTGATGTGTTTGCGGGCGGTCGAACTCAGTTGACCGCTTACTCCACGGGGAATTTCCTGTACCTTGCCACCTGCCTTGATAAAGGCTGCTATCTGATCGGCAATGGTTTCACTGGTTTCAAGGGGAGCCGCTTGTGCGCGGCGACGAGCTGAAGAAGGCATAAAAAACTATTCAGTTGTGAATGGACCAGTCAGTATACATCAAGCGCCCGGGAATTGCTTGATGAATTGGCTCCGGCCTGTGTTTTTTCTCCTGTAAAACACGCAAACCAACTCCAGCGCAACCGCTTTCAGTTACGCCCAAATTCCGCCAGAAAATCGAGCATAAGTTGGTTCACGGGGGCAGGCCGTTCCTGCATGACAAAGTGGCCTGCTCCCTCGATGAAATGCTCGCCCCACAGATTGGGCACCAGACGGCGCATGTGTTCATAGGCCGCCGCGGGCATCATCTGGCCCACCGGATCCTCCTCGCCCATGATATACAACACCGGTGCGGGAACTTCCACATTTCGGTAACCCTTGGAGATGCGCCAATTGATATCCAACACCCGATAGGCGTTGAAACCTCCGGTAAAGGTCAGGTCCGGCCCCGCCGAGCAGTATTCACCCACCAGGTACTCAAGATCTTCCTCGGAAAACCAAGCCCAGGGCAGTGGCATTGCCGGTTCAGCCAGCACATCCAGATAACCGGTTCCCGCACTGGGATAATTGCGCCAGTCGAGCAGGCTACCCTCCGCGCTTAGCGCCCAGTAAAGGCGCAACAGCAAGTCCCTCGCCCGCGGGTTGAGTTCCGCTTCCGCTGGGCCAATGTCCTGGAAGTAGTGCATGTGGAAGAAATGCTCCTCGGCCACGGAGGCGAATTGCCGGCTGGGGGGCAGATCATCGAGGCCGGACAGTTCCAGGCTGGCCCCACCGGGTTCCCTCCCGGCACGATTGAAGTCGTAGGGGACGCCAAAGATCACCGCGGCGGTAACTCGCCGCGGCGCCCTGGCGCAGACATTCCAGGCCAGGCGCGCGCCGAAATCCTGTCCCACGACGATCGCCCGTGGTTCAGTGAAGTGGTCCATCACCGCCAGCACATCCGCTACCTGGGTTTGGCTGTCATAGGCCGCCACATCCGTGGGGCGCTCACTGCGCCCGTATCCGCGAAGGTCCATGGCTACTGCCCGGTAGCCCGCCTCGGCCAAAACCGGCAACTGCCTGCGCCAGGTGTACCAAAGTCCGGGAAAACCGTGCAGCATGATGACCAGAGGACCATTGCCGCAAGTTGCCAGATGCAGCTTGATGCCGTTGCCGGCTACTTGCAGGTGTTCGATTGCAGGAGGCACTGTACTAAGGCAGGATGATGCTGCAGCCGGTGGTATCGCGCGCTTCCAGGTCCCGGTGAGCTTGCTGTACTTCGGCCAGAGCGTAACACTGGCGTATGTTCGGCTTGAGTTCACCAGAAGCCGTCAGGGCAAACACATCAGCCATGGCCTGGCGCATCTCCCGTGGGTCCGCGGCATAGGTGACAAGGCTGGGACGGGTAATGTACAGCGAACCCTTGGCGGTCAGAACCTGCAGGTCCAGAGGGCCGGGGGGGCCCGAAGCATTGCCGAAGGACACCAACAGCCCCCGCGGTCGCAACAAATCCAGCGACAGCTCAAAAGTATCCTTACCCACCCCATCGTAAATCACCGGCAGTTTTTCACCGCCGGTAATCTCCAATACTCGTTCCAGCACATTCTCGGTACGGTAATTGATTACCTGGTGATAGCCATGCCGGCCGGCCAGTTCCACTTTGTCATCCGAGCCGGCCGTGCCGATGGCCCGGGCTCCAATCGCCCTGGCCCACTGCCCGAAGATCAGGCCCACGCCGCCGGCCGCGGCGTGAAACAGACAGGTTTCACCGGCCTGTAACGGTCTGGTGCGCTGTAGCAAATATTCGGCGGTCGCCCCTTTCAAAGCCAGGGCGGCGGCGCTCTCCAGGTCAATATCGTGCGGGACCCTGACCAGCCGCTCGGCGGGCAAATTCTGAGCCTCGGAATAGGCGCCAAGCCCGACGGAGAAGTAGACTACCCGGTCGCCCTCTGCCCATTCCGCACCTTCACCCACAGCAGTGACTATGCCGGCCGCTTCCAAACCGATGCCGCTGGGCAGGGGTACGGGATACAAGCCACTACGATGATAGGTATCGATATAGTTGAGGCCGATCGCCTCATTGCGCACTGTCACGAAGCCCGGCTGTGGCGGCGCCAGTTCCACCGTTTCCAGTTGCATGACCTGTGGTGCGCCGGTTTCATGAATACGAATTGCCCTGACCATCCTGGGTTCCTGTCCTCGTTACTGGAGATGAATAGTTCCCTTCAGTCTATCGCATCGCTACACGAAGGGAAGCGCGCCACTCCTTCGAGGCCGCCAACAGGAAAAGATCCACCAGCACCCGGCCCAGGGCATCCGCATCAGCCGCGATCTGGCGGTAGCAGCCCCGGACCGCAGCTTCGGGATGGCTCAACTCCAAGCGGTTCAAGGTGCTCGAGCCCGCAAGCGGGACCGTTCATTATCGCCTGGGGGGAATGACGGGCTACATCGTCCAGGAGAAACTGAGTACAAACGTCGTGCCGGGGTCTTCTTCAAAAGTCACGGCGCTACTACGCTCTATCGTAACGACCTCGCCGAGTAAGTTCTGCGCTTTCGCCTTGACTGTGATCCGGTCCGTCGGATACCAAAAGTAGGTAAAGTCGAGTGATTCGAACGGTTGTTCGAAACCATCCGGCGATCCATTGCGGCCCGCAACATAGAGGCGTTCACCAAAGACATTGTATATCAGTGACGCGGTGTGTTTAGCGTTCGGTGAATCGTACCCGACCATGACATTCGCGATGTAATCCGAGGCGCCAGTCAGCTTGCGCTCCGGGTTCGTCGGCACGTTTGCATTTGGGCCTGCAACGAGTTCCGAGTCCTGCAACGTCAGGTTGCCCTGTACAAAGATCGTATCGAAGAAACCGCCGAGGAAAGCAAGTTCTTTCATGAGCTCGAATTCGACGCCCTGCACCTCGGCAGATTCGGCATTGATGATCTCCCGGGCAATCGTTGTGTCACTCGCCGGGATTTCAAAGAATTCGATCGGGTTAACGATGTCCTTGTGGAACAGCGTGATAGTGAAGTTATCACCATTCCCGAAGAACCACTCGGCACGAAGGTCAATGCTTTCGACTTCCGACGGCAAGACTCCCGGATTTCCACGCACGAGTTCGCCAGTTATCGGGTCGATGTATCCCGAGTCTGTAATCTCGCGCAGGTCCGGCCGAATAGCTGTCTCGCTGTAGCCGAGTCGAAGCTGGAACGTCTCCGCCCACCAACTGCCCATGTAGGTAATTCCAGCTGCAGGATAGATATTGTCTTCATTGAAAACGCCCTGCTGCAAAATTTCCGGATTGGCAGTCAGCTGCGGGTCATCTGCCGAAAAGCCCCATGGATTCCAGTCGACGGCAGCCTGGCGGTAGCCCTCCCATCGCGCACCTACAGCAACGCGCCAGGTGTCGCGCCACGTCCAGTCGGCCTTGCCCCACACCGAGTCCGTCATTGTCGCCGCGATATAACTGTTGGTGTTGGCGCCCTGGCGATCAAACACAGCATTGTTGGTAAACTGCTCTGCCCCGGGTACAGGACTCGAAAAGTCCGGCGTGCCGGCCATGATGTTCTCGTCCGAGAACACCTCATCCAGGCCACCCTCGAGAACCGACGGATCCGACACACTCAGGTATCCGAGACTGAACTGGCTCTGCCGGTAGGTACGCGCTTTCCGCGCATGATCCCACCCGCCACTTAGCTCAAGATATGAGTCGTCGAATTCGACCGGCGCCATGACGCTCCAGCCATAGTTATCGACTTCATCGTCAAGCTCTGTGAAGCGGTAGTCGGCGGCGGAAGATAGCAGGCGAATATTTTCGCTGAGTACCTCCCCGGTTACCCGGTCTGTGAACGTTTCTGACGCGGCTTTGACCTGGTTCGGAATATCTGTCTCGGCCGTGGATGTCGAATAGAACCATTCGATGCTCGTCTTCTCCGGTAGCCATGACACGATCTTGCCGATGAATGGCAGGCGCTCGCGCATTTCGGTGCCGAGGTTATGCGTACCATCGATCTGGTGCGTGATCATATTCCGCTCTTCGAACTGCAAACGATAATCGCGGAAGCCGCGGCCGCTCGACTTCCGCCGGTTCTCGTTGAAGTAATCGAATACTTCGGTTTCATCATCGGTGTTACGCAGGTACAAGCTTGTTGTCGCAATCTCGTGATCTTCACCCCACTTGAGTCCGAAGTTAAGCGTACCCGCAATGTCTACGCTACGCGTGGACTCTTCCTTGGCGCCGTTTTCTTCATCTGGCCGGCCGAAATTAGCAGTCGTAGTTTTGCGTAAGCGCCAGTCGGTCTCATACGAGCCACCAACGTTGAAGCCCGCAATCCAGTCCGGACCAATATCGAAGCTGTTGCCGACGTTGGCGCGAAAACTGTAGTCGGGATGTGTGCTCTCTTTCTTGATTCCGATATTCCGATTCAGCGCAAGTGCCAACTCGCGATTCTCAAGCTGTGCGTCATACAGTGTCGCTCCCGGGTCCTGCCTTTTGAGAAAACTCAGTATTGAATTGACACTCGGATTACCCTGGTACGAAGCCACGCCGTTGATGATGTCACGTGACAATGCGCGGGTACCGTCGTCCGTGCCAAATGCATCGTCGCCGCCACCTTGGTAGCTGTTCACCGAACCCGGATTCTCGGAGTTCGCGCCGATACCTGCCTCGAAGTTAAGGACGAAACCGTCGGGGACACCCTTCGTGCGAATATCCATTGCACCGCCGCCAAAATTGGCGGGCAGGTCCGCAGACCAGGCTTTTTGTACGCGCAGCGACTCGACGATGGACGTCGGGAACAGGTTCAGCGGGATAACATTGCGCGTCAGGTCAGGTGACGGAATCTGCGCCCGGTTGAGCGTGCTTTGGGAATAGCGCTCGCCGAGGCCACGGATGTACACGTACTTGTTCTGAACCAGTGTCACGCCAGGAACTCGGCGCAGCGCGGCAGCGACCGTCGAGTCGCCCAGGCGGCTGATCGTATCGGAGCCAAGTAAGTCGGCAGCAAACGCATCGTTCATGCGTTCGTTGACCAACTGCTGACCGGAACTGATGAAGCGGCCTTTGACCATGATTTCTTCCAGCACGCCCTCGTTTTCATTCTCATCGGCTTCCTGCGCCGCGGCCAACGCTGGCCACCACACAGTCAGCACGATGAGTGCATAGATGGATTTGTTCATTATTTTGTAAAGGTTTTTCATTGGTCAGCCCATTTCCCGTTGAATTACCCAATCATTTACTCGAACCAAAGCGGCTGGCCGCGATTGGTGTCTGAGATTCCAAACGCCCAGGGTGCGGTCCAGTCCGCCGTTGCTTCAACAGCACCGAGGAAGTCGCCGCTGGTCGGCGCGGTCGTCGCAATTGGCGCTGCACCGTCAACGAATGACGTTGCCCAGCTGAGTGAGTAGATCGGCTGCGCGCCTTCGAGGAGCTGCAGATCCGTGTCTGCGGCCGCGGTTGGATTCTGGGCAGTACCGTCGGCGACGGTTGCGAACTGGTTACCGACGCTCTCGGCCCAGGCCTGCTCGCTGGCAAACGCTCCGGTAGCATTACCCTTCGAAGGCTCCTGGCAGGCAACGATCACCGAGTTCAGCTGCAGGTCGCCATTGACGGCCGCATCCTGTGTCTCCGGATTGTCGATTCGCAGGCAGTAGTTGTCGTCGTTGTCCGTCTGGTCATTAGCACCAAAGGACGAGATCAACAGGGAGTCATTGATGACCGGGTGAATGCCTTCACGCAGGCGCCAGCCGGCGCCTTCGCCGTGCGTACCGCCGAGATTCGCAGACACGATGCACGTCAGGTTGCTGATGGTCGGAGCACTGTTCAGTCCTCGCGCTATCAGGTCAGCATTGCGGGCAGTCTCAGTCTCCCTGTAGGAGCCGATGCCATCCGCCTCAATGCAGTGATTGCCATCATTCTGCGACTGGATAACCAGTGCATTGGTGATGGAACCGTTCCAACCTTCGTCCACGTCGATCGAATCATCACGAACATACAGCGCGACGAGGTTGGTGAAGCTGACCGAACCACCGAACATTTCGATGCCATCGTCAAACGTCGAGTAAACCTGCAGGTTTTCGACAACTGTCGAGCTTCCCACACCACCAAAAGAGATGCCGTTCAGTTCGTCACCATTGGCAACTTCAGCGCCCGTGTGCTTGACGACAACGTAGCGAAGGATGCCCGAATCGTCGGCATCGTTATCGCCACCGTACTGTGACTCGTCATCACCGGCGGAACCCTCGGCTTCAATGTGGCATTCGGGATTGGCCGGATCCAGCATGAAACCAGCGTCGCCGCGGGTGCCCACGTAGCTGCACTTGTTGCTGACGCCGAAACCGTTGATGACGATACCGCCCCACTGCTGAACATCTTCGGGGCCAACCGTACCGTTGATATCGGAGACCGACGTGAACGTGATCGGTGCATCGGCGGTGCCGTTTGCCAGGATACGCGAGCCGCGATTAATGATGATGAAGTCTTTGTTGGTCTGGAACGCGAGCGTCGCGCCAGCTTCGACCGTCAACGTCGGTCCATCACCGCCCGCGGCAATGCCTGCTGCCTGCAGGTCCGCATTGCTGCGATACGTTTCACCAACAAACAGGCTGGAGGTAAAGACATGCGCGCCACCATCCGCAAGCGCCGGAATGAGGAGGTCGACTGTCAGGTTGTTCTTGGGACCTACGAATGCCGATCCATACGTGCAGTTGCCATTACCATCAGCCGTACCCTGGATCGTTTGCCCGTTGCGGACGTAGGAAGCGCAGATGTCGTTCTCGCCGCCTCCACCACCGGTAACTGTTGTGTTGTTGCTGTTGCTCACTGCGGTCTCGGGTTGAATATTAATGTCGCCACTTCCACCACAGGCGGCCACTAATCCGCTGACAAGAATTACCGTGAATAATTTATTGCAGTTCATTTTCTCTCCTGAACAAGTGCGCGCGCGCCTGTCGCACGCGTGTATCTGATAATTGATGCCGGAAAGGTAGACGTGTTTCGTGGAGGTGCTGTGACAGATTCGTTAAGAATCTGTTACAAGTCGCTTATCAGGACTTGAGCGAGAACCTGTATCCAGTAGCGCAATGATGGTCAGTTTTCTGCCGGAGTTCTATCTTGTGTGTGCAGTCCGTGGGAGTTAGATAAATTGTGTGGGTGTACACTGTGAGCCCATGGGACCTCCTTGCCGGGTTGCAGCCGGGAGCAACATGATTCGGATATACCAGGGGAACAACATGCACCGACTGATTCTGTCCGCCGCCATCCTGTTATCCGCATGCGGCGGCGAGACGCCGCTGACGGAGCAGACCAATGACTTCGCTGGCCGCGGCAGCAACAATCCGAACACCCTGCTGGAACCGCTAACCGGGCTGCTGGACCTGGCGCCGCCACCGGCCAACCCGGAGCGCAATGCCTACTTTGGCGACCTGCACGTGCACACCGCCTATTCTTTTGACGCCTACGCCTTCGGCACCACCGCGACGCCATACGATGCCTATCGCTATGCCAGGGGGGAAGCGCTCACTCACCCGAGCGGCTACCAGATTCAATTGCAGACGCCTCTGGATTTCTACGCCGTAACCGACCACGCCATGTTTCTGGGGGTGGTCAAGGAAGCCGCGGATACCCGTAGCGAATTTTCGCGATACCAGATAGCGGAATCCCTTCACGATATCAACGACCCGGACAACATGGACAGAGGCAGCATCACACAGCGAGTCAGGCTGTTTGCCAACTTTATCCCGGATATGCTGGAGGGTTTGCAAAATGGCAGTATTGATCCGGAACTGTCCAATGGCATCACCCGCCGCGCCTGGCTGGACACGATCAGAGCTGCCGGGCAATTCAATGAGCCGGGGCAATTCACCACCTTTGTGGCCTATGAATACACCAGCGGTTCCGATGACCGGGGTAATCTGCATCGCAACGTAATTTTCAGGGGCGCGGAACGGCTGCCCGTGGCGCCCTTCTCACGTTTCAACTCGCAGAACCCGGAGGGGCTGTGGGATTGGATGGATGGATTGCGCGAACAGGGAGTCGAAAGCCTGGCTATCCCCCACAACTCGAACGGCTCCAACGGACAGATGTTCAAACTGGAAGATTGGGCCGGCAATCCGCTGGATGATCAGTACGCCGCACGGCGCATGCGCAACGAACCGCTGGTGGAAGTCACCCAGATCAAGGGCACATCGGACACACATCCCCTGCTGTCACCGAATGACGAGTGGGCGAACTTTGAAATCTACCCCTTCCGCGTTGGCACCAGTCTGCCCAGCCAGCCTTCCGGGGGGTATGTACGCGAAGCCTACCTGAACGGCCTGGCGTTGGAGGCGCAAGGCATTGCCAACCCGTTCCGCTTTGGCCTGGTGGCGGCCAGCGATACCCATGTGGCTGGCGCCGGCTTCGATGAAGCCAGCTTTTTCTCCAAAGCTGGAATTCTTGATGGCGACGCCGTTGGCCGTGGTTCGGTTTCGCCCTCTTTCCTCTACGGCGCCATGATACGCCTGATGGAGCCGGAATTGATCAGGGAAGTTGAGGGACGCAAGTACATCGGCAACTCGGGGTTTGAAACCTGGAGCGCCTCCGGCATCAGCGGCGTCTGGGCGGAAGAGAATACCAGGGAAGCCATCTATAGCGCCTTCCACCGCAAAGAGACCTTCGCCACCAGCGGTCCACGCATCAAGCTACGATTTTTCGCCGGGACCAGTTTCGAACCCACCATGCTGCAGGCCGGGGACATGGTCCGGCAGGCCTATGAGCAGGGGGTAAGCATGGGCGGCGAACTGGCCGCGGCGGGCTCGGCGCCAAAATTTCTGGTCTGGGCGGTGGGTGACCCGCTCGGCGCCCCGCTCCAGCGCCTGCAGATCATCAAGGGTTACCTGAAGAATGACCAGCCGGTGGAGAAGATTTTCGACGTTGCCTGCGCAGACGGATTTCAACCTGGCCCCGGCCATCGCTGCCCGGACAATGGCGCCAGGGTCAACCTTGCCGATTGTTCGATCAGCGCTGAGTTGGGCGATGTGGAATTGCTGACCCTGTGGGAAGATCCCGAATACGATGCCGAGTTGGACGCCTTCTATTACGTGCGGGTTCTGGAGAACCCGACATGCCGCTGGTCCACCTGGGATGCACTGCGGGCGGGGGTAGCGCCCAGGTCCGATCTGCCCGCAACTATTCAGGAACGGGCCTGGACTTCGCCGATATGGGTAAGATAATTTATCATGATGAAGTACTGACTTTACTTTACGAAGTAAAAACACTGCCGGCCAAGGCCCAGGACTGATCCACCCCCGCAAAATCTGAACACGAGCATGGAGTTCTCCGATATGGGTAAGATGAATCAGGAAGAAGCACTACAAGCGCTGCTGGACAAGGAAGCCATCCGTGAACTTGTACAAATCTATTGCCGCGCCTCGGACCGTCACGACCACGAGTTGATGCGCAGCCTCTACCACGAGGAAGCTACCGATGATCACGGCTCGTTCTTCAAGGGGCTGGCGATGGAGTTCATCGACCGATTGCCGGAAATACAGGCGCCCATGGAGATTCTCCACCACAATGTCACCACCCATAATATTGAACTGAACGGGGACCGGGCCGAGGGGGAAACCTACGTTCTCGCCTTCCACAAGGTGAAAACCGACACGGGCGCCTTTGATCTGCTGATCGGCGGGCGTTATTTCGATACCTACGAAAAACGCAACGGGGTATGGAAATTTTCCAGCCGCGCCGTGCTGGCGGATTGGGCCAACTTGCACGATCCATCCATCGTCAATCTGGACAATCCGGTGGTTGCCGGCTCCCACATCGGCAAACCGGGAACCGCCGACCCTTCCTACCGGTTTTTTGACGGCTTCCAGCGCGGGCAGCGCCGGCTCGGCTAGCCGGCGTTATATTCCCGGCACATTGCCCGACCCGAATTCCTGTACCCCAGGGGATAGATAATGGCGCAGGCATCCACATTGGAACTCGTATCCACTGACTATCGGCTGGACCGTGAACGCCAGGCCGATCTTTCAGGCGAATGTCCTCGCTTCCATGGCGCCGAACCTCCTTCATGATCCAAAAACTCCGAGAAAAATTCCTGCGCCGAATCGCTTGGGGCATGGGTTTTGGAGCCGTATTGCTTTTGCTGGCCTGCTTACTTTCTTCCGTCAACTGGAGACTCCTTACACATGGCGATACAGCCTGGCACGAGGTCAATGAACTGGGATTCTTCGGGGCGGCGCTCTACCAGATTTGGCAACTCCCCCAAAAGCTGCTGGAAGATAGAAAATCACTGCAACTTGATAGAGCAGTTTTCGCCAGCTACCTGGCAAAACGCCATGTTGAGATTGAAAAGTATCGGGCGCCTCAAGCCACCAGGAAGAATGTAATCTTCATTCAATTCGAATCTGTCGATAATTTCTGCGTTGATTCCAGTTACAAGGGCAAGGAGATCATGCCCTTCTTCAATTCCATCAAGCAGAAGGGGCTGTATTTTTCCAACACACTCGATACTACAGGAGGCGGAAGAACCTCCGACGCCGAATTTCTGGTGTTAACTTCGGCGCCGCCCTTGCCGGACAAGCCGGTATTCATCAACTATGATCTTCAAAAAATTCCATCCCTGCCGAGGACACTCAAACAGGAGGGGTATTTCACCTTTTCGATTCATGGCTTCAACGGATTATTCTGGAATCGGGAGCTGGCGCACCGGGCTCTCGGCTATGAAAAATCCTTTTTCCTGGAAGATCTCGAGCGGGAGGACTTGATTGGCTGGGGTATTTCGGATCGATCCATTCTCGACCAGGCCTTGCAAAGGATCGTTCAATCCAGCCGCCCCGTTTTCGCTCACATTGTGCTCCTGACCAACCATCACCCATACCATCACGTAGGCTTGAAATACAGCTCGCCAAAAGAAAATATCCATGAAAACTACCTTGAATCAGTCACATATACCGATGCGGCGGTGGCTGAGTTTTACGGCAAGCTGAAACAGGCCGGTATCCTTGAACACTCGATCATTGCACTCTTTGGCGATCACGACAGCTCCATCCAGAAGGGCCTGGTTGAATTTCTCGATATTCGTCCCCAGCCAACTATTCTGGACAAGGTTCCGCTGCTGATTCTGGGCCTCGATTCCAAACCTCAGGTTACGGATGCGCTGGCAGGGCTTCAGGATGTCCCGGTAATCGTACTGAACGAACTGGGTATCCCCACCCCGCATACCTTCACCGGTAATCCGTATCAGCTCGCAGGCAATACCATCTCAGCGTTCTTCGGGCCGGTTACCATTGAAAATGGCAGTCTGAAAAAGCAACCAGGCACATTCGGCTACCAGGACTTGACCAGACTTTCGATCCTCGACCCGGCCTCGCTGGAGAGAAATGAAACCCAGCTTGTACATTAGGCTCATTCGAGCCGGCAAAAGGCGCCTGTTGCCTCGCTCATGCGCAGTATGCGGGCTCGTCCTTCTTAGTGTTCTCACACCTTCCCCCACAACAGCAAACCAGGTGGAGGGAACCGATAACTACCCGGCGATTTTCGTGGATTCCTATCTGGAAAAGAAACAGGAGCCTATTGCTTTTTCCTATCCGACTCTGATCTCGGAGAATATCGTCCTTGAAAGCAAGCTAAGTTTCATAAACGGGACCGATACCGTAACGATGACCGGTAGTATTTTCTTGCCGAACCAAGTGGTGGCAGCGGAGCAAATACTGAAAATCAAAGTCCTCCATGACAACAGATTGGTCAGAAGAATGGACTTTTGGGATGTAAAATTTACTGCGAATAACAATGGTAGCGAAATATCTTTCTATTTTGTTATTTACCCGAGAATGGAAGGCTTTGGAGCGGATACTGAAATTCTTTCTTTAGTCTTCTACTACGAGAGTGAAAACCCTTTACTGAGAATCGATTTCAGCGACTTGCCCCGGGGTGAGCGGTTTCAAAACATCGCAAGAATCAACCCCATTATCTCCATGAAACACTGGAAAACCTACATGATCTCGGTTTTCAGAGCCGTCCCAAAAGGAGATGCCCCCATCAGACATCTCTCGGCGCCCGACATCATACGTGTCTCTGACGGTCACCGATATGAAGGAACGAGGCTTCTCATAGGAAAACCAACCAACCTGGTTTCGGATATTCATATCAATGCCATGTGGTATGTAATTGATGACACCGCGGCCGTAGGAATCCGCCCAGGGTTTGCCTGGAGTCCACATCACTGGTCCTACGCTGGCCACTATATGCCGACATTCATTCTACCGGCGATTCCCGGAATTCTGGTTTACATGGTTCTCCTGGGTATACTCGCTTCTATCTGGAGGAAGTCGAAACACCTTAAGCCCGATTTCGTACGAAAACCAATCCGCCTGTTGGCCGCACTGTTGCTTTGCTACATCTTCATTTCCATTCTATTGGGCTTTCAAGTCTTGTTGCTATTGGCCTGCTGCGCGGCAGCCGGTATATCCTGCAAAATAAAGCCCACTCCGGTTCGCTTTTACCTGTTTTGCCTCACGCCATTGATTCTGCAGGAACTGAGCTGGGATATCCTGGTCCCGAGAACTGAAATTTCTCTGTCTGCATTTTTCATTTCAGGCAGCCTTTACCTACTGGTGCTGACTCCGGTTTTACTGCTTCGAAGAAACAGCAGCAAAGTGATCGCCTACCTGCTACTTGTTATTCTCAGTTGGAGTTACTACACCTGGATGAACATGTACTTCGATTTCTTCCAGAAATACCCAACTTTTCTGGAGCTGAACTACGCATCGCAGCTCTCCTCAGTTTGGGATTCAGTCATCGCGCTGCTTGATTTCAATCATCTGATTACCGCCGCATACTGCGTCGTTCCACCCTTGTTTTACTATTCTCTCTCTATCGCAGGGAAAATCTCCGGCCGGGTCCCTTCACCGGGCAGGGCTTAATCAGTTCAGACGCAACTGGATGTGGTATTGGCGGCGCTGATGCCGTACCGAGCTGGCAGCCAGGGTAAGCAACCGGGTACCGGCTACTTCGTCTCCCTGGCATTTATGACAATCAATCCCGCGGCAATCAAGCCAAGACCAATCCAATCATTGCTGTCCAGGCGTTCACCGAGAAACACGCCGCCAAGAAGTATGGCGGTGGCGGGAATCAGTAGCGCAACCAGCGAGCTATTGGTCGCACCACCCACTTCCAGAACCCGGAAAAAAATGACGTAAGCCAGCGCAGTGCTGAACAGAGCCAGGCCCAGCATCGACCAGACCACGCTTGCTGATGGTAGCGCCAGGGTCCAGGGATGGTCGAAGAGCAACACCCAGGGCAGCATGAATACCGCCGCGGCCGCAATCTGGCCCAGGGCTACTCCTGCAGGCGCGATGCCCAGGTTCCTGAATCGCTTGGCGTATATTCCGGCAAGTGCGTAAGAAAATGCCGCACCAAGGCAGGCCAGCATTGCGGCAACAGCATTGTCGAAACCGTTCAGCGTCTCGGCGCCTATCATCGTAATCACGCCGGCAACTCCAAACCCGATACCGGCGACTTTTTGAACCGAAAACTTCTCGTCCCTGGTCAGGTAGTGGGCAAGGATGACCGTGAATACGGGATTGAATGTGGTCAGTATGGACGCCAATCCGCTGGAGATATGGATCTGCCCCCAGCCCAACAGACTGAACGGGATAACATTGCTCAGTAATCCCAAGCCAAAAAACTGCGGCCAAAATGGCAACAGCCCTGTGACGGAGCGGCGGCTTGACAGAAAGAATAAAAACAGGATTGCCGAAGCCAGGGCCAACCTGAAAAACACCAGTGTAAGCGGGGGCAATTCAACCAGTGCAAGCTTGGTAAGGAAGAATGCCCCTCCCCATAATATCGAAAGAGCAATCAGTAATACCCATTCCACCCTCCCCATCCGGGTTTGTTGCATTATCTTCTACCGCTCTCATCGACTGTACAGTTCCGGGCAGAGTTTACTTGATTGCTCTATCCCCGGCCGGTCCGCAAGTTGTCGGATACCCGCGAGACACTAAGCATCGACTACGCCCGGGGTTCCTGGAGCGGCCTGGTGCGGATGAATTACTACGGCGGCGTCTATGAGCATCTTTTCAATGACCAGGGGGCCGCCATTACCACGGACTCCCTGACCGTGGTGGATGTGGAACTGGACTGGGAATTTTCAAACGTGTACACAGTGTCCCTGGGCGCCCGGAATGTATTCGACAATCAACCCGGCAAGCATCAATTCGCCGGTGTTTCCGGCTACCTGGGGGCAGACTTTCCGTTGAATCATCCCAGTGGCTTCGACGGCGGCAGCTACTATTTGCGGTTGAACGCAACTATTGAGGGTTCGACAGTTTTCCCGCCGGTGAGAACATGGCTATTCCCCGTACATCTCAGTGATCAGGCGCCTGAGTTGCGTTGCCGCTTCCGAGGAAAGCTGGTCAATCTGTCGCCGCAGCCGCTGCTTGCTGATGCTACGGATTTGATCCACCGCAATCTCTGCGTCTTTCTCCGTACACAGTATCCCAATCCGGCTACGCCATTGGGGATGCAAGGTGGATGTGAGTGGACAGACAACCACCGTATCGAGGAACTGATTCATCTCGTTTTGGCTGACCACCACCACGGGCCGCACCTTGCGGATTTCCCCACCGACTGTGGGATTGAGGTCGGCAAAATAGATCGAGTATCGTCTGGGGAATGCCGCCATTAATCAAGACCATCGGCGATGACAGCGTCCAGGTCACTCCAGTCTTCACTTTCAGCGGCCATGGCACGATAGGTTTCCTTCCAGGATAACTTGTTCTTATCCTCGCTATACAGAAAGATTCCTTCTCCCATCTCTTTGAGAATAAGCGAGTCACCCCAACCAAATTTCTGCAGCAAATCCTTAGGCAGGCGAATTCCCCTGGAGTTGCCGATGGGGACCAGTTTGACTGGCCTGGCGCCTGCTGCTTTATTCACCGCAAGCCTCCTTTGCACACGAATTATGGTAATTACTGTAATTACTCAAATTGGGGCTGTCAAGCGCATTGCTCATGGCTGCAGGCCAGTGGCTTCGATGGCGGCAGCTACGTTTTGCGGTTGAACGCAAATTTTTACGGGTTCATTCGGCGCAATATGCAGGCTAGCCCGCATATCTCACCAACGTTCGTCGCGAGGGCGTTGCAGCGCCGCTGTGGCGGGGCGCACGGACGGAAAGACGCTGAAGGCATAGTTGACACTATGTCGAA
>JAPOQD010000155.1 GCA_026710905.1 Halieaceae bacterium
ACGCAACGTTCGTCGGGGGGGCGTTGCAGCGCCTTTGGGGCGGGTGGCGCGGACCGAAAGACGCTGAAGGCATGGTTGACGCTATGTCGAAGCGGCTGGAGGGAGCACACGCCGCCACGGCGAGTGCTGTGGCGTCCGTAGTAGAAGGTTGGTGAGATATGCGGGTTGGCTGGCGCGGCGCCAATCGCGTTTTCATTCGCCGTCCTCCTTCGTGGAGGGAAACACGGGAGCCCGCTGGCCGAATGCCGGCAGTTGTGGAAACGGAAACAGGCTGGCCCAATCGTCACCCCAGCGCTGCGCCAGGCTCTCCCCGTACACCGATTGGTAACACTCACTCATGGCGGCCAGCAGGGTCTCCTCCCGCGCCACACCCAGCAGGCAGAGCGTTTCCATCATGCCCTCGGTGCGCAGGCGCTGTGCAGGTGGCGCTTCACCACCTTCGTACAGGGTGGTGAAGAGTTGCTGCCAGCGCCGCTTCAACTCGGCCATGGCTGCGTTTTTGTCCACGGCTTCATCCAGCAGGTCTTCTGACATATCATCTGCGCCCATATTCCGCTCCGGAGGTTCCTGTGAAACGTGTTCTCCCACTGCTGTTTTTCAGCCTGCTGTCCTGGCCGCCGCTGGCCGCGCAAGAAGCCATTATCAACTACAACAACCGATTTCTGCCAGTCTTTGCCCGGCAGGGTATGGTGGTGGGCCCGGAAAAACTGGCTACAGAAGTGGGCGCCGCCATACTGCGAGCTGGCGGCAATGCAGTGGATGCGGCGGTCGCCACCGGCTTCGCGCTGGCGGTGACGTATCCACAGGCGGGGAACCTGGGTGGTGGCGGTTTTATGCTGATACACCTGGCGCAGGGGGACCGGCAGACCCTGATCGACTACCGTGAGACCGCGCCGGCACAGGCGCACCGGGACCTGTTTCTCGATGAGCATGGCGAGACGGACCAGCAACGGGAACGGTTCAGCCACCAGTCGGCAGGGGTGCCGGGCAGCGTGGCGGGCCTGCTTCTGGCCCTGGAAAAATACGGCACAATGGATCTCAGGCAAGTGATACAACCCGCAATCGACCTGGCCCGCGAGGGCTTCCCGGTCAGTTTCGCCCTTGATTACGCGTTGGCCCGGCGCCAGCAGAAATTACAGGAAGACCCCGAAGCCCGGAGAATTTTCTTTCGCGAGGACGGTAGCCTTTACCCGGTAGGCAGTACTTTCCAACAAGCGGATCTGGCCTGGACACTGCAACAAATACAACAGCACGGCCGCAGCGGATTCTACCGGGGAGAAGTTGCCCGGCGCATCGTGGCAAGCATGGCGGCCAACGACGGCCTGATCAACCTCGGTGACCTCGAAGCCTACTCGGCCATGGAACGGGAACCGCTGCGCGGCGCATATCGGAATTTTGACATCGTCACCACGCCGCCGCCCTCCTCGGGGGGCATCCACATCCTGCAGATTCTCAACATCATGGAGGGCTACGATACCCGTGCCTGGGGCCATAACAGCGCTGTCTACCTGCATCATCTGGGTGAGGCCATGAAGCTCGCCTATGCCGACCGTTCCCGATACCTTGGAGACCCCGCCTATTCCGAAGTGCCGGTGGCGCAACTCACCGCCAAGCACTATGCGGCCCGCTTGCGCGGCAAAATTGATCCGCACCGGGCCACGCCTTCGGCGCAGATTCAGCCCGGCGCCGTCCTGGTTCCGGAAAATGAAGATACCACTCATTTCTCGGTGGCTGACCGGTTTGGCAACCTGGTCAGCAATACCTACACCCTGAATTTCAGCTTCGGCTCCCATATCGTGGCGCCCGGCACGGGTATGCTGTTGAACAACGAAATGGCGGATTTTGCCTCCAGGCCCGGTATGCCAAATGCCTACCAACTTGTTGAAGGCGAGGCCAACAGCATTGAAGCGGGCAAGCGGCCGCTGTCGTCGATGACCCCCACCATGGTTTTTCGGGACGGCAAACCCTGGTTGACTACGGGCAGTCCGGGCGGTAGCACCATCATCACCACGGTGCTGCAGACCATACTCAACGCCATGGATTTCGACCTGAATATCGCCACCGCAGCCGGCAGTGTCCGGGTTCACCACCAGTGGATGCCCGACCGCCTGCTGGTGGAACAGGGCCTTAGCCCGGACACCATTCCACTTCTTGAGCAGCGTGGACACACGGTGGTGCAGAGCCCCCGAACCCTGGGCCGGACCCAGTCCATTCTGTTGGATCAGGGCCTGATGCAGGGCGCAACCGACAGCCGCCGCCTCGGTGGCTGGGTAGCGGTTTACTGAAAGCAGGGTTGAGTGTTGCCCAATGCTACATGAGCCTGAACGAGAGGCCGACGTTTCCAACGCAACATGGGCCTGAGCGAGAGGCCGCCGGTCATTCGGGCGCCGCCAGCACATGCGGGGACCCTGGCCGCCAAATGCAAGCATTGCGCGGGCCGCCCATGAGCGTCCCTACGGTGGTGGGGTTGCGGGATGAGTTACGGGGACCCCCCGTTCGTAGGGGCTTGCCATGGCAAGCACCCTTCGGGCACACGGCCCGCGGGACGCACTTGAGCGACCCCGGCGCGGGGGCTCTGGTCTCGGCCAGACATCACACCAATACCGAACGGGGATGCACGGTGTTATTGAGAAGTTACATCTCTCACCCAACCATGTGATCGAGAGGAACCATACGCTTATGCAGCACGGCAAATACCACCAACACTTGCTCATGCACCACGTAATAGATGACGTGACTGGCATAGGGAAAACTCAATACTTTCAATCCGGCTTCTGGCCTGGCCTTGCCCAGGGAAGGTACTTCAGCAAGCAGACGAATTGTCTTTCTGAGTTCTGACAAGTATTTTTGGGATTGAACAGCACCCCACTCTTGTACTGTATACCGGCGTATTTCGATCAAGTCCGATTGAGCATCCCTGGTTAAGCGATAAGCTGCCATCAATCGTGATGGCCGGCTTCAAGCTCATCAAAAAATGACTCGCCATCGACCATACTCCCTGCTTCAATATCAGCCATGGCCTGCATCACTCTCGATTGCAGCAATCGTAGCTTGAGCGCCTCAATACTTTCGTATTCTTCTACGGAAAGAACGACCGCAACCGGTTTGCCGTTTTTGTTAATCTGAACAGGCGCACGCTGTGCTTTTAACAGCATGTCGCCAAAATGGGTTTTCGCTTCATTGGCAGAAAGTGCATCCATGGTTACAGGCCTAAATATCGTTCGATTCGTTCATTATAATCAATTCGAGACCTTTTGGCCAAATAGTGGTAATTCCGGGGGCACGAGACTCAATTAAATAGGGTGTGTTAGCGTTGTTAAAATAAAGGAGTGTTTATGGCAAGGATGGCCAGATTGTTGGCACCGGGGTGACTGTTGTTAGCACATAATCTGTCCGGATTCACAAATCGAAGCCGGCGCCATTTTGCCGCAGCCATTCCTTTCTTTCCCGATAGCTGGGAAGCACCTTGTCAACTTCATTCCAGAATTCGGGGGTGTGGTCTTTCTCCCAAATGTGACAGAGCTCATGAACAACGATGTAGTCGATAACGGATACCGGCGCCATCATACATTTCCAGTGGCGGGCCGCAGACTGGAAACCGATACCCGTTTGGGGTGTCAAAACCTCTGACTGGGAGTAAAGTATCTGACCGGGGTCAGTGAGGTAAACGGGGATAGTCGGTGAAGCCTGTTGTCGGTTCTTTGTTGCTGAGTGTTGCCTGGGCCGCCGCCAGTACGGCCTTGGCCGAGTCGGCGCCGGCCCCTGTGGATGCCGCTCCTCAGCATGCGCCGGCCGCTTTGCAAGAGGCTGGGGGTCAACTCAGTCAACAATTACCGGATTACCGGTTCCAGGCTGCCATAATGGATTTGGAAAGCCGCTTCGGTGGCTACGCCGCGGGTCTTGCCGAGCAATTATCAGGCTTGGGAGCCGCTTATCAAACGCAGGGCTCGCATCTTGAAGCGGCCGCGGTATTGAACCGCGCCCTGCATCTGGCGCGGATAAATTACGGGCTGTACAGCCCCGAGCAAATACCCATCCTGCAACAGCTTATCCACAACCTGATCTCCAGCGGTGACTATCAAACCGCAGATGAACGCTATGACTATCTGTATCGGCTACAGCACCGGATCTTCGGTCCCGCTGCTCCGCAAATGTCTGTTGCCATGCTGGAGCGGGCACGTTGGGAAGGGCAGGCCTACTTCCTGCTGCCCGACAAGGAGACTGCCTTCGGCCGGCTGCTGGCCATGTGGGAACTCTACGTGCAGGTATTGAACCGTGTGATCATACAGGAGGGCAGTTTTTCGCCAAACCTGTTGGAACCGCTGCATGGCCTGCTCATCACTCAGTATCTGATTTCCACCTATGCCGGTGGGCAGGGCGGCGGCATTGAAGTCAGCGCCGGATTTTCCCGCAGTGTCCCCGCCCAGGGCCAGTTCGACGCGGTGCGGGTATCGAACTATCGGCGCGGTCAGAAAGTGCTCACCAGCCTGCGTCAATTGCATACTCACAATGAGCCTGCGGCCAGCCCACTGCCAGCCGAATCCCTGTTGGAACTGGGTGACTGGCATTTGTGGCATCGCAAGCAGACGCCCGCCAGGCTGGCTTACCAGCAGGCCTGGGATGAATTGACCTTGCTGGAAGATCGTGAGGAATTATTGCAACAGCATTTCGGCAAGCCGGTGCTGTTACCCACACTGAGCGGCTATAACAAAGATCTCGGTGCTCCAGCCACTATTAGCGGCCATGTTGAGGTATCCTTTACCATAACCGAAAACGGCCGCGTGGCGGATCTCGATACCATCAACACGGAGTGGGTAGACGGCGAGGGTCGGCAGGTGAGCCCCTCAAAGCTGCTGCGGCGATTGCGGAAGACCATCTGGCGGCCCCGTTTTCTGGAACGGGTTCCGGTAACAACGGAAAACATGGTGATGCGTTATGCCTTCTGAGTCGAAAAACTGGTGTTTGCCAGAAAAGATCACGCTGGCGGTGGTGCTTGCTTCCTGCCTGCTGCTGGCGGGCTGTCCCGCCAGCACACCTGTGACACCGTCATCTTCCGGCAGTGGTGCGCCGGGTAGTTCATCATCAGGCGGCGCGTCCGGTGGCTCGTCATCCGGTGGCACGTCCGGTGGCTCGTCATCCGGCGGCGCGTCCGGAAGCTCGTCATCCGGCGGCATGGGAATGCCCGGTTCAGATGGTGGCATGGGAATGCCCGGGTCCGACAGCGGGGGACAGCCGGGCGCCAGTGGGGGTTCACAGGGAGGTGGCGAAGATGTCTGGCAGCCCGAAGGCGGCGGTGGCATGCCGGGCCAGGGAGGAGGTGGGCAGTCTTCGGGGCGCGAACAGGCTGGAACAGACTCCGGTGGCGGCGAATCCGGAGGCGGCGAAACGGGTGATGGTGAATCCGGAGACTCCTCTGCTTCTACCGGTATGGATGACTTGCTGGATATGAGCCTGGAAGATTTTGATGACTCCATGCCGGACTTGTCCGAAGACACCGGCGCGGCGGGTGGAGCAGGGGGGCAGGGAGATATCTCAACTGCCGAGGTTGGAGAGGGAGCGCCTGGCTCCGGTAGTGGAAACATGGGGACGGAAAATAACGGGGCCATGACCACGGGGGAGCGGGTTGCTGTTCTGGACGCGAGGCTGGAACGTTCCACCGGCCAGTTCGACGATCTGATCTTGCAGGAGCGGGAGGTGATACGCCGTACCGCCCAAAGCCGCCCGGCCCCGCCGGGAGCAGGCCATGGCGCCGGCCCCGGCTTTGAAACGGGAACAGGAACAGGCGGGTCCGCCACTGGCCACGAAAACTATGGGATCATGCCGGGAGGTTCAGCCGCCGGTGGCAGCGGCGGCAGCAGTGCTGGCGGAAACGTGGCCAGGGGCGCCGGAGTTCCGGCCCAGGCCAGGGTTTATCCCGTCCCAGATGATATTCCCGATGGCGATGATGACGACGTGGTTGCAGCGCAGTTGCGCGAGGCCGCCATGCGTGAAGCGGACCCGCAATTACGGGAAAAACTGTGGGATGAATACCGCAAATACAAGGGGCTCGACAAATGATCGCTACTATTCTGCGAGCGGCTTCCTGTTTGCTGGCCTCCCTGTTGCTGGTTGGCTGTGTCAGCGAGACGGTAAAAAGCACCGCGGTGCCACAGGTGCAGACCCTGGGGAAGGAGATACCTGAAGAGCAGTTGCTCGATGTGGGCATCGTGATCTTCGATCCGGGTATTGACGCCGACAGCGAAGATGAAACTCTGTACCCGGAGGTGCGCCGGGCGGAGGCGAATTACCAGCCCTTCCTGCTGGCGGAGGCTATCCAGAGCAGCGCCGCCTGGGGCGCGGTTCGGGTAGTGCCCGATGCAGGGCAGATCATGGACTTGTTGGTTACCGGCGCCATTGTCAACTCCCACGGCGAGCGGCTGGAACTCCACATTGTGGCCCGCGATGCCCGGGGCCAGACTTGGCTGGAGCGGAATTATCAGGGCGTGGCCAGCCGCTACAGTTATACGATGCCCAACCGGGCCGGCCTGGACCCCTTCCAGATGGTGTACAACAACATTGCCAATGACCTGTTGCAAGTCCTGCAGAAGCTTGACCCTGAGCAACTGGAAGAGATTCGGCTGGTTAGCGAATTGCGATTCGCCAGCAGCATGTCCGCCGAGGCATTTGCCGGTCACCTGGAGAGTGATGACAAGGGCAAATACCGCATTCAGCGCCTGCCGGCGGAAGACGACCCCATGCTGGCCAGGGTGCACAAGATACGGGAGCGTGACGAACTGTTTATCGACACCCTGCAAGACTATTACGCCTCCTTTAACGGGCAGATGTCCGCGCCCTACCAGGAGTGGCGCAAGATGAGCTATGAAGAAGCCATTGCCCTGCGGGAACTGCGGCAGGAATCCCTGGTAAAAATGGTTACCGGGGCCGGCATGGTCATCGCCGGTATCGCTGCCCAGACCGGGGATTCACGGGCTACCCGGGCCTCGGGAGGTGTGGCTGTCGCGGGTGGCGCCATGGTCTTCAAGTCCGGCCTGGAAGCCCGTAACGAGGCGGAAATGCACGTACAGGCCCTGGAAGAACTGGGACTTTCACTGGAAGCGGAAATTGCCCCCCAGGTTATTGAACTGGAAGACCGCAGCGTGACGCTTACCGGCAATGTGCAGGAACAGTACCGGCAATGGCGGAAACTGTTACAGGAAATTCACGCGGCGGAACTGGGCTCATTGGCGCTGCCGTTGGAGCCACAGGGCGAGGATAGCTGACCGCGCCAAGCGATGGACCAGCACAATCAGAAACTGGAGCCGGCGCGCTTCGAGCCCGTAACCCCGGCCGACCCCACTGGCGGTCCGAACAAGGCGGTATCCGCCCGTTCCCCCGGTTCCGGAACCAGGCTCCTCCTTGCGCTGGGCTTTCTCTTGCTGGCCGCCGGGCTGGTGATTTTCTGGCTGCCGTCCCAGGTGCCGGAGCCGGTGCTGGCGCCGGTCCAACCCCCTGATACGGCCCCTCGCCAGGTGCAGGGAGCGCAATTGTCGCCCTGGTCGGAAGCCCAGTTGCTGCGGCAGCGCAAGGCGGCCCAGGATGTCCTGGCGCAGTTACTGGAAGAGCAGTTCACCCTGGAGGAAAGCGCAGTGGAACAGTGGGCGGGGGATGACTTTGCCGCCGCCCTGGCGCTGGCCGCCGAAGCGGATCAGTTATACAGGCAACAGCAGTTTCCCGCCGCTACGGCCGGTTATCAGCGGGGCCTGGAGCGGTTGCTGGCCATCGGCGAGGCGGCCCCACGGATTTTTGCAGAGCATTTACGCCGGGGCCAGTCAGCCATAGAGGAGCTTGAGCCGGAACAAGCCATACATCATTTGGAATTGGCCCGGTTGATCGAGCCGGACTCCCGTGAAGTCGCCCTCGCCCTGAACAGAGCCTCGTACATGGAGCAGGTGAAGTCCCTGCTGGAGGAAGCCGCCGCTGCCCGCCGCAACCAGGATTTGGACTTGAGACTCAGGTTGCTGCAACAGGCCGCTGCTCTGGATGCGGAACATCGCCAGGTGGCCACCGCCCTGGCGCAGACCCGTAAAGAGATCACGCAGCGGGATTTTCTCCGCGCCATGTCGGCTGGTTATGCGGCGCTGGATCAACAGGACTTTGCTTTAGCCGAAAAGAAATTCCTGGCCGCGAAACGTCTGGCGCCAGGCTCACAGGAAACGGATGCCGCGCTGGAGGAAACACGCGCCTCCCGCACCCAGAACCAAATCGACAATTTGGCCGGGCAGGCCCGGGCCGCGGAAACCGAGGAGCGCTGGCCGCAGGCAGTGAGCGGCTACCGGGAAATTCTGGAGATTGACGAAACACTGGTGTTCGCCCGCGCCGGTTTGATCCGCAGTTCAACCAGGGCCGGGCTGGAGCAGCGGCTGCTGCGGATCATTGACCAGCCGCTGCGGCTGGCGGAGGCGCGGGTGCTGGAGCAGGCGCGGCAAACCCTGAGCGAGGCAGCCGCTTTGAAACAGCCCGGCCCGCGTCTGCTGCGGCAACTGGAACAGGTGCGTGAAACACTGCGCATTGCGGTCACGCCCATACCCATAGCATTGCGGTCTGATGAACTGACCGAGGTAAGTATCAACCGGGTGGCCAGGCTGGGCAGGTTTCTCCATCACCAGTTGGAGCTGACGCCGGGTACCTACACCGCGGTGGGGGTGCGCAGCGGCTACCGCGACGTACGGCGGAAATTCACGGTGGTGTACGGCCAAACCAATCCGGCCATCGAAATTCGCTGCGTGGAGCCTATCTGAATGGCCCAGGAGCACGGCCAGCTCATCCAGCCGGAAACATTCATACCCCTGAAGGATAGTACCCCGGCGCGGCGCCGGCGTGGCCCTTCCTTGTGGCTGCTGCTCATTCCGGTACTGCTGTTGTTCGCCCTGGTCATGTGGTTCCTGATGACGGCGCAATCCGTGTTGTTTACTTTTGATCCGCCCGAGAGCAGGCTGAACATAGACGGGGGGCTGCATCTTCAGCTCGGCGGGAGGTATCTGCTCAGACCGGGCGGTTATCGCATTACCGCCAGCGCGCCTGGATACTACCCGCTGGAGCAGGAGTTGACTCTTGGCGAGCAGGAGCAACAACAGTTTCACTACCAGTTACAACCCCTGCCCGGCAAGCTCGATATTGTCAGTCAGCCAAGCGGCGCCAGCGTGGTAATAGACGGAGAATTTCGCGGCCATACCCCACTCGGCGAGCTGGAGGTCGCCGCCGGTGAACACCGATTGACGCTACAGGCCCCGCGCTACTCAAGCTACCTTGCGCAGATTACCGTCAAGGGACGGGGAGAGCTTCAGCAATTCGAAATATCCCTGCAGCCTGCCTGGGCAAATATCAGCATTGACAGTACGCCGCCGGGCGCCACGGTGTTGGTGGACGGTGAAGCCATGGGGGTTACCCCGGCCCTGCTGGAAGTTTTACAAGGGGAGCGTCAACTGGCCCTGCAACTTCCACGCTACCGCATTTGGCAACAGAGTCTCGAAGTCATCGCCGGAGAGCACCAGACCTTGCCCCCCATCACCCTGCAAGCCGCGGCCAGCACCCTCAGCCTGAACAGCGAACCCAGTCGGGCCAACGTTACCGTAAATGGTGAGTACCGTGGACAGACCCCCCTGGCGCTCGAACTTAGCCCAGGCAGCCCGCACCGCATCGCGGTGTTCAAACCCGGTTATCGCCGGGTCATCCGCGAGGTCAGCTTGCAGCCGGAACAACGGCGTGAATTGCAGATAAGCCTGGCTGCCCGGCTGGGAGAGGTGCTGGTTCAGGTACGGCCGGAGGATGCCGAAATTCTTGTGAACGGCTTGAGCAAAGGCAGGGGTGGCCGCAAGCTGCAATTGCCGGCCTTCGAACAAACCCTGGAGGTCAGCCGGCAGGGGTACCGCTCACAGCGCCGGCGTTTTACTCCGCGCACCGGTATCAGCCAGATCATCCAGGTGCAACTGCAGACCGAGGAAGAGGCGGAACTGGCCGCGCTCAAGGCGGAGATCACCAGCCATGGCGGCCAGACCCTGGGGCTGTTCAGTCCTGGGGATTTCACCATGGGCGCCTCCCGGCGAGAGCCGGGGCGCCGGGCAAATGAGGTTCTGCACCCGGTGTCCCTGACCCGGCGTTTTTATTTCAGTTACCACGAAGTCAGCAATGCGGAATTTCGCAAGTTCCAGCCCGGCCACGAGTCCGGCCGGGTGGAAGAAAACAGCCTGAACCTCGACCGGCAACCCGTGGTCAAGGTGAGTTGGAATGATGCCGCCCGCTACTGTAACTGGCTCAGTGAAGCGGACAATTTACCGGCCTTTTACCATTTGCAGGATGGCGAAGTAACCGGCTTTGATCCCGATTCTCATGGCTACCGCCTGCCCAGCGAAGCCGAGTGGGCCTGGCTGGCCCGCAGCCGCGAGGACGGCCTGCTGAAATATCCCTGGGGTAGCGGTTATCCTCCGCAGCAGGTGCTTGAGAACTATGCTGACGAAAGCAGCGCCCATATTACCGGACGCACAGTCCAGGGCTACAATGACGGCCACGTGGTCAGTGCGCCCATCGCCAGTTTCGCCGCCAATGATCACGGTATTTTCGATCTCGGTGGCAACGTTGCGGAATGGGTGCATGATGTTTACGGCCTGGCCGATACACGAGGGGCAGTAGTGGTGGATCCGCTGGGGGCGCAGACCGGTAATCATCACGTAATTCGCGGGGCCAGTTGGGCCCATGGCACCGTTACGGAACTGCGTTTGTCGTTTCGGGATTATGGGCAAGCGGGCCGGGATGACGTAGGATTCCGAATAGCCCGCTACGCGGAGGAACGCTGATGCCGGTATTCTTGCACTGCTGTTGTTACAGGCTGCCAGTCACGCCTGTCCTGCTGTTGGCCTTGACCATGACGGCGGTGGCCCAGACTGGAGCTGAAGCTCCCCAGGCCGAGATCGAAACGCCGCAGACTGGGACCGAAACGCCGCAGACCGAGGCAGACCCGCAGCCGGCTGAAACGGCCAAACCCGATGCCAGTACTGCCGCACCGGACGACTACCGGGCCTCGCGGCAGATTTCGGAGGATCTCTCCGTCTCCTTTCCCGTGGATATCTGACTGCAATGAAACTACGACTATCTTCTGAATTCATCTTCCAGTTATTTGCCTTGCTGATCACCATAATCCTGGTGCACGGGGTCTACGTGGGCCTGATCCGGCCCAACGCGGACGCCATAATCGAACGGCAGGCGGAGTTATCGGCGGCGGGAGAGGAGTTTGTGCCCGAGCAGTCGATCTACGTGATCGTGCGGGATATGGAACAGGAAACCTGCTTTATCCTGCTGTTCTGGGCGCTGGCAATTATCGGCTACAAGAGCCGCCGCGCCATGCAGGAACGGAGCATGCTGGAACTACCGCTGCTGGAAGTGACCGAGGGCGCCAGTATCCTGCCGCAGGATACCCGTGATTACAGCCGTTCGCTGGAAGCGCTGGACCAGCATTCCCAGGACTGCCTGTTACCCAGGACCCTGTTGGCGGCGCTGCGGCGTTTCGCCACTACCGCCAGCATTCCCGCTGTCAGTAATACCATCAAGGAGTATTGTGAGAGTGAATCGGACCGGCTCGATTCGGAGATGTCGATGATTCGCTATATTGCCTGGGCTATTCCCTCCATCGGTTTCATCGGCACGGTACGCGGCATCGGCGATGCCCTGGGGCAGGCCTACCGGGCGGTGGAAGGAGATATCAGCGGGGTCACTGTCAGCCTGGGGGTAGCTTTCAACAGCACCTTTGTGGCGCTGGTTCTGAGTATCATCATCATGTTTTGCCTGCACCAGTTGCAACTCACTCAGGAGCGGCTGGTGCAGGACACCCAGCGCTATTGCGACCAGCGTCTGCTGGCTCACCTGTTGGCGCCATGAGCGCCGGCCTGCTCGACATCAACGATTGTGGGCTGCATCTGTGGCAGGACGGGGAGCGTATCCTGACCAGCCCCGGCTATGCCCTGCTGGACGGGAACCGTTACCATTTTGGTCCGTTTGCCCAGGGTCGGGCCCGCTTGCAGCCGCGCAATATCAACCATCGGTACTGGTGGCAGTTGAGCACCGCGCCGTTACAGCCCGGCTTTGGCCCCTGCCGCCACAGCGCCGACCTGGTGCACGCCCACCTGGAAGCGGTCCTCGAGCAGGGCGGAGGGCACAGGGAATTACTATTGGCGGCGCCGGGAAGTATGCAGAGCGAGCAGCTCGCGCTGCTGCTTGGCATTATCGAGCAGTGTGATTTTACCCTCGCCGGTCTGGTCGACCGGGCTGTAGCGGCGGTCGCCGGAGCAGTGCATCAGGGCTCGGCCTGGTTTCTGGAGCTGCAACTGCACCAGGCAACGCTGACCCGCTTGCAAGTGCTGGACGGCCAGTTGCAAAGGCATTCGGTTACCCCCATTCCGGGGGCCGGCTGGCTGGCGCTGCAGGATAGTCTCGGAGATGCCATAGCCGGGGCTTTCATCAGCCAGACCAGGTTTGACCCGCGCCGCAAGGCGGGCTCGGAACAGGCCCTGTATGACCAGTTGCCGGAACTGTTGGGGCGGCTTCAGGCAACCGGGGAAGACAACCTGGAATTGTCCGGCCACCAGGCCCGGCTCGACTGGTCCAGCCTGGTGGAGAGTTGCCGGGAGCATTGCCGGCGTTTGGCGGGGAGCCTGCCCGAAGCCTCGGCCCAGGTTTTTCTGGACTACCGCCTGGCGCTTCTGCCGGGGCTTGCGCAAGCATTGCCCGATGCACGGCTACTCGGCATTGAGGCGATTCACCAGGGCGTCATGCGCTGTGAGAACGAGATTCGTTGTGAACCCGATCATGTGGTTTTCACCACCAGCCTGCCCGCCGGGGAGGCGCCCACCGAGCTTGTGTCTGCAGGTGCAGCCTCCGCCAGGGAGGCGCCCATCGTGGATGCCCCCGCCGGCGAGAACAGCCGCTATCGTATAGAATTTCAGGATGGTGAATACACCTTGTACCCCGGCGGCGGCGAACCGCCGCTGGTCAACGGCAAGCCTGTTACCGCGGCGCTGCCCCTTCACGGCGGTGACAGATTGCAGGCAAATGGAGCACCGTTGCTGATACTTCAGGAGGTTGTACCGGGGAATGGCCCGCAGACGTAGCGCCACTACTTTCAACCTCAGTTTTCTCGACGTCATGTCCTGCGGCTTCGGCGCGGTGGTGCTGGTGTTCCTGCTGATGGATCATGCTATCAAGGCGGAATCCAGCACCCTCGATGCGGATCTGAGATCCGAAGTGGACCTGCTGGAAGAGGATGTCGTGCAAGGCCAGGAGGGCTTGGTCAGGCTGCGAAACAGCATTGCCGATACGGACTTCCAAATGGTGCAGGCGCAGGGCCTGGCCAGCCGGATCAGTACCGAAATCAACAGCTTGCAGGAACTGATCGAAAGCCTGGAAAACGAAGCGCTTTCCAGCCCGGCCAGAGTCGCCAGCCTGCAAGCCGAAGTGCGCGCCCTGCGGCAGAAAATCAAGGAACTGCAAACCGCCGAGGGGCAAACCAAGGCGGAGTCTTCGCGGGGTTTCATTGGTGAAGGCAATCGTCAATATTTGACCGGGTTGAACCTGGGCGGCAGTCATATCATGATTCTGCTGGATGTTTCCGCCAGTATGCTGGCCCCGGAACTGGTCAACGTAATCCGCCTGCGCAACATGGAGGACAAGGTAAAAATCCAGGCGGCCAAGTGGCGGCGCGCCATCGCCATGGTGGAGTGGCTCACCACCCAGTTGCCGCTGGAAAGCGACTATCAGATCTATACATTCAATACCCAGGCCGCGCCTCTGCTGGAGGGGACGCGGGGTAAGTGGCTGCCGGTGTCCAGTCAGGAGCAACTCGATCAGGCAGTGTCGAAACTGGGGGAAGTGATTCCGGCACAGGGCACCAGCCTGGAAAATGCGCTGCGGGCGACCCTGGACATGTCTCCCTGGCCGGACAATATCTTCCTGATTACCGATGGCTTGCCCACCCAGGGCCGCACACCACCCAGGCGCGCCACCATCAGGCAGGAGGAGCGGCGGCGCCTGTTCGCCAACGCTACCGCGCTACTGCCGCGAGGCATTCCGGTGAACATTATTCTGGCGCCGATGGAAGGCGACCCCTGGGCCGCCGCAGAGTTCTGGAAACTGGCCAAAGCCAGCTCGGGGACCCTGCTCAGCCCTTCCAGGGACTGGCCCTGATGCTCCGCCGGCGCCCCATGGAGCAATTCAGCCTGTCCTTTCTGGATGTCATTTGCTGTGGCTTCGGCGCCGTGATTCTGTTGTTGATGATCACCAAGACCGTGGAGCCGCAACTCATCGAGGCCTCGACCCTGTCACTGGAAGGCCGTATTTCCTCTCTGCGGGAGCAGTTGTACGAACTGCGCGGGGAAACACGCGTTGTCAATCGCGACCTCACCACCAAACAGGAGCAACTGTCACGCCACCGTGAACGCATCGCCATCCTGCGCCGCGAACTGGCCGAACTAAGTTTGCTCCAGGAAGCCCTCGACCAGGAGTTGAGCGGCAACGATCAGAGCAGCCGCCAGTTGGCGATTGCCCGGCAACGCCTCAGCGAAGAAATGCAGCGCCTGCTGAGAACCGAAAGTGAGCGCCGCAACCAACTGATCGGGGGCATTCCAGTGGACAGTGAATACATCATCTTCGTTATTGACACCTCGGGCTCCATGAAGAGTTACAGTTGGGGGCGAATGATCAAGGAACTCGAAGCTACCCTGAGCATTTATCCAAAGGTGAAAGGTATTCAGGTACTCAATGACATGGGCAGATACATGTTTTCCCGCTACCGTGGCAAGTGGATGCCGGACACTCCCGGGCGCCGCAAGGTGATCCTGGACACACTGCGCAGTTGGGAGGTATTCAGCAACAGTTCGCCCGTCGAGGGCATCACCGAAGCCATCAGCAGCTTTTATGCACCGGACAAGAAAATCAGTATTTATGTGTTTGGCGATGAATTCACCGGGCAATCGATTCAGCAGGTGGTGGATACCGTGGACCGCCTCAATCGCGTGGACCGTCACGGTAACCGGCGGGTGCGCATCCACGCCGTCGGTTTCCCGGTGCTGCTGGACCAACCAGACCATCTGCAGAACACGGGGATCCGCTTCGCCACCCTGATGAGGGAACTCACCTATAGAAACGGAGGCAGTTTTGTCGCCCTGGAAGATTACAACTAGCTTGCTGGCCAGCGTGCTGCTGGCCGCCTGCGGCGCCAATGAGGTGGTGGTGCAGGGCCAGTTCCCGTCGCCGGTGCTGGAAAAAGTTCCCGTCACCCTCGGCGTGCACTACAGCGAGGAGTTTCGCGGCCACGAGTTCTTTGACCAGGCCTCCGCCCGTGGTGAATCCGACTGGATGGTGCGCACCGGAGATGCCCAGGTGCGCATGTACGACGCTTTGCTGGGGGGTATGTTCGAGCGTGTCGTTCACCTCGATGAATTGCCATGGGCCGAACCCGTGGAAGCTGCCGCGGAAACCGTTGCCGAAACGGGTGTGCAAACGGGGGCGGCCAGTCTCGATGCCATCCTGGTCCCGCATGTCGATGAACTGCAATACGCCATCCCCTTGCACACCAAAATCAATGTCTTTGAAGTGTGGATGCGATACCGTTACGAATTGTACAGTCCCGAGGGGGAAATTCTGGCGGATTGGACCATGACTTGTTACGGCAAGACTCCCACCGCTTTCATGCAGGGCGCCGAGGCGGCGGTCAACCTGGCGGCGGTGATGGCGCTGCGCGACGCTGGCGCCAATTTCGCCATAAGTTTCACCAAGGTGGCCGAGGTCGGCCAGTGGCTGGAGCAGTTTCAGTCAGGCGCGGATGAAACACCCCGAAACGGTAAGGCACCAGGCATTGTTCCGCATTTACCGGCGGGTCGGGAAGAAAATCCGTGAACTGGCGACACGTTGCTGCTGGATTTTCGTTGTTGGCCGGCGCGGCCATGCTGGGCGGCTGTGTAACCGCCAGCGTGGATGAACTGGTTTTTACCGGGGTCAGCGAGCAACTGGGTGATGCCTCGGTGGTCGTCCTCGGCCGCCGCCACGCCAGTGATTACGAAACAGAACCAGAATTCGTCGCTTGTGTGGGCAAGCACATTTCCCGGGGCGCTAACGGTATCACGGTGGTGTCCGAGCAGGATTTCGTGGATGCCCTGTACCCCTGGTTTGAACCCCGCACCGCACCCATGCACCCCGCCGATATCAACCGCCTGCTGGAGGTCGAGCCGCTGCGGCAAGCGCTGAGCAGGATGAAAACCGCGTATATCGTGTGGGTAGACGGCAAGACAACACGCAGTGACAGCATGGGCTCAATGGCCTGCGGTATCGGCGTCGGCGGCGCCGGCTGTTTTGGTTTCGGCACCTGGGACGATGTTTCCGAATACGAGGCGGTAATCTGGGATTTCACCCGGCAGAGGGAAGTAGGCCGGATTGGCGCGGCCGCCAGCGGCCAGTCCTACATGCCGGCCCTGGTGGTGCCCATACCGATCATCGCGCCGGTGAAAGGCACTGCCTGTGATGGTATTGGCGAACAGCTTCTGCAGTTCTTCAGCACCAAGTAGTAGTATTGGCAAGAGATATGTACATTGGGAACCTGCTAACAGTTGCGCCGCTGGCCTGGATGTTGGCTGCTGCCGTGGTTTACCCCGGTTCCGCGGAGCCGCTGCCTATTTCGGAAGACAAACAACGCGCCGACAGCGCCGAGACACACCGGGAGATTATGGCCAGCAATTCCGCCTACCCCGACCGGCGGGTGCAGGATTATGTGAATCGTATCGGCCAGGAACTGGCGCGCAACAGCGATCGTCCCGATATTCAATACACCTTTACGGTGATCGACAGCGGCAATATCAACGCCTTCGCCATGCCCGGCGGCTATGTTTATGTAAATCGTGGACTGATGTTGTATCTGGACAGCGAGGCGGAATTGGCGGGGGTGATAGGTCATGAAATCGGCCATATCACCGCCCGGCACGCTTCCCGGCAAAAAAGCGCGGCGGCCAAAAGCAAGCTGTTTGCCCAGGCTGCCTATGTACTGACGGGTTCGGCGGACCTGGCGGAGGCTTCCTCCATGGCGGGTACGGCGCTGGTGCGGGGCTATGGGCGAGATTATGAACTTGAGGCTGACCGCAAAGGGGCAGCCTATTTGCACCGCAGTGGCTACGACCCGGATGAGATACTGGATGTAATCAGCGTGCTCAAGGACCAACAACTCTACCAGCGGCGGCGCGCGCAGAAGGGAGAAGGGAAAACACAGACCTATCACGGCCTGTTCTCAACCCATCCACGCAATGATGCGCGCCTGCTGCAAATGATACGAACGGCCAAGGAATTGCCGCCAGTGACACCCAAGGTGGTCAACCCTGCAGAATTTCGCAGCATCATCAACGGCATGACCTTTGGCAAGCGGGCCAGGGTCAGCCAGCGCGACGAGCAGCGTTTCTACCACAACAAGTTGCAGTTTTCTTTCGTGAAACCCGAGGGCTGGAATGTTCAAACCAGCTCCAGCGCCATCGTCAGCAAGCCCGCTGACAGCAGCGCTGAACTGACGTTGACCATCAAGCGCTGGGACGGCAAGGCTACGTTGCGTGGTTTCCTGGGGGAACATTTGAAAGCTGAGCGGATGACTGACGCAAAACACCTGCAGCAGGAGGGGCTGTCCGGCTATACGGCCATCGCGCCCGCCAGCGGCCAGCAGCCTGGCAGCCGCCGGTTGGCGATTATCACGCGGGGCCGCATTGCCTACCTGTTTGAAGGCAAAGCGGTAAACGAGGCGGAATTCCCGATCAAGGATGCCTATTTCAATGCCCTGATCACCAGTTTCCGGCCTATGAAAAAAGCAGAGGCGCCGAGCCGGGCAGCGCCGCAAATTGAATATATCCAAGCCACCGCTGGCATGAGCTGGGCGCAACTGGCGAGGGGGATCAAAGTCCCCGATGCCGAAAATCAACTGCGTTTACTGAACGCGCAGTACCCCAGGGGAGAACCCCGGCCCGGCGAGTGGATCAAGGTGCTGCGAAATCCCGGGAAATAGCCCGGGAAAGATCATCCCAGGCTGTTTTCGGCCGAGGCTACGCTCTGGTAGATCAAGGTGTTGATGGTCATCGGCCCAACCCCACCCGGAACCGGTGTGTAGGCCGATACCCGTCCGGCAAGAGCCGACAGTTCGATATCACCGACGCCGCCCTGGTGATACCCGGCATCTATGACCACCGCTCCGTCCTTGACCCAATCGGCGCGGATGAACTTCGCCTTGCCGACCGCTCCGACCAGGATGTCGGCCTGCCTGACCAGACCCGGCAAGTCGCGGGTGCGCGAATGGCAGATGGTGACCGTGGCGTGTTTCTGCAGCAACATCATCGCCATGGGTTTGCCAAGAATGGGGGAGCGCCCGACCACCACCGCGTGCTTGCCCTCAATGCCGATGGCGTAGTGCTCAAGCAGGCGCATGATGCCCTGGGGAGTGGCGCAACCGTAGGCGGGCTCGCCCATCGCCATGCGCCCGAAACCCAGGCAGGTGACGCCGTCCACATCCTTTTCCAGGGCAATGGCGTCAAAGCAGGCGCGTTCGTCGATCTGCGCCGGCACTGGATGTTGCAGAAGAATTCCGTGCACATCCGGGTTCGCGTTCAACTCGTTGATCCTGGCGAGTAATTCACCGGTGCTGGTAGCCGCGGGCATTTCCACGGCCAGTGAATCCATGCCGACCCGGCGGCAGGCGTTGCCTTTCATTCTGACATAAGTGGCCGAGGCGGGGTCATCGCCAACCAGTATGGTTGCCAGAATCGGGGTTTTGCCCCCGAACTTTTCCCGCAGCGCAGCCACCCGTTTCGACAAGGCTTGTTCCGTGAGGGCCGCCAGGCCCTTGCCATCCAATACCAGTGTCGGCATGTGCTGTGTATTTCCCCGTGTTCGCCAGTAGGGGCCGTACATGTGCGGCCCGCAGCCCAAAGCGGCGGATTATGGCATGAGGCGGATGGCCAAGGAAGGCTGCATCACGTTGACGGCCTTGGGGGCCGCGAGTATGATTCGCGCTCCTGACTTTGGGCTGGTCTGGAACCTGTCGGGGTATAGCGCAGTCTGGTAGCGCGCCTGCTTTGGGAGCAGGATGTCGGGAGTTCAAATCTCTCTACCCCGACCATTTGCAGTCCGTTCGTTGGTGGCCGTAGCTCATCAGGTAGAGCACCGGATTGTGGCTCCGGAGGTGGTGGGTTCGAGACCCATCGGCCACCCCATCCTCCATTCGCCCCAGCTTTTGCGCTCGTAGCTCAGTTGGATAGAGCATCCGCCTTCTAAGCGGACGGTCCCGGGTTCGAATCCTGGCGGGCGCGCCAATCAAACAGGGTGTATTCCGGGGGGAGTGGGCTAATCAAAATAGCCGAACATAGGAGAAAGCTGCTCCGCTACGCGCCGGTCCAGTTCGGCAAGCTGGGCGGCGCTGAAGTGGTCCCGGTAACCACCCACCTTGGCTGCTCGCACCTTGGAGGCGTTGGGATTTCCAGGGTCGGGGGATTTCATGCGGCTGCCGCTATTGCTGAAGTAGTTTTCGGCTTCCTTGGCCCGCAGGCGTTCCAGTGAAGCGAATTCCACGCAGTCCTGAATCCAGTCATCGCGCGGTTCCAATTCCAGGAAACCGATGATGCGAGACATTTCCCGCTGTGGATTGACGCGTAAGTCTTCGTAGCGGGTGAAGGCGAAGTCCTCGATCTGGCCGGCCTCTTCAGCCCAGGCGTTCAGGTATTCGATAATTTTCGACAGGCCCTGATGCTTGTGGTTGACAAACTCCCACAGCGAAATGTCCGCCCCGTGAGGTGGATAGCGGTTGATCAGTTTCTTGCGCGGGCGCATCCGGTATCGCCACTGGAAGAACTGGGAGACCGCCACATCCTGCGGGCGTCTGGCCAGCAACAGGGTCTTCTTCCGATAGTAGTCTTTCTTGTTGTCCAGATTGCCGGTGTAGCCGCGCAGGTAGTTGTCGTGGGTGAACAGCAGTTTGGGTGCGGCGGGGTTTAGTTGATGGTAATTGTCGAATCCCAGTAACAGATCCTCGGCAATGCCGAAGCGCAATTGGCAGTAACGGGAAATCATCACCCGCAGCCAGGTGCGCCCCGCCTTGCCATAGGAGGCCACTACCGCATCGGCCTGGCCAAGTTGCCGAAATTCCCTGCGGCCCCGGTACCAGCGTTCCAGGCGAATGGAGCATTCGGTGAAGACAGGAACCAAGAGAAGACGCCCTGAAGAATAAGACCGGCATTATAGCGGAACGCTACACTGCGGTGACGAGCCGATCAGTTCCGGCAGCCACCAAGTGGAGCTTGGCCGCGCCGATTGGGCAGTTTGACGGTGCATAAATCTGAACTGTGTGTCGGAATGCGCCAAACCTTGCGCCTACCTCGGGCCGGGGGGGTACACTGCATGCTTTCAAGAGCCAACGGAGCGATATCCATGTCAGACTATTCCTTTGCCGCCACCAGCAAGACCTTCGCCGCGGAAACGGGGACCATTCACTATCACGAGGCAGGCGCCGGCGACGACCTGTTGATGATTCATGGTTCCGGCCCCGGGGTGACTGGCTGGGCCAATTTTGAAGGCAACCTGCCGGTATTCGCGGAGCATTTTCGCTGTGTGGTGATCGACCTGCCGGGGTATGGAAAAAGTGACGCAGTCGAGGGCGACCCCATCGGGAGTTGCATCAATGCCTGCCTCGCCCTGATGAACGGGCTGGGCATGGAGCGTACACATATTATCGGCAATTCTCTCGGAGGTATTGTCGGCTCGCAAATTGCCGCCAATGCTTCCGAGCGCGTTCGGCGTTTTGTCAGTATCGGCGGAATCGGCATGAACATTTTCTCCCCGTTTCCAGGGGAGGGTCTGAATTTGCTCACCGAATTTACCGAAGACCCCACCAGGGAGCGGCTTGTCCAATGGCTGCGTTCGATGGTATTTGATCAGTCTCTGGTCACCGAAGAGTTGATTGAAACCAGGTTCCGGCAGGCGACCGAGCCGGTCACCATGGCCACCAGCAGAAAACTGTATTCCCGCGAGTCCATAGCCGCCACCGCCGAGATGTTTCGTGGCGAGAATACTCATCTGCGAATTGCCCACCTGTCATCCATCAAGGTTCCCACCCTGCTCACCTGGGGGCGGGATGACCGGGTAACTCCGCTTGATCTCGCCCTGCTGCCAATGCGCCTGATTCCCAATGCCGAGTTACATGTGTTCCCGAACTGCGGTCACTGGAACATGATCGAACGCAAGGCGGAATTTGAAAGCCTGGTGAAGGCATTCCTGCTGCGGGAGGATTGACATCAAGGCTTTCAACCCGTCGGGATTTGGACTGTCCTACTACTGGAAAACCAGTTTTGCGCTTTTTTTTTTCATTTTTTCTTTCATATAA
>JAPOQD010000131.1 GCA_026710905.1 Halieaceae bacterium
CAAGCCCGGCCGGGAGTCGGAGGGGTTCATAGTACTGTTTGAGGTGTTGGGACAACATAACCCGGCGCTGAGGGAAGGGACCCTGCTTTGTGTACGCTTTCAATGAATGGAAGATCAGGAGATTGCAGCAATGCCAGCCACTCCGGTAAAGATCAGGACATTACAGAGAAAGCTCTATGCCAAGGCCAAGCAGGAACCGGGCTATCGTTTTTTATGCGTTGTACGACAAGGTGTATCGGGCGGACCTATTGCAACATGCCTGGCACCTGGTCAAGTCGAACAGGGGAGCACCGGGTAAAACCTGTGTGAGCTTTGCAGACATCGAAGCAGAAGAAGGGGTAGAGCAGTTTCTTGCAGAGTTGGCCGCGGAGGTGAGAATGGGGTATTCCAGCTTCCGGCGACGGCTCTCTGGAAGATAGCGCATGCCTTGGCATGAAGCACATCGGAAAGCCGTGTACGGGCAAACCGTATGCACGGTTTGATGAGGGGGGGCAGGGCCACCTGCTCCCTACTCTACCGGTTAGGAGCCCCGTTAGGAGCCCCAGTTAGTTGTGGCAGGGTGGGCGGCGGGCATCCCGGCGGCGGGGTAGTGGGTGAACTCGGGTCAGGCGCGCTGTGAAGAGCAACTGACCACTTCGCCGGTCATGTAGCCGGAGTAATCCGAGGCCAGAAACATCATCACGTTGGCGACTTCCCAGACTTCGGCGGCGCGGCCGAAGGCTTCCCTGGCGGCCAATTGTTCCAGCAGTTCCGGCGCCGTGGTTTTTTTCAGAAACTCGTGGAAGGCGATGGAGGGCGACACTGCGTTGATGCGCACTCCGTGGTCCGCCGCTTCCAGCGCCGCGCAACGGGTCAGGGCCATCACTCCGGCCTTGGCAGCGGCGTAGTGGCATTGTTCGCGCTGGGCTCGCCAACCCAGCACCGAGGCGTTGTTGACGATCACCCCGCTGCCGCGAGCCTGCATCTTCCGAAGCATGGCGCGGGTCATGCGCATGGTGCCGTTCAGGGTGATATCCAGCACCTTTCCCCACTCTTCGTCGGTCATCTCCACCAGCAGCCGGCTGCCGCCGAGACCGGCGTTATTGATCAGTACATCCACGCCTTCCAGCTTCGTTTCGGCGTTTTCCACCAGGGCCTGCACCGCGGCTTCATCGGTGACATCCGCCAATTGGTGGTAGACCGCATCCAGTCCGGTTTCCGCTTGCAGATCCTGCGCCGCCTGGGCCAGCCGCCCGGGGTGGATATCGCTGATCATCACTGCCCGGGCGCCCTCTTCCGCCGCCCTTGTAGCGGCCGCAAAACCGATTCCGGCGCCGGCGGCAGCGGTAATCAATACACTTTTTCCGGTCAGCAGATTGTGTCCTTGTACATAGGGTGGTGGTGGTGTGAATGGCATCTCGGTTTCCTCTTCATCGGCGCCGGTAAATTCACGAAGTAATGCGCAGTGGATTCCGGCTGTTTCCAGTGCGCGAGCCAAGCCCCCCAGTTCAGCGGCCTTGTCTAGTCGGGGCCATAGCAGAGCTGCCGGCTGAGCCCCCCTTTAACGGTCCATGACCAGTAGGGAGGGGCCATAGCAGCACGGCTGGGCGGCCCCCCCTTGACGGTCCATGACCAGCACGGAGGGGCTGTTGCTGCGCTGCAGGGCTAGCCCCTCGGTTCACGGGGCATGCCCAGGGCGCGTTCGGCTATGATATTGCGCTGAATCTGGTTGGTCCCGCCGTAAATCGTATCCGCGCGAGTGAACAGATACATGGACTGCAAGCGGTTCAATTGGTAGGGGCCGTCCTCCAGAATTTCACTTTCCGGCCCCAGCACATCCATGGCCAGCTTGCCCAGGTTGCGGTGCCAGGTAGACCAGTAGAGCTTGTAGATCATGGACTCCCTGGACAGGGTCCCATCGGCGGCGTTGCCCGACAGCATGCGCAGGCAGTTACAGCGCAATATCCGCAGGCCGATATGGGCGTCGGCGATGCGCTGCCGCAGCACCGGGTCCCGCGCCGCGCCATTGGCCTTGGCCCGGCGCACGATTTCATCGAGTTCATTCTGGAACAGCAGGTTCTGCCCCAGGGTCGATACCCCACGCTCGAAGCCGAGCACGCCCATGGCCACTTTCCAGCCATCGCCGGGGTCGCCGACGATGTCTTCGGCGGCGCATTCGGCGGCGTCGAAAAACACTTCGTTGAATTCGCTGGTTCCGGTGAGTTGCCGGATGGGGCGAATCTCAATGCCCGGTTGCTCCATGGCCAGCAGAAAAAAGCCCAGCCCCTTGTGGCCCGAGCTACCTGGCTCGGTGCGGGCAAGAACAAAGCAGAAGTCGGATTCGAGGGCATTGGAGGTCCAGGTTTTCTGGCCGTCAAACAGCCAGCGGCCCCGCTGTTGGTCGAACCGCGCCCTGGTTTTCACGTTGGCCAGGTCGGAACCGGCGCCGGGTTCGGAATACCCCTGGCACCAATACTCGGTACCGTTGCGAATGCCGGGCAGATAGCGTTGCCGCTGCGCTTCGCTGCCGAAAGCGAGCAGGGTGGGGCCAAGCAGACCCTCGCCGATATGCCCCATGCGCCCCGGCCCGCCGGCGCGGGCGTATTCCTCGTGGAAGATCACCTGCTGTTCGATACTGGCGTCACGGCCCCCGTACGACTCCGGCCAACCGATGCAGGTCCAGCCGCCGGCTGCCAGCTCGCGCTCCCAGGCTTTGCGCTGTTCCGGGTAGCTATGCTCGTCACCGGGACCGCCACGACCCCGCAACGGTTCAAACTCGCCGCACAGATTGGCTTCCAGCCAGCCGGCGATTTCCCTGCGGAACTGCTCATTTTCGGCGCTGAAATTCAGTTGCATGGGTTCAATCTCCCGCTGTTATCCGGCCAGCAGCAATGTGGCGCCGGTTGGCGAGTCACAATGCCTTCCCTGCGCGCAATCGCCGCAAAGCGCCATGCTGACTGCATGGTCGAGCGAGGATTGTTTGCGGGCTGGGCTTTGAGGCCGTCGGAACGCGCCAGGCGTGGCGCCTGCGAACTGTGCCCAGGCCAAAATCATGCCCGATGCCGACAGACAAATGCGAGACGAGAATCTGCGAGCGTACTGGCGCCACATTGCAGCTAATCCAACAACATCGCGGCGATACGTTCCCTGTGCTGGGCGCCATTGCCCAGCAAGACTTCCGAGGAGCGGGACCGCTTGAAGTACAACTGAAGATCGTATTCCCAGGTAACGCCAATACCGCCGTGGATCTGTATGGCGGAGCCGGCGGTAAGGAAATAGGCGTCGCTGCACCAGGCCTTGGCCACGCTGGCGGCCTCCCGCAGTTCGGCATCGCCGGCATCGCCAAGCAGCGCACGGCCGGCAATGCAGGCGGCGTAACTGGCCGCCGAGCGCGCCGATTCCACCTTCAGCAGCAGGTCCGCGGCCTTGTGTTTGATGGCCTGGAAACTGGCGATACTGCGGCCGAATTGCACCCGCTCGCGGCTGTATTCCACACTCATGTCCAAAACCCGCTGGGCGCCACCCACTTGCTCGGCGGCCAGGGCGATGCTGGCCAGGTCGAGGGTTTTCCCCAGCAGGGGAGCGGCCCGGCCCGCCTCTCCGAGCAGTCCCCGGGCGGGAACCACCACATCCCGGCAGCTCAACCGGGCCTGGGGGCGAGTCTGATCCATGGCCGGCAGCCACTCTCGCCCCAGGCCGGGGGCATCGGCCGGCAACACGAACAGACTGATGCCGTCTTCCCCGTCTGAGCCGGCTTCACGGGCAGCGATGACCAGCAGTTGCGCACTGTGTCCGTCCGGCACGAAGCGCCACTGGCCGTTGAGTACGAAGTCTTCTCCGCTGCGGCTCCAGACGCCTTCCACGCCTGCCACACTCCATTGGCCACGCGCACCGGTCCAGGCCAGGGTAGCGGTAGTCCCGGCGGCAATTTGCGCCAGGAATTCCGCTTTCTGACGGTCATCGGCGGCGACCAAAAGGGCATTGGCGGCCAGGCAGACCGTGGCGAAGAATGGGGAGCAGAGCAGGTGACGGCCCATCGGTTCCAGCACCGCCAAGAGTTCCACATAACCCAGGCCCAGGCCCCCGTACTGCTCGGGAACATGAATGGCCTGCCAGTACATATCGGTGCAGATGCGCCGCCACAGTTCCGCGTCATAGGCTGCCGGTTGCGCCGCCATTTGCTCGCGCACCGCGGCGCTGCCGGAGAACTCCGCCAGAAATGCCTCGGCGGTATCGCGGATCATCAACTGTTCTTCGGTAAACTTGAAATCCATCAGCCAGGCTCGCCCATCACCGCACATTCGCCACGGCTGCGGCGTTCATACGTCTCGCGCACCGCGGCGCCACCGGAGAACTCCGCCAGAAATGCCTCGGCGGTATCGCGGATCATCAACTGTTCTCGAGTAAACTTGAAATCCATCAGCCAGGGCCGTTTCGGGCGAGG
>JAPOQD010000094.1 GCA_026710905.1 Halieaceae bacterium
GCATTGAAAATGCGGCCGTTGTAGGCAGTGCTCATAATCACTTCGCCATCGGCAAGCATCTGCGGAGGCTGCGCCCCGGCTTCCCACCAGACGACCTGATCCTTGATGCTGTCGAGCTTGTCGAAAGCGCGTTTCAGTCCTTCCGGAGTGTCCAGTACGGAGTACACCTGATCCAGCGCCACGCCGTCGGCCATCAATGCGAATTCAAGGTTGGCCAGCGGTGTGCGGCGCATGCCGCGGCGCCCGGGGAATTTCTCCAGGTCGAAAAAGTCCTCGATGGTCCGCGGCGGTGGGCCTTGCAAATAGTTGGAGTTGTAGGCGTAGATCATGGAAGAAAACAGGAATCCTGGGCCGCATTCGGAGACTGCATCTGCCGGGTAATCAGCGGCGGGGGCTTCGCCGTTAAGCCCTGGGGGCAGCGTGTCCAGTGCAACGGTTTCGATGATCCCCTCGTCACAGGCCAGCCGGGCGTCAGGCGCTTCCAGGTCCACCACATCCCAGTGTATGGCGCCGGCATCGACCTGGGCGCGAATCTGGGCCAGGCCGCCATTGTAATCCTCCAGCAATATCTTGATGCCGGTCTCGGCGGTAAACGCCTTGTGATAGGCCGCGGCGCTGGCCCGGGCGTAGGAGCCGCCCCATGAGACCACGGTGATGGATTCCCCAACCGCCGGCACGGGCGCCAGCAGGGCAATCGCCAGGCCGAACCCGCATATCTTTTTTACCTTCTGAACAATCGCCTCAATAGTATCGCCGCCTTCAAATTTGAAATAGGCCAGACGAGACATTTCGGCCATTAAGTAGCTAGTGCGATCACAGTATGCAGCCCGCTTGGTAGGCGCCTCCAGGAGGCTTGGCTCATTAAAAAAAGTACTCATCTTTCAGATATCTCCTCTCCCGTGGTTCCACTGATAATACAGGACACCCATCTCTTTTGGAGGCACCGATTACTTTTCTTGAAATGGTGGGCGCTCTCTAATTTTTGCCGTATGAGGTCGCTTCCAGGCAGGAAAAAAATTTTCTTTCGTTTAATTTTCAATATATTAGACGGATCAACGAAAGTGTTTTATGAGAATTCGCGTATTCCAAGAGACGATGAATGCGAAGAATGGACACCCACCTCTTATTGGGCTGCGAAGAATGGACACCCACCTCTTATTGGGCGGGCCAAACAGCGGGCAAGTTGTCCATGTGTTCAATGTTTTCGGCCCCAAACCAGCTTCCATACCTGCTGAAAGGTATCAACTGCCATCTTAAATACGGTAAAATACCGTACTATCTGACAAATCGGTCTCTCACCAATAGGAGGCAATGGCAATGTCCGCCACGGCACGACTCGACCTTAAGCTCGATAAAAACGACAAGGATCTGTTTTCACAGGCAGCAACGCTCATGGGTACAAGCATGGCCGGGTTCGTGCGTGCTGCCGCCAAGGAAAAAGCGCGGTCAGTTATTGATCAGGAGTCGAGACTACGGCTTTCGATGCGTGATTTTCAAAGCTTTAGTAACGCTCTGGACAAGGCATTTGCTCCGAATGAAGCTCTGCGGGACGCGCTCGAGAAGGCAGATGAAACCGTAAGCCGTGCTTGAGGAACAACGCCTCGATAAGCGCATCCATGATTATGCCGAATTTGACTGTGGTGTTCCTTGGCTCAACGAGTATTTGCAGCGCTATGCCATGCAGGACAGACGGCGATTGTTATCGCAAATCTATGTACTGCTGAGACGCGGGGAACCAAACAAGATTGTCGGCTATTACACCCTGAGCGCCGCGCAAGTCGACGTCAAAGAGTTCGCCGACAGTGAGCGCAGCCGCCTCCCCCGCTACCCGATTCCCTGCTTTCGAATGGGACGGCTTGCGGTTCACCGCGAATATCAGAGTGCCGGCTATGGAAAGGCCATCCTCGGCTGTGCAGTAAGGCGCTGTTTACAGGCAGGCAAGGAAATTGCCGCCTACGCATTGATCGTAGATGCGTTAGACGACTCGGCGAAATCATTTTATGAGCATTACGGTTTCATTCCGTTCGCGGATGAACCACTTTCCCTGTACTTGTCGCTGGGTAAGCAGGCCCTGTAAACATCTGGCTTAGCTTTGGGCAGCAATCAGGGTTCGCCACCGGATAACGCGGGTGCTGAAAACCACCAGGTATAGGTTGCCAATACTGATCAAAAAGTTTGATCAAATGTTTTGGGCAATTTCCCGGAATGGGCGATATTGGTTATGGGCAAGAATATCGTTATACGTGTTGCGGGATATTGTGCATCTTGGTTCCGTTTGCAGATTGAACTCATCGCTTTGGTGCGGCATCCACCCTGATACAGGGAGTTGGGTTCTCGAGAAGAGACCGGGTTTTCCAGATGTCGTGATCGAGGAGCCAATTTCAGCCGGAATACCACAATTAGGTCATCAACTCGATCAACGACGCGGACGGCCCGAACGGAAGGACAACACCCCTTTTTATTGTTCCTAAACTTATAGTTCGATGACCTTTTACACAGTTAGAGTTACACCCTCGTACCTGTGCCCGACACTTCGTATGCCGTTGTCGCTGTCGAGAGTGCGTTCCAATCTTCGCTGACCGCTTGAAGCCGGATTTCCTTCTTCGACTTGTCGCAATCGTGTCTGGCTGTGACCAAACCGGCATGAGAAAATGACGAGTCCATTTTCAGCCTTCCAAGATAGGAGATGCGTGTGGATTTGCGATACTGGGAACAAGTGCTTGCGGATGAGGAGAAGAGACTGGGCCTTGACGATGGCTATAAGTTTGTCTTCGGTCCCTGGGACACGCTAAACCACGCCGAGATTGCGTTTCTGTCCTTGAATCCAGGCAAATGCCCCGATGATTTCGTCAAACGGACGATTTCGGATGAACGTGGAAATTCTTACGAGGTAGAGCAGGACACAACGATATCTCCAATTACAAATCAATTTTTGCGGCTGGCGCGTCTTTTGGGCGTTGCGCCCCGAGGAGTGCTGGCTGGCGTCGTGGCGCCATTCCGGTCCGGCCAGTGGAATGATTTCTCAAAGCGACAAAAAGACGAGTCGCTGGCGTTGGGTCGGCGTTTCTGGATGGGTCCCCTGAAGAGGCCCGATCTCAGACTGATTCTTGTCTGCTCCGAAGAGGCTGCGAAACTCGTGGTAGATGTCACGGGCGCGTCGTTTGACATTGAAACGCCAGCAGGGTGGGGCAACGTAAAACTTCGTCGCTACAGGTGCGGAGGTGGGAAAGTGGTTGTCCATCTGCCCCATCTATCCCGCTTCCGATTGTTAGGTCGGACGCAGTCGGAGGCCGCACTACGTGAAATACTGTAAGCGCTAAATTAACTCCACCCTGCGTTGAGCACATTGACGCCGCTGGCGCAGGAGTTCTGCCCCAAGACAAGGGTGGAGTTAATTTTGTGCTTGCATTGCTTGGCATCGTGCAGGCGAATGACCTCAAGCCCGGCGCGTTTTCGGATCGTGTGGTGCGAATAATGAGCCCATGTTGGTCAATTACGGCAATCGGTTCCTACCTGAGATGGAGGCCGTGCGATGGTACTGGCGCCAGGCAGAGTATACGGGTCCGCCCGCGTGACATCCACGCCGTAGCCAAGGTCAGCCAGGGACTGAACCGTTATCGCGCTCAGCCTCCCTCCTCTCCCCATGAGTTCACCCGGCAAAACAGAATCTCTCCAATGGCTCCCATCCCTTTCCACCGGCACCTTCTCGCCGGTGTAGTCCCGTCCGCCCGCATCGTCAAACGCGGCAATCGCCAGCGGACCGTTGAAGTGCGGGTCCGCATTCGGGTCGTCCTGGGGCGGATTCTGGCTGCGGAATCCGAGAGGGCCCCAGAGTGTCCCAAACCCCAGGGCGTGCCCTATCTCGTGAAGCCCTGTACCCAGCAATCTACCACTACTACTCAAAATCGAGCTGAGCTGTATGAACCCGACGACGGGCAGATGGTTCTCCCGCAACGTGCCTGGACTCCCTAACCCTGCTATTAACGTTCCGTCGACCTTTTCGAAGCTGCCATATTTGAAGCTGATCACATAGATCCGCAGGTCGTCTATCCGTTCCCCTGGGTGGATCTCGTACAACGGACCCGCCGGCCCAGCAGCAATCACTTTCCGAGTAAATTCATAGTCTGGCAGGTCCTCCGTGATGACTGACATCCAGCGACGGGCCGCATATTGGAGTACCCGCTTCTTACCTTCAGTAAATCGGTCGAGGAAAACGAGTTCGATGTCGAAGTCA
>JAPOQD010000132.1 GCA_026710905.1 Halieaceae bacterium
GGGCACAGGGCCCCTACGGAATTGAGGGCGGCGTGTAGGGGCGACGCATGCTTCGCACCTGTGGGGGGGGTGAGTAGTTACGAAAAATCATTAGCATGCCCAAAGAGGTGGGCATCCCGCATTGCTGTTCCTCAACTCAGGTGGCCAAAAAGTGGGTGTCCCGTTTCTTCGCCCGTTTCTTCGCCCCCTTGTTTTCAACCCCGAAAACCATACGGCACTTATCCGCTCCATGACGTCTGCCAAGTGGCGAATTCAGAAGGCCTGATGCGATATCGCGAGAAGTTCCCTTCGTGAAGGCTGAGGAGTTCCCGCTCGACGACTTCGCGAAAGCGCTCGCGTTCCGCTTCCTCGATATGCTCTTCCGTCCATGCTCCGATGTGTGTGTTCGCCGTCCTCTTGTCCATTCCTTCACGTATGACTTCTCCGACGAGATGGCGCATCGCGACCCGGTGTTCCAACCGGAAAGGGTCGGGCTCGCCAAGCGACTGGCGCACCGCGGCATAGCGCGATGCGGACCGCCTGTAGGCCCAGATGAAGAGGTCGCGCAGCAGCTCGGTGCGCTTGCGTTCGTACACGCCGAGAATCGCTTCCGTGTAGAGTTCCCGCGACACCCCCTCGAAGGACAGGGGCGACAGGTTTGCCCTGATGAGCGGAATGTTCGCCGCAAGCCTGGACCCCCGCTTGTTTACGTCATCGAAGGGCTGCAGATACGGAAGCTGCACCAGCGCAAAGAACGCCTGCTCGAACGGATCCTCGATCTCCGAGGCCTTGGCCAGAATCCGGTCAAAGTTCTCTTCGATGAGTTGCGGCACCTCCAATGGGTGAAAGACCGAGCGCCCTATACCGACGCCCATTCGCCGGAGCCGCCCCGGCGCCCCGGGATCGGGAAGAAGGTTGTCCGCCAGCGCGGCGTGCAGATTGAGGATGGTATGGCGGTCGAAGCCGATATTCTCCGCACTGTCGACCAGAATCTCGATGGCCTGCTTGTGGTTGAGGATCATCTGCGCTTCGAGCGGGTCCTTGCCCTCCGCAACCACGTCAGATTCGATCAAGAGTGTGGTATCGAGCAGGGAATAGGTGTTGCCCTCAAGCCGGCTCGAATTCCAGGACAGGTCAATCAGAAGCCGGTTCAACACATGCTTTGCATGAGTGCCGGCGGGTTGTTCGACGATTTCGTGCTTGCCGAACTCACTTAGTTCCGCCCGTTCGTTTTCCGAGAGATAGAAGCTCACATTGGGGCGATAGCAATCGAGGAAGTTCTGGTCGTAGCCGACTGGCCTACGTCCCGCCGAGGGTTGCCTGACATAGTCCCGGATTTCTTCGCCCGCCTCGGACAGTGGCGGCAATACCGTGAGCCGCGCTCTTCCAATGGATGCTGTTGCGCGAATAGGCTGTCCCGACAACCGCACCAATTCCGGAAAGCGGTAGCGTGTCCAGCGACCGGATCCGTCCCTTATCAGGCGCTTGTCATCGACGAGGGCTTTCAATCGGTATTGCAGCGTCCGAAGCGGCACTGCGACGCTCAATGCGTCCGCGATCTGAGGCGCAGTCATGCCCTCGGGTCGCTGTCGCACAGCGACTTCAATTGCCTGAAGACTCTCTTCACGAATGCGTCTTGCCAAGAAACCTCTCCAGATTGCGTGTTCGGCTCTAAGCGCAAGATATATGGATTATGCGCAAATATCAATTGTATGCGCAAATATATATGCGGATAAGATTGAAATTTGCGCCTAAACAACGGGCTTGCGCCTAAATATGCTCTCTGTAGTTGACTTGGTCAGTTCGACTTCACATAGGGGCGAAACGGGAAAGGGGCGAAACGAGCGAAACGGGACGAGCGAAACGGCGAGGGGGGCGAAACGGGAGGCGAAACGGGACACCCATCATTTCAGGGGCGAAACGAGACACCCATAAGGGAGAAACGGGGGAGAAACGGGGGGAGAAACGGGACACCCATCATTTCAAAGCGAAACGGGACACCCATCATTTCAAAGCGAAACGGGACACCCATCATTTCAAGACAAATCAAAAAAACAATCGGTGCTGCCAAAATAGGTGGGTGTCCCGTATTGCTCCTATTGCTCCCCCCTCCGTATTGCTCCCCCCTCCGTATTGCTCCCGTATTGCTGTTCCTTCACCAGCCGTGATTTACTGGCGAATGAGGAGTGGCGGAACTGGTGCGCGTCGGAGGACGGGCGCGGCAGTCCCAGCTTGGGCATGGCATGCCGACGGAGAAGGCTTCCGGCCATCGCCTAAGTCATGCCATGCCGCACCGTACCGGCCGCCGATCCGGATGCCCCCAAGGGTGATCGGCGCGAGATGCGTATCCCGGCCGGAGCGGCCCGAGATCCTGGAGGACTGCGCCCATGAATAGATGCGAGCGAGGCGGTTGCCGATGAGCCGAGTGATGAAGGCGATGGTTCTGACCGGCCACGGCGGCTTCGACCGCTACGAATGGCACGAGGATTGGCCCGTGCCGTTACCCGGCCCGATGGAGGTTCTGATCGCGGTCGGCGCCTGCGGGCTGAACAACACCGACATCAATACCCGGACCGGCTGGTATTCCCGGACCGTGACGGACGCCACGACCGGTGATGCCCGGGCCGAGGCCGGTGCCGGCGACGCCGGCTGGGGCGGGCGGGCCATACGCTTCCCCCGCATCCAGGGCGCGGATGTCGTGGGCAGTGCGGTCGCCGTCGGCGAAGGGGCCGATCCCGGTCTCGTCGGCAAGCGGGTCATGGTCGACGCTTGGATGCGCGACTGGTCGGACCCGGAGAACCCGGAAAAGGCGGGCTATTTCGGGTCGGAGACCGACGGCGGCTTTGCGGAGTACACTAGGTGCGATGCGCGCAATCTCGCCGTCGTCGAGTCCGACCTGACCGACGCCGAGCTTGCGACCTTCTCCTGCTCGTACACGACGGCCGAAGGCATGCTGAACCGCGCCAGCGTGGGGGCGGGTGACACGGTGCTGGTCCCCGGCGCCTCGGGCGGGGTGGGAGGCGCGCTGATCCAGCTTGCGAAGCGCCGCGGTGCGCGGGCAATCGCCATGGCGTCCGAGGCCAAGCAAGCCGAGGTTGCGAAGCTCGGCCCCGATCTGATCCTGCCGCGCGCGCCAGGGGACCTGCGCGAGGCGCTGGAGGGTGAGACGGTCACGGTCGTCGCCGATGTTGTCGGCGGGCCCGGCTGGCCGGCGCTGATCGACACCCTCGCGCGCGGTGGGAGCTATACCTGCTCCGGCGCCATCGCCGGGCCCATGGTTGCGCTTGATCTGCGCAGCCTCTATCTGCGCGACCTTACCTTCACAGGGTCCACTGTGGTCCCCAGTCACATCTTCCGCGATATCGTCGGCTACATCGAGCGCGGGGAAGTCAGTCCGGTACTGGCGGCAACCTGGCCGCTCTCGGAACTCCGCACCGCCCAACAGGCGTTCATCGACAAGCGCCATGTCGGGAACATCGTGGTCGTGCCGTGACCTCGCCGCGGGGCATCCAGCACGATTACTGTCTGCTTATCCAGCCCAATGGATTGATCCAGCACTTGAATCAACATCCTTTGGTGGCCGGGCTTGCTGATTAGCGTACGCAACCCGTTGGCCTGAAAAGCTGGCGAAACGGTGGCGAAACGGGACACCCATCATTTCAAGATAAATCAGAAAAAAAAGGTGCTGCCAAAAGAGGTGGGTGTCCCGTTTCACACCGCCAAAAGAGGTGGGTGTCCCGTTTCACATTACGGAACGGAATTGTCTCCACGCCATTCATTTTAAGAGGTAAATAGTGAGAATTTTCAAGTTGCTGAATACGCTGGGTCTTGCGCTCTTGATGAGCCTCTGCCTGGGGAGTGTTGCGCAAACCGGAGACGAGGACGAGCCCAACTACCGTGACCAGGTGCAGATCATGTATTTGGCCTATTACGGGCGTCCGGGCGATGCCGGCGGTCTCGACTTCTGGGCGGGAAAGCTGGAGGGAGTGAATGGCAAGCTGGAGGAAATTATCAATGAGTTCGGTACTTCGAAGGAATTTACCGACCGCTTCGGGGACCTGGATGACGAGGAACTGGTCAACAATATCTATCGGCAATTGCTGGGCCGGGATGCTGATAGCGAGGGCCTGAACTTCTATGTCAACGGCCTGCGGGAGGGGAGATTTACCCTGGCTTCTCTTGCCCTGGATATTGTTAAAGGTACCCAGCAAAACCCCGGGGGCAGGGACGCCGCAACCTTGGCCAACAAGTTACAGGCGGCGAATGCTTTCAGCGAAGCCCATGTGGAGGCGGATGCGCCATACGGCGAGTTCCAGATAGACGATGCCAAATTGTGGCTTGGCGAGGTGGACAGTACCTCGGCTTCCGTTACGGCGGCTATGGACCGATTGCCCGACTTGCTGGAAATGTTTGCCGGAAGAACGGTACGGAGGCCGGACCTGGAGGTGGGGTCGCCGTCGGCAGGAACTACTAGTCTGACCACGGGCAGTTCGTTTACGTTGTCGGCGACAGTGAGCAATACCGGTGATGGAGACTCGTTGGCGACGACACTGCGTTACTACCGTTCGGCGGATGCGGCGATCTCGGCGTCGGACACGCAAGTGGGGACGGATGCGGTGGCTGCGTTGGCAGCCTCGGGAAGCAGCGCGGAGTTGGTGGCGCTGACGGCGCCGTCGGCAGTGGGAACCTATTACTACGGTGCGTGTGTGGACGCGGTGGCGAGGGAGTCGAACACCACGAACAACTGCTCTGCGTCTGCGCGGGTGGAGGTGGGGGAGCCTGAACCGCAGACCAGTCCCGGCGGGGATGTTGGAGGTGGAGTTGGGGGCACCCCCCCGCCATCGCCCCCGCCCCCGCCGAAGGTGGACGATCCTGACCCTGTATTGACAGGTTTGAGTATCAGCGTGGGTCGCGCGAGCGGACGGAAAACGTCGATAAGGTTAGCACTGCAACCGGAAAACGCAGAGCCTCTTCCACTCTTTGGTGATTGGGAGCCTTTCGAAGCCGGGAGTCTTTGTTGTTACATAGGCGAGTTTAAAGTCCTTCAATTCTGGTGCGATGCAGACTACACCGGAAGCGTGCAAATCATAATTACTGCAGAAAGATTTAACGGCTCGTTCGAAGATTCCGCGAGCTTTATATGTGAGTAGATGGTCCCGGAGACCAGCAGCGTCAGCTGCGACTCTGACCCCTTTGATCACCGACCCCTTTCACGCCTTCCTGAAACGCCAGCCGTACATTGTGCGCCCGTAAAAGTTGAACCACTTCCTCGTTTCCCGATCCTCGAAAGGATAGTCCGCCCCGAGCTGCCGCGCGGTGACGAGCCCGGTCACGAAACAGGTTTCCTGGCTGTTGATCAGGGTGTGGGCGCCGCAATGCCATGACCGCCGTCGACCCTGGATGAATCGGAACAGGTGGATCAGGAGGGCGATGTGCCTCACGTCATGCACGATGTGCTGAAACCAGTGCTTCATGACGACCCTGGTTTCGTCGATGGGGCTGACCGGGTTATAGGTCACCAGGCACGGCTTGTCCGACCCGCTCGCCCAAGGCTGCTGGTTGTGCATGATGTAGGTGATCTCGTAGTTGTCGGGCCGGGCGCCGTACTGTTCGATATGGTTGCTGCGGGTGGCGAGCGGCCTGACCTCGTTGTCCGGAAGAATCGAAGCATCAGAATGGACCACAGTGTGGTTGTGCAACTCGCTCTCGTAACGGATCGAAGACAGAAGGAAGCTCTCCATCAAGGTCGGTTTGTCCAGGATCATCAGCGTCTGGTTCGCGTTGCACGCAAAGACGACATCGTCGAACGTCTCCGTCTTTCCGTTATCGTCCTCCACGACGACCTCCGATTGCCGCCGATACACCTTTCGAATCGGCCGATTGAGATAGATCCTGTCCCGAAAGCCCGCCGACATCTGTTCGTAGACGCGCCGCGTGCCCCCGCCCCAGGTCTGCATCGGCGTCGCGGTCTCAATGTCGAAGAACTCCAGATAACGGCAAAACAGCGACGCGGGCATGTCGAACACGTTGGTGGCCATCAGGAAATTGACGAACATGGGCTTCAGAACCTTGTAGCGGAAATCTCCGGAGAACCTGCCCAGGTTGAGCAGCGTGCCCATGCTGAGGTAGTTGAACGGGTTGAGCGCAATCAGCAGCCTGGACCGGGAGTGGTTGAGCCGGCCGAACCATTTGAGGCGCCTGAGGATTTTCTGGAATTTCTCGATTTCAGGCAGCAACTGACGCCTGATGTCGGAATCGAAATCGTGCGCGTAGACCCCGCCGCGATACCTCACGCTGTAGCTGAACCTGGTATCCACCAACTCGATTCCATGCTGCTGCATGAACAGAAGAATGTGGTGGTACACCGAGGGAATGCAGGCGGTTACAGAAATGTCGAACGGAATCGAGGCGCCGTCGTCCTGCTCCATCTCGGCCGTGATGGCATTGCCGCCGATCCGTGACTGCGCTTCGAACAGACTGAAATCGAACCGTTCCGGGTGACGATGCAGCGCCCAAGCCACCCCCAGCCCGGAAACTCCCGCACCGATGATGGCTACTCTTCTCGGTGTGGCTGCGCGGTTCGCCTCACTCATGGCGGGAACCCTACCACCGCCCGATTACACGCACAAGAAACAGCCTTTTACTGCGTATTAGGCAAAAAAAGGGGTCCAAAAAAAGGGGTCAGACCCCTTTTTTCCTCCGCCGAGTAACCGAAGGGATTAAAGGGCTCTGACCCCTTTTTTCCGAAAGAACGCATGCAACACCGAGCCAGACAGGCCTTTCGGGTCAATTGCCGCCGACTCTGATTACCGCCCGGCCATTCAAGTCTCCGCTGGCGAGCTTCTGATAGGCGCTTTGGATGCTGGCCTCGTCAAAGTCGAACCATTCGATACGGTTTTCCAGTTCACCCTGTTCGGCCAATTGCATGACCGCACGGGTATCCGCCACGGTCGGCCCCTGAAAGGCGTAGATGTCCGCCGCTTTCGCTGCCAGTGCAGCGTACAGGGGGTCGGCGTGGCCGCCACTCCCCGCGCCGATCAACACAAAACTGCCGCGCGGGGCCAGGCAGGCAATGCCCGCGGCGATAGTTTCATCCGTGCCGACGAAATCCAGCACCACTTGGGCGCCTCGGCCCGAGGTCAGTTTGCCCACCTCTTCCTGGAGATCGAGGCTACTGCTGTCGATGCAGGCGTGTGCGCCCAATTGCGCGGCCCTGCGCCTGGCGCCGGCATTCACATCGGCAACCAGTATCTCGGCCTTGCCCAGCAGGCGCAGATACTGGAGCGCAAAGCTGCCCAGCCCTCCGGCGCCGATCAACAGTGCGCTGGCGCCCGCGGTCAATTTGCCGCGCACCCGGTTGACCGCGTGATAGGAAGTGGAGCCGGCATCGGTGAGCGGGCCCGCGCTGAATGGGTCCAGCTTGTGCAGTTTGATCAGCGGCCGCACCGAATCCAGCAGCACGAATTCGGCCAGGCCGCCGTCCAGCCCATAGCCGCGCCCGGCCCGGCCCAGTGTACAGATATTGTCATAACCACTGGCGCACTCCAGGCAGGCGCCACAGGATTGCGGCGATACCAGGGCCACCGGTTCGCCCTTTTCGAGGCCGTTGACCCCGGCGCCCCAACTTTCGATCCAGCCGCCCACTTCGTGGCCCAGGGTAAATGGCATGTTCCAGCCCAATGATGCACACAGCTCCTGTGGCATGTGGGACAGATGCAGGTCGGATTGACAGAGCCCGTTGCCAGCTACCCTGACCAGCACCTGGCCCGCTTGCGGCGCCGGCGTTTCAGTCTCCAGCAGACGCGGCGTCTGCTCCCAACCGGTAAGGCGATAGGCATACATGATCAGAGACTACTCGCTGGCTGCAATGGGCAAGAATTATAGTTGCAAGGCGGCAATGATTTCATTGCGCAAGTCTGCCGGCGCCACCACCTTGTCGAAAGCCATGGAGTCCGCAGGCACCCAGGCGCCGGACTGGACTTCCTCCATCCGCGCGGCCTCCTGGCTCGATGCCTGGGCTGCTTCCGCGCCGCCAATGGCGGGAATACCGCCCAGGCTGGCGCTGGGCAGGGCCAGGCTGATGGTCTGCCGGTCCCAGGGGTTCATGCCCATCACCGAGCTGCCGAAACCGAACGCCTTGCGCAGGGTCGCCACGATTTTCTTGCCCCGGTAGCGTCGCTGGGCGGCAAACATCTGTCCCGCCGCCCGCAACACCCCGGCCCGCTCGGAGTCGGCCCCGGGCATGACTCCGGGGTTGTCCAGCAAGCTCACCAGGGGCAAGCCGAATGCGTGCGCCACATCGATAAAGTGAGCCGCCTTGCCGGCGCTGTCCACGGTAATCGCCCCGGCCAGCACGCCGGGCTGATTGGCCACCAGCAGGCAGGGAATGCCGCCCATGCGGGCCAGGGCGGTGATCAGGCTGCAACCGTAGCCGGGTTGCAATTCAAACAGGGTTTGCGCATCCACCAGGCAGTTCAACACCTCGCGCATATCGTAGGCCTGGTTCACCTGTGGCGGGATGATGTCCATCAAGTTGTCAACGCTGCGCGGAGCGGCGCTATCCGAGTCCGTCAACACCGGCAGGGGATCGCCCGCCCGGCTCGGCAGCAGGGACAGGAAATAACGGGCCATATCCATGGCTTCCGCTTCGGTAGCGGCGAAATTGTGCGCGACCCCGCTCTCGGTTGTGTGCATGCGGGCGCTGCCCAGTGCCTGCGGTGTGGTTTCAATACCCAGCGAAGCCCGCACCAGGGGCGGGCCGGCGGTGAACAAATGAGAGCCTTCGGTCATGACAATGAAATCGGCAAACATTCCGGTCAAGGCCCCATGGCCGGCGGAAGTACCCAGGATCATGGTCACTACCGGAACCTGCCCCTTGAGGTCGGCGGCCAGTTGCAGGTCCCCCGGCGCTACCGGGTAGCGCTCCGAGCTGTTGCCGGCTCGCTCTCCGGCGCCGTCCAGCAGCAACACCAGGGGCAATCGCTGTTCCAGCGCCAGCCGCACCAGCCGGGCCCGCTTGGCGGCATTGGGATGGCCGATGGAGCCGCCCTTGACAGTGAAGTCTTCGGCCATGGCCACCACTGAGCGTCCCTCAATCCTGCCGCAGCCGCCAACCAGCCCATCACCCGGCACCGGCGCCGCGCCGCCGGGATGGTTTCCCCCCGCCAGGGCGCCGATTTCGTTGAAGGTTTCGGGGTCGAACAGAGCCGTCAGCCGCTCTCTGGCGGTGAGACGGTTACGGCTGTGCTGGCGGGCGATCTTGTCCTCGCCACCCATGGCCTGCGCGGTCTCTTGCCGCTCCCGCAGTTGTTGCAGCAGTGGCTGCCAGTCCGCTCTGTTGCGTTTCATCCTTTCCTCCGGGTCTGCAGTTGGGGTCTGACCCCTGGGTCAGACCCCGCAATTCCGCTCAAGCCAGCGCCTGTAACAATTTCCCGGAATGTAGCAGATATCGGTCGATTCGGGAGCCGATAGCGTCCAGGGATTCGACTTTCATACCGCCTTCAGCGCCCTGGCGCAAGCGGGCGCGAACTCCCTCCACAATACACGCCTGTTTCCACCAACTGAAGGCGTTATACCAGTCGAGATGGACCAGACTGACGCCGGCTTTCTGTTCATACAGACGCATCACCTCGGCTCTCGATGGAAACGCGCTATGCCAGGTCGGCGGCGACATCAGCCAGGTCAGTGTTTCTCCCGGTTGCGCCCAGAAGTTCAGGGACCAGACAAAGTCAGCGATGGGGTCGCCTATGGTGCACAATTCCCAGTCGAGTACAGCCTTTACCCGGTAGTGGCGGTCCAGCAGACAATTGTCGAAGCGATAATCTCCGTGGGCCAGTGCGGGCGGGCAGGAGCCGGCGGGGGCCGTCTCGCACAGACGCTCATGCAGTTCGGCAAAGCGTGGCGAGGGCTGTGCACCGCCCATTTCCACCTGTCTTTTCCAGCGTTTCAACTGGCGTTGTAAATACGCTTCATGTTGCGCCAGATCGGCCAGACCCACCGCTTCCAGGTCAATCTGGTGAATGGAGACATGGGCATCCAGCAGGGATTCCGTGGCCGCAATACAGTCCGCCGCACTCATCCGGGCGCAATCCGCAGCTTCGCGCAGGGCCAGACCCTCGATGAATTCCATGCAGTAGAACTCGCTATCGCCCGCTTCCGGCTCACTGCAATACGCCAGCATGGCCGGCACTGGCGTGGCCGTACCGTGCAGCGCCGTCATGATGCGGTATTCCCGCTGCATGTCATGGGCGGTGGCGATTCGGGCGCGCAGCGGAGGCCGCCGCAACACAAACCGGTCACGCTTGCCTGAAGTGACGATATAGGTGAGGTTGGACCCGCCCGCGGCGATCAGCTCGAATCGATAGGGGGGTGGATAGTCCGGCAGAGCTGCCTCCAGCCAGGCGACCATCGCGCTGGTGATGCCCTTGGCTTCAATCGCGGACACCGGAAGTTATCCCGGAAACCAGTTTGCCGAATTTGTCCAGGGCCTTGCGCCGGTGGGGTCAGAGCCGGAATTATCGAACTCGGTGAGGGAAAAGGTGGAACGCAGCTCGCCGCGCAGCAGCGGATACAGCCATCTCTCGCGCTGGTCCTCATTGGCTCCGGCGGCAATTAATTCCGCGTTGCCGGAATCCGGCGCCTGGCAACCAAACACTTCCGACGGCGTGGAAAAGTCCCAGGCCATCAGGCTGCCAGGCTTCCCGCCAGGGCATCGACCAGGCCGTCTATTTCCTCTGCCTCGGTGGTAAACGGCAAGCCAAGCTGAATGGTGTCTCCGCCATAGCGAACGTAATAGCCCTTGTCCCACATGCGCATGGCCACCTCGAAGGGCCGCCGCAGCGGCTCTCCGGGAACCGCTTCAAGCGTCAGTGCGGCGGCGGCCCCGAAATTGCGGATATCGCTGACCATGGCTTGGCCCCTGAGGCTGTGCACGGCCTCTTCCAGCAGCGGCGCGACCGTGCTCCTGACCCGCTCGATCAAGCCTTCGGACTCCAGGAGATCGAGCGTCGCCAGTCCCGCGGCGCAGGCTGCCGGGTGGGCGGAGTAGGTATAGCCGTGGGGCAGTTCCAGGGCGTACTCGGGTCCGCCCCGTTCCATGAAGGTGTCGTAAATATCCCGGCGCGCGGCCACCGCGCCCATGGGTATGACGCCATTGGTGAGCTGCTTGGCCAGGGTGATGAGGTCGGGTGTTACGCCGAAGGCGGCAGCGCCGGTGTTGGCGCCGACCCGCCCGAATCCGGTAATGACCTCATCGAAAATCAACAGGATATCGTGCTTGCTGCACAGTTCCCGCAGGCGCTGTAAGTAGCCCGCCGGCGGCGGCCATACCCCGCCGGAGCCGGCCATCGGTTCGACAATTACCGCGGCGATGGTCGCCGCATCGTGCAACTGGACCAACTGCTCCAGCTCGTCCGCCAGGTGAGCGCCGTATTCGGGCTGGCCGCGCACAAAGGTATTTTCCGGCAGGCCGGTGTGGCGGAGATGATCGGCCTCGAGCAGCCCACCATACAAGCCCCGGTTGGGAGCCAGCCCGCCCACCGAGATGCCGCCGAAGTTGACCCCGTGATAACCCTTGACGCGGCCGATCAGCCGGGTCTTGTGCGCCATGCCCCGCTGCCGCCACCAGGCGCGGGCAATCTTCAGGGCGGTATCCACCGATTCCGAGCCGGAGCCGGTAAAAAACACTCGATCCAGGCCCTCTGGCATAAACGAACCAATCCGCTCGGCCAACTGAAAGGCGCCGGGGTGGCCGAACTGGAAGGAAGGGGCGTAATCCAGGGTACTGAGTTGCCGGTTCACCGCCTCTATAATTTGCACACGGGCGTGGCCGGCGCCGCTAGTCCACAGGCCGGACAGACCGTCAAAAATCCGCCGTCCATCGGCTGAGAAGTAATATTTCCCCTCTGCCCTGACCATGATTCTCGGGTCTTTCTTGAATTGACGATTGCCGGTGAACGGCATCCAGTACGCATCCAGTTGCGCCTGGGTCAAACCCGCCCTGGGATCGAACTCCGCCTGGTTCATAAAGCACTCCCGAGTCGCAATAGCTTACCTGGCCGGAGATTTCTGCTGGCTGACATACTCGTCAAGCAGTTGGCGAATCATTTTTTGATACTGAGTGTGGTGAATTTCGGCTTGCTGTTTGAAGTATTCAACGCTTTCTGAACTCAGAGAGATCGTTATCTTCGTGTTTTTTTTACGCAGAGAGAGTTCTTCCGGAGAGGGAAGAAAGTCAGTGACCAAACTGGGTTCGCCAATAGGCTCATCGCTATATTGAATTTGCTTGCTCATAGATCTTTTTACCTTTGCGCCAATAACCTGCACCAATGATTCGAATTTTCAGGTCTCGATACGTGAAGCGAACCGTTAGTATTCCAGCACCGCTTTCGTCGCGCCCAAAGCAATAGTAACGCTGTTCTTGCTCACTGTGCAGAGTATCTACAGCGATGATACGTTTTGCATCAAGAAACGCCTGCTGAGCAGAAGTAAATGAGATACCGTGCTTCAACTGATTTTCCATGTCCTTTGCATCATCCCACTCAAAACTCGAATTGTTCATCCTTGAACCCTGCTTTTATATGGCTATTTAACCATATGTTTTTGCCAAAGTCTTGCATGTGAATGTGGCGAAAGAGTATAAAACTGCTGTTTTGCTTACCTCTGAGGTGCAATTCCGCGCGGGAAAGGCTTTTTGACTCGCCATCTCTGCGCCATTTGGCGTCACATTGCGGCTAGTGGATTTTGCCGGTGACCCGGACGCGTTTGGCGCCGGCTTCGGGCTGTTCCCTGACCGCGTCCTGACGGGCCTTGATCTGCCCGTCGATGAGATTTTTCATGGCGATGATCAAGCCGGTGAAAATGAAGGCGCCGGGCGGCAGAATCGCCAGCAGAAAATCCTTGTAGTCAGTGAACAATACCAGCCGCCAGTGTGCCGCACCCGGTCCGAACAACAAATCCATGTTGGCGAACAGGGCGCCAGTGGCCGCCAGTTCCCGCATTGCTCCCAGCAATACCAGGATTACACCGAAACCCAGGCCCATGATCAAACCGTCGTAGACCGCGGGCAGCAGCGGGTTTTTACTGGCGAAAGCGTCGGCCCGGCCGAGAATCACGCAGTTGGTGGTGATCAGCGGCAGGAAAATGCCGAGTATCTGGTACAACTCATAGGCGAATGCCTGCATCAGCAGTTCAATACAGGTGACCGCGGAGGCAATGATCATCACGAAGGCCGGCAGCCGCACCGCCTCTGAAACCACATTGCGGATCAGCGATACCGCGGTATTGGAACTCACCAGCACCAGCACTGTGGCCAGCCCGAGCCCCAGTGCGTTGACCACAGAGCCGGTGACCGCCAACAGCGGGCATAAACCGAGCAACTGGACGATCGCCGGATTGTTCTTCCAGATGCCGTTAAGGGATAGCTCGCGATAACTGGTCTCAGCCATTGCCGTCCTCCGCCGCTGCCGGCAGCAATAATTTTTCACGGTGCAGCCGGAAGTATTCCAGGCTGCGTCTGACCGCACCAATGACGGCCCTGGGGGTGATGGTGGCGCCGGTAAACTGATCGAATACCCCACCGTCCTTGACCACCGCCCACTGCTCCAGACTGGGATTCTCCAGGGATTTACCTTCAAAGCCCAGTATCCAGTCCGATTTCTGCAATTCTATCTTGTCTCCCAGCCCCGGAGTTTCCCGGTGCGACAGGGTACGCACCCCGGCTACGGAACCGTCCGCGTTCACCCCCACGATGACGGTAATGTCTCCGGCATAACCATCTGCCGCGGTCGCCGGGATGATCACCGCGGCAACGGCGCCGCCCTGCCGGGCGACATAGATTTTTCGCTCCTGCCGCAAACCCAGCCCCTCATCTGCGGCGCCGGCAGGGAGGTAATCATCCAGCAGGTCATTGTCGTGACGCTGCCGGGGAACAATTTCCAGTAGCGCCTTGGCCTCGGCCCGGCGCTGTTCGGCGGCGATACGCTCGCGGGTGCCCAGGAAGGTGCCGGCAATAATCGCGGTGGTGAGCACAGCGAACAGACCCAGCAGGATGCTGTTGCGGCTGATGGAACGGAGCATCATGGTTTGCTACCCCCGTCCCGCTTGTGTCCATAGACCGTGGGCTGGGTGTAATTGTCTATGAACGGGGCGGCGAAATTCATGATCAGTACGGCGAAGGCGACGGCATCCGGGTAATTCCCCCACACCCGGATCACAAATATCAACACGCCGATCAGTGCGCCGTAGATCAAGCGTCCGGTAGTTGATACCGCCGAAGTGACCGGGTCGGTGACAATGAAGAAGGCCCCGAACATGGTGGCGCCGCCGAGCAGATGGAACCAGGGGGAGCCGGCCCCGCCCGGGTTGCCGCCCTGGTAGAACAACGCCGACATCAAGGCCAGTGCAGCGAGCATGGCCAGCGGCGCATGCCAGGTAAAAATACGCAGGTACAGCAGCCACAGGCCTCCAGCCAGAAAACCCAGGTTGGCCCATTCCCAGCCGACCCCACTCCAGCGGCCGAAATGTGGGTACTGCAACCACAGTTCCGTCACCGTCAGGTCGCCGTGCTGTTTGAAAAGATCCAGCGGCGTGGCCATGGTCAGCGCGTCAAAAGTTGCGGGATTGAAACAGGCCTGCAGGGCCTGCAAAAGTCCCGGCGTGACGGTAGCCCCCCCTCCAAGTGGAGCCGCCCAGCGGGTCATCTCTACCGGAAAAGAGATCAACAACACCACATATCCCACCATGGCCGGGTTGAAGGGGTTGTAACCCAGGCCCCCGTAAAGATGCTTGGCGACGACAATAGAGCTGGCAACTCCAACCAGGATCAGCCACCAGGGCGAGTAGGGTGGCATGGCGATCGCCAGCAGGGTGGCGGTTACCAGGGCGCTGCAATCCTTCAGGTAAAAGCCAACCGGCCGGCGCCGCAGCGTCATCACCAGGGCTTCGCAGCCCAGCGCCAGCAGACAGGACCAGGCAATATTCACCAGGGTGCCGGGGCCGAAGAACCAGGTCAGCGCCACCACCCCGGGCAGGGTGGCCAGCAGCAGCCTGCGCATCACCTTTGCAGTGGTCAGCGGACCGTGGGCGTGGGGAGAGGTGATGTTCTGCAAGGCCATGGTTCAGTCCTACCGCGTCTGTTCTTTCCGCCGCGCCCTGGAACGGGCGATGGCGGCCTGAATCAAATCCTGCTCACTGCCGTCGCCGCCCGCTTCACGGGCGCGCTGTTCCGCCGCGGCCTTGCGCTGTGCGCGTTTCTCCTGCCTGGCGAGAGCTATTTTTTCGATGCGCTCCTGGCGGGCCTCGAAGCGAACCCGGGAGCGCTCGGCACGTTCATGTTCATCGCGCAATTCCAGAATCTGCGCCTTGCCGGCACGGTAGTACTGCACCAGGGGTATATTGCTGGGGCAAACGTAGGAACAGGCCCCGCACTCAATGCAGTCGAACAGGTGGTGGTCTTCCAGTTTCTCGTATTCCTTGCCGCGGGCGAACCAGTACAACTGTTGCGGAAGCAACTTCACGGGGCAGGCCTCGGAGCAAAATCCACAACGGATGCAGGGCTGCGCCGGTGGTGGAGAGGGCAGTTCGGTTTCCGTGGAGGCAAGCAGACAAGTGCTGGTCTTGGTGATCGGGGCGGCCACATTGGTCACGGTAAAGCCCATCATCGGCCCGCCCATTATCAGGCGGGAACAGTGTTCCTGCCGGAAGCCCACTTGCTGCAACAGCCAGTCGATGGGGGTGCCGTTCAATATCTCGTAGTTGCCGGGCCGAGTCACGGCCTCGCCGGTCACCGTGGTGACCCTGGACAGCAGCGGCTCGCCCTGGTGTACCGCCCGGTAAACGGCCAGGGTGGTGCTGGTATTCTGGCACACCACCTGGATATCGGCGGGCAGGCCGTTGCTGGGCACCTGCTTGCCGGTAAGCATTTCTATCAGCTGTTTTTCACCTCCTGAAGGGTACTTGGCGGGAAAGCTCACGATTTCGATAGCGCTGCCCTGCGCGGCCCGGCGCAGCGCAGCGATGCCCTTCGGCTTGTTGTCTTCCACTCCAATCAGGGTTTCCTTCGCGCCCAGCAAGTGGGCCAGTATTTCGGCGCCGCCGATGATCTCCACGGAGCACTCCCGCATCAGTGCTTGATCGGCGGTAATATAGGGCTCACATTCCGTACCGTTGATAATCAGCGTTTCAATGCGGTTTGCGGGGTTGACACTGAGCTTGACGGCGGCGGGAAAACCCGCCCCGCCCATACCGCTGATGCCGGCATTGCGAATCAGGTCCAGCAGCGCAGCCGGCTCCAGTTGCCGGAAGTCCTCGGCGCCGTGATGCGCAATCCACTCATCCCTGCCATCCGTGTCCAGTACGATGCAGGTAGCCGGCAGCCCCGAAGGGTGGGCAATCGAGCGCTCTTCAATTGCGGCAACGCGGCCGGAACTGGGCGCATGTTCGGGTACGCCGGACAAGCCCTCGGCCCTGGCGATCTGCTCGCCCTTGGCGACATGCTGGCCGGGCTCGACCAGCGCCACCGCGCCACTGCCGTACGACTGGGACAGGGGAATTATCAGTTGCGGCGGAATACCCGCGGGCCGAATCGGGCCGTGCAGAGACTGGGCTTTGTTTTCCGGTGGGTGCACCCCGCCGTGGAAATCCCGGATTTTTCGCACCTGCCGGTCCCTCACGCGGCCCGGTCGGTGGCAATAATCTCGGCCGGAGCAGGCATTTCCCAGCGCCAGTTACGGACACTGCTGGGCTCTGGCAGCATATCGATACAGTCTACCGGGCAGGGCTCCACGCACAGGTCGCAACCGGTGCACTCACTGGCAATCACCGTATGCATGCGTTTGGCGGCGCCGAGAATGGCGTCAACGGGACAGGCCTGTATGCACTTGGTGCAGCCGATACATTCATCTTCACGAATATAGGCCACCAGCGGCGCCGGTTGCTCCTCACCGTGTTCATCATCCAGGGGAATGGCTTCAACACCCAGCAGGTCGGCCAGTTGGGCGATGGTGGTTTCGCCGCCGGGAGGGCAGCGATTGATAGCTTCGCCATTGGCAATCGCCTCCGCGTAGGGGCGGCAGCCGGGGTAACCGCATTGGCCGCATTGGGTCTGGGGCAGGATATCGTTTACCTGATCCGCGATCGGGTTGCCCTCCGTCTTGAATTTGACCGCCGCATAGCCCAGCACGGCGCCGAAGACCAGGCCCAGGCCCACCAGGGCCAGCATGGCGGCGGTGAAGGGATACTGGGAGAACAACTCGTACATGCGCCTATACCAGCCCGGAGAAACCCATAAAGGCCAGGGCCATCAGCCCCGCAGTGACCATACCGATGGAAGCGCCGGCAAAAGGCTGGGGAACATCCGCAACCGCCAATCGTTCACGCATGGCGGCGAACAGCACCAGCACCAGCGAAAAGCCCAGTGCGGCGCCAAAACCGTAAAACAGGGATTGCAGGAAATTGTGCGACTTGTTGAGGTTGAGCAGGGCCACTCCCAGCACCGCGCAGTTGGTGGTAATCAGCGGCAGGTAAACGCCCAGCACACGGTGCAGCAGGGGGCTGGTCTTGCGCACCACCATCTCGGTGAACTGCACCACCACGGCGATGATCAGGATAAAGGAAATTGTCTTCAGGTACTCCAGACCCAGTGGTTGCAACAGCCAGGTATAGCTCAGGTAACTGCATGCAGAGGCGAGGGTGAGTACAAAGGTGGTCGCCATGGACATGCCCATGGCGGTTTCCAGCTTGTTGGAAACTCCCATGAAGGGGCAAAGGCCCAAAAACTGCACCAGCACAAAATTGTTGACCAGAATGGCCCCGATCAAAAGGATGGAGTAGTCCGCCAGCATTGCTTGCCTCCCGCCATGGTGTTCCGGTTGCCGCCGTCTACCCCGGATCCATGCATCAGCCGGTGTGGCGAGTCTAGAGAAATTTATTTATCGGAACAACAGTTTATCCCGATATACTTTAGCTGTTTATTGGGTAAACGTTACCGTAGATAGGCCGTATACCGTTACCTCGCATCGTAGGGGCCGTGCATGCGCGGCCCCTACGGTGTGGGGGGGCACCCCCCGCACCTCCGCAGGGCCCGCGGGTCGCGCATGCGCGACCCCACATGTGCGATTATTCCCTGCTGGCGTTGACTACCGCTTTTAGCTGGGCCGTATCAATGCGGGTCAGCAGCGGTTTGAAAGGCTCGATCCGGTGCCCCAGCAGCGTTTGCCGGCGGTCCTCCCAATTCATCCCGGCGCGCAGAAATATGGCTGATTTTTGGGCCATGGCCGGAAGCACGGGTTGCAGGTACACCATCAGTATGCGAAACAGGTTGAGCGCCACCGAACACACCGCATGCGTCTCGGCCTGCCCGCCTTCCTGCCTGGCCAGCACCCAGGGTTGTTTTGCATCGATGTATTGATTGGCCCGGTCCGCCAAGGCCATGATCGCCCGAACCGCCCTGGCGTATTCCCGCTGTTCATAGTACTGGGCGATGGTTTCGCCCTGGCTGGTGAACTCCAGCAGCAGTTGCGGTTCACTGCACTCCGCGCTCAGACGGTTATCGAATTGCTTGCGCAAAAATCCGGCGCAACGGCTGGCGATGTTGACCACCTTGCCGATGACATCGGAGTTTACCCGTTGTACGAAGTCTTCCAGGTTCAGGTCAATATCGTCTACCGCGCCGTTCAGCCTGGCGGCAAAGTAGTAGCGCAGGTACTCAGCATCCAGGTGTTCGAGGTAAGTGCGGGCCTTGATGAAGGTGCCCCGCGACTTCGACATCTTGGCGCCTTCCACGGTGAGGTAGCCGTGGGTATGTACCGCCGTCGGCATCCGGTAGCCCGCCGCGCTGAGCATGGCCGGCCAGAACAAGCCGTGGAAGTTGATAATGTCCTTGCCGATAAAGTGATGCAGTTCGGCACTGGAATCCGGCCGCCAGTAGCTGTCGAAATCCAGACCCTCGCGCTCGCAGAGATTACGGTGGCTGGCCATGTAGCCGATGGGCGCATCCAGCCATACATAAAAATATTTACCGGGTTGGTCCGGAATCTCAAAACCGAAGTAGGGGGCATCGCGGCTGATATCCCACTCCCGCAGACCACCCTCCAGCCACTCATTCAACTTGTTGGCGATTTGCGGCTGCAGGGCGCCCTGGCCAATCCAGCCCCGCAGCAGCTCGGTAAATTGGGGCAGATCAAAAAAGAAATGGCTCGACTCCCGCTGCTCCGGGCGTGCTCCGGACAGGGCCGAGACGGCGTCGATCAACTCGTTGGGACTGTATGCGGCGCCGCAGGCTTCACAGTTGTCGCCGTACTGATCCGCCGTTTTGCAGCGTGGACAAGTGCCCTTGATATAACGGTCGGACAAGAACAGGCCCTGTTCGGGATCGTAGGCCTGGGTGATATCACGCTGGACAATGTAGCCCCGGTCGCGCAGCCGGGTGTAGATCAGTTCACTGAAGAAGCGGTTTTCCTCGGTGTGGGTGCTGTAAAAATTGTCGAATTCGACCAGAAAACCGGCGCTGTCGCGAGCGTGTTCGGCATGCATCTGCTCGATTTGCTGCTCCGGGCTGATACCCGACTGTTCCGCCGTCAGCATGATGGCGGTGCCGTGGGCGTCATCGGCGCAAACGTAGCTGCAATGATGGCCGCGCGACTTCTGGAACCGCACCCAGATATCCGTTTGCACCTGCTCCAGCAAATGGCCCAGGTGCAGCGGGCCATTGGCGTAGGGCAGGGCGCTGGTCACCAGTATCGTGCGGACCGCGTGATCGGGCATGTGCTCAAACCTGGGAAAAAAAGCGGCGCCACTATAGCCGTTTTGGCCCTGTATTTCATCCGCACCGGTTCCCCGTGGCTGCCGGAGTCCCTATACTCACTGCCCATGGATCAAATCAAACACATCATTGCGGTGGCCTCCGGCAAAGGCGGGGTGGGCAAGTCCACCACGGCGGTCAATCTGGCCCTGGCGCTGAGCGCCCGTGGTGCGGCAGTGGGCCTGCTGGATGCCGATATCTACGGGCCCAGCCAACAAATGATGCTGGGCATTGCCGAGGGTGTCCGGCCGCAACAAAAAGACGGTAAATGGTTGCTTCCTGTCACGGCGCACGGCCTCAAGACCATGTCCATGGGCTACCTGGTCACCGAAAAAACGCCCATGGTCTGGCGCGGACCCATGGCGGGAGGGGCACTGCAACAAATGCTGGAGCAAACCCTGTGGGGTGAACTGGACTACCTGGTGATCGATATGCCGCCGGGAACCGGCGACATTCAATTGACCCTGGCCCAGAAAGCTTCGGTAGCCGGCGCAGTGATTGTGACCACGCCCCAGGATCTGGCCCTGCTGGATGCCCGCAAGGGCATTGAGACCTTCGCCAAGGTGGATATCCCGGTGCTGGGCGTGGTGGAAAACATGGCGGTGCATATTTGCAGCGAGTGCGGCCACAGCGAGCATATCTTTGGTGACGCGGGTGGTCAGAGGATTGCCGCAGAGTACGGCGTGCCGCTGCTTGGGGCTCTACCCCTGGATTCGTCCATTCGGGAGCAGACCGATGCCGGCGCCCCCCCGGTGAGTGCGGACCCCGACAGTGCGATCAGCAAGCTGTACCTGGAGTTGGCTGAACAGGTGGCGGCGCAACTGGAGCGGGGGGAGGAGCGAGCGGTTCCCAAGATCGTCATCAGTAATGACTGACCAACCGGTATGAGCATCAAGGCGGATCGCTGGATTCAGCGCATGGCCCGAGAGCATGGCATGATTGAGCCATTTGAGCCCGGTCAGGTGAGCCGCAAGGGCGGCCGGCGCATCATCTCTTACGGAACTTCCAGCTACGGCTACGATGTGCGTTGCTCGGACCAGTTCAAGGTATTCACCAATATTCATCCGGTGACCGTGGACCCCAAGCACTTTGATTCCAACAGCTTTGTCGATATTCATGGTGATTCCTGCACCATTCCTCCCAACTCCTTCGCCCTGGCCGCCACGGTCGAGTACTTTCGCATACCGCGCAATGTATTGACCGTTTGCCTGGGTAAATCCACCTACGCCCGCTGCGGCATCATTGTCAACGTGACCCCGCTGGAGCCGGAGTGGGAGGGGCATGTCACCCTGGAATTTTCCAATACCACCAACCTGCCAGCGAAAATCTACGCCAATGAGGGCGTCGCCCAGATGTTGTTCTTTGAGTCTGACGAGGTGTGTGAAACCAGCTATGCCGACCGTGACGGCAAGTACCAGCGGCAGAGCGGCGTCACCCTGCCGAAAGCCTGATCGGCTTGCCATCCAGCAGGGCGCTGCCGCCCTCCAACCGCAGCCGCCCTTCACAGAACCAGCGCACCGCCAGTGGATAGATCCGATGTTCCTGCTCCAGTACCCTCGCCGCCAGGGTATCCGCGTTATCGGTTTCCAGGATTGGCGTTCGGGCCTGAACAATGACCGGGCCGCCGTCCAGTTCCTCGGTGACAAAATGCACACTGGCGCCGGCCTCACGGTCCGCGGCCTCCAGCGCCCGTTGATGGGTGTGCAGGCCGGGATATTTGGGCAGCAGGGAAGGGTGTATATTCATCAGGCGGCCCAGGTAAGCACGCACAAACAACGGTGACAGAATACGCATGAACCCCGCCAGCAGCACCAGGTCCAGCGGGTAGGCGCGCAGCGCATCGAGCATGGCCCGGTCAAAATTTTCGCGGTTGTCATAGGCGCGATGATCAATACAGCGTGTGTCGATATTGGCCTGCCTGGCGCGTTGCAGACCGTAGGCTTCGGCTCGGTTGCTCAATACCAGTGAAATATTGGCGTCCAGTTCGCCACGCGCAATGGCGTCGATAAAGGCTTGCAGATTCGAGCCGCCGCCGCTAATCAGGACAGCCAGATTCACGAGTTTCCCAGCACCACCTGGCTGCCGCCGGCATCGCGTGCGGCGACTTCACCCAGCACCCAGGCAGTTTCGCCCTGGGCGCGCAGCAGTTGCAGTGAGCTGTTCGCCTCGGCGGAGGCCACGCAAAGCACCATGCCAACCCCGCAGTTGAAGGTTCGGTACATCTCCTGGCGGCCGACATTGCCCTGTTCCTGCAACCAGTGGAATATATCCGGCCATTGCCAACTGCCGGTGTCGATCAGAGCCCGGCTCTGATCGGGAAGCACCCGCGGCAGGTTTTCCAGCAGGCCGCCGCCGGTAATGTGGGACAGCGCCTTGATCTTCACCGAACGCCGCAGGGCCAGCAGGGAGGGCACGTAGATGCGGGTGGGCTCGAGCAGGATTTCTCCGAGGCTGGCCTGCGCCAGTGGCGCCTCCAGGCCGGCGCCGCACACGGCTAGGATCTTGCGAATCAGGGAATAACCGTTGGAATGGGGGCCGGATGAACCCAGCGCCAGGAGGATGTCGCCATTGGCTACCTCACTGCCGTCGATAATCTCCGACTTCTCCACCACTCCCACGCAGAAACCCGCCAGGTCGTAATCCCCACCCGTGTACAGACCCGGCATTTCCGCCGTTTCGCCGCCGGCCAGGGCGCAGCCGGCGCGGGAGCAACCCTCGCCGATGCCCCGAACCACGGCCGCCGCGGTGTCTACGTCAAGCTTGCCGGCAGCGTAGTAGTCGAGAAAAAACAAGGGCTCGGCGCCGCTCACCAGAACATCGTTCACACACATCGCCACCAGGTCGATACCGATGGTGTCGTGCCTGCCCATGTCCCGGGCCAGCAGCAACTTGGTGCCGACCCCGTCGGCGCCGGATACCAGTACCGGTTCCCGATAGCCCGCGGGCACTTCAAACAGGGCGCCAAAGCCGCCCAGCCCACCCAAAACCCCGCTGCGCCGGGTGCTCTGGGCAATGCTTTTGATACGTTCCACCAAGGCATTGCCGGCGTCGATATTGACGCCCGCGCTGCGATAATCGAGGCCCTGTGCGGGAGGCTCTGTGCTCACGTTCGGTCCGGCTGCTAGCGGGGGCGCCATTTTAGCGCGTCGGGCTGGCGAATACAGCGGCAGGCTCCCAGTATCCATGTTGTCAAATCGATGACTACCTCCCTTCAGATGCCTCGGGAAGGTCGGTTTTCCGGTCTCCGCTTTTGGAAATCGCCGCGCCGGCTGGTGCCGGGTTTTGATGCCACCGATCAAAGGCCTGGGATACCGTACTCCTCGATTTCCTCCTTCCATCGCCACAGCAGGTTTTCCCTCATGCCCAGGTCGCGGGCCACACCGGTCACAGACTGACCGGAAGTATTGGCTAACAGAACAACTTCTCGTGTAACTACTCGCCGCCCCCCTGCTTTGTCCGGGGCCGGGAATTACTGCTCCGAAATGCGGGTGCGTAGGGGCGAGGCATGCCTCGCCCGTATGGCACGGCCCGCGCAATGTTTGCATTAGGTGGTTTGGCCCCACAGGTTGTAGGGGCGTGAGTAGTTACGTAAAACCAAAGATGGTTAAAGAAGATAGGTGGCCTCTTTCTCCTTACTGCCTGGCGCTACGCAGCGAAACTCACCTTGACTTCCAGCGCCTGCATAATTTTTTGCAGGGTATCCAGGCGAGGCTGCCGCTTTCCGTTCAGTGTCCGGTAGAGCGTACTTCTACTGAGGCCGGTCGCGGTTGCGATATAAGTCATACCTTTTATCTGAGCGGCATCGCGCAACGCGGTCATAAACAACGAAGGTTCTCCACTGTCCCAGGAGTCCTGCAGGTGTTGCGCCAGTTCGGCGTCAGACTGGATCAGCAGTGCAGGATCATACGGTTTGGTTTTCATTCTCTACTCCAACTCTCTCGCAATGCGGTGAGCCGTCTTGATGTCCCGGGATTGGGACCCCTTGCTACCGCCGCACAACAGGATAATGAGGCGGCCATCTCGGACGATGTAGTACAGCCGGTATCCCGGACCTGCATGTATGCGCATCTCGAAAACACCCTGGCCGACCGGCTTGACGTCTCCCAGGTTGCCGTCTCGTGCGCGGGTGATTCTCTGGCGAATCAACCGCGCCGCCTGGCGATTTTTGAGGGCGATTATCCACTGATCAAATACCTCGGTAGTTGCGACCTCAAACGTCATAAGCTGATTGTCGCCAATTGACGACAATATTTCAAGATAGTAACACCTGGAAGCTTGTGCAGTAGTGGGCAGTCGGCGTTGCGAAATTTGTATCGCCACGCCGGCACCAACCACGCCGAAAATCCCATGCACTGAATCTGCAGGGGCCAGGCTTTGGGCCCTCTTGCGCATCGGAGAGCATATATTTCGGTGAGAATGCCCTGATCCCGTCCTGCTGACAAAAATTCCGAAAATGTATTAGTAGAGTTACTCCCCAAATAACAGGAGTTGTAGTCCTTTGGGGCGAGTTTACCGAGGTGAAAGAATCGATGGGTGTCCTGTATGCCCTGTATGCCCGTCCATTCAGGGGGCCAGCGGGGATGGGCTGACCTTGCGCTACACCAGCTTCGACAAGGCCCACACCATCACCAAGGGGGCCGACAAGAATGTGCAGTTTACCTACGACGACGGGCGCGCCCGCTACAAGCGCAGCGTGACCACGGGTACGGGTACGAACGCGGTCACTTCCACCACCTGGTATGTGGTTAATGTGGAAATCCAGAACGTGACCGGCGGCGAACAGTACACCCGTTCCGTGGAAGGCCATGCCCTTGTCACGTCTACCCGCAACGACACCAGCCGCACCGACATTAGTGCCTTTCAGTCGCTGCGCCCCTATGCCATCAGCGTTTTTGTGTCCGTGATCCCTATGCCTGCAGCATTTTTGTATCCATGCGCCCCGCCACAGCAGTACTGCAACGCCCTCGCTACGAACGCCCAAATCCGACAAGCTAACCGCAACATTGCGGCTGGCGAGTTGCTGAAGTTGGGGGGTGCGGCTGTTACAATGCCCGGTCCTGATATTTGAGCGTTAGCTGTTCCCGTGCGCCGCCTGCTTACTGTCTTGCTCCTGTTCGGTTTCGTCACCCCCGCCGCGGCCCTGTTGGACGAGGCGGTGTATCGCGCCGAAGTCGCGGTCGAAGACCACGGGGCCCGGGAATTGAATCGAGCCGTTCGGGCCGGTCTGGCGCAAGTGCTGGTCAAATTGTCCGGCAGCAGTAAGGTTCTGGCTAACGAGCAGATTCGCGGCGCCCTGGGGAGCGGCAGAAACTATCTGCAACAATATCAGTACCGGCGCGCCGACGATGGCGAGTTGCGGCTGGTCATTGTTTTTGATCGGGAACCGGTCATGCAAATCCTCATCGATGCGGGCCAGCCGGTGTGGGCGAACCAGCGCCCACGGCTACTGGTGTGGATGGTGGTGGATGGCGCCGCCGCGAGAAGCTTCGGTAACACTGCCGGCAGCGCCTCGCTGCGGCGGGAACTGCGCGAGGGATTTTCCCGCCGGGCGCTGCCGGTGAGCTTTCCACTCTACGACTTGCAGGACAATCTGGCGCTGGACGTACAGGACCTGTGGGAACTGGACAGTCCGTCAATCGTGCGCGCCTCACAACGCTATCGGGCCGAGCACGTGCTGGTAGCGAGGCTGTCAGTAGACAGCCAGGGGCGCTGGACCGGGGATTGGCTGTACCTGGATGCACAGGGCAGTTCGGCAGTCAGCCTCCATACCGCGGATGACCACGTTGCCGCCGGCGCCGGGGTGTCCCTTGCCGCGGAAACCATGGCGGCGCGCTACGCCCTGCAACCCAGCGCCGTCAGCAGGGCCGGTTTGCTGGTGCGGGTCGATGGATTGCAACGCTACACGGATTACCGGCAAGTACTGAACCATATGCAGGGGCTGGAATTGGTGGAAGATGCGCGGCTGGAATTCCTGCAGGGAGAATCGGCGATCTTTCGACTGCAAGTGAAACTGCAGGAGCAACAATTACAACGGCTCCTGACGCTAAAGGGGAAACTGGAGCCGAGCCGGCCAGCAGAGCCCCTGCGAGCTGCCTCCGCCGAGCCGGGCCTGGCTTATCGGTGGCTGCCGTGAGCGGCCGTGGCATGGAAGTTTGGCGTTGGCCAGCGGTGCTACTGGGCCTGGCGGCGTTTCTGTTTTTGGTGCACCAGTTGCGCCCGGTATTATCGCCGTTTGTGATCGGCGCCTTTATCGCCTACCTGGGAGACCCGCTCGCCGACCGCCTGGAAACACGTGGCCTTGGGCGAGGACTGGCCTCCGGCCTGGTGTTCCTGTTGATCGGAGTGCTGCTGGCGATCATCCTGCTGATCACCTTGCCCTTGGTGGCCCAGCAACTCGACATGCTGGTGCGCAAGGTTCCCCTCCTGTTTGAATGGTTCATCCAGACCGCCCTGCCTCGAATCCAGGAAAGGCTGGGTTTGCCGCAACAGGGGCTACCGGTTTTGGAACTGCGCCAGAGAATTGCCGAAAACTGGGAATCCGTGGGTAGGCTGGTTTCCGGCGTCAGTACGTACATTACCGGTTCGGGCATCAATTTTCTGGTATCCCTGGGTAACCTGGTGCTGATTCCGATCGTCGCATTTTACCTGTTGCGGGATTGGGACAAGTTGACTCCCAAAGTGCTGCGGCTGCTGCCCATGGCCTGGCAGAAAACCGCACGCAGCCTGGCCCGGGAATGTGACGAGGTGATCGGCGCTTTCCTGCGCGGGCAGTTACTGGTGATGTTGAGCCTGGTTGGAATTTACGCGGCCGGCCTGTGGCTGGTGGGTCTGGAACTGGCCTTTCTGATTGGCGCGGTGGCGGGCCTGGCCAGCATTGTCCCGTACCTGGGTACGGTGGTTGGTGTGGTTACTGCATTGATTGCCGGCTGGCTGCAGTTTCAGGACCTGAGCATTCTCTTGTGGATCGGCCTGGTGTTTGTAATCGGCCAATCCCTGGAGGCGTACCTGCTGACCCCCAGACTGGTGGGAAACCGCATCGGCCTGCATCCGGTGGTGGTGATCTTTGCGGTGCTGGCGGGCGGACAGTTGGCGGGTTTTGTGGGCATTCTGCTGGGCTTGCCGACAGCCGCGGTGATCATGGTATTCCTGCGCCACTTTCATCGGCAGTATCGTGACAGCGAATGGTATGCGAACGATGGGGACGCCTGAGCAGCCCCGGCAACTGCCGCTGAAGATGCGCCTGGGTGATGAGACCAGCCTGGAAAACTTCCTGTTTTTCCAGGAGTTGCAGGTGTTGCACGAGGTTCTGACCAGGTCGGCCGACCCCGCTGGAGAACACTTTATCTACTTGCACGGTCCTTCCGGCAGTGGCCGCAGCCATTTGCTGCAGGCGCTGTGTCAATCACAGGCGGCTGGTGATGCCCTGTACCTGCCGTTGCGGGACACCTGTGATATGGCAGCGGCCGAGTTGCTCGAAGGAGCCGAATTCCTGCGGCTGCTTTGTCTGGACGATCTGGATGCGATCTGCGGCAAGGCGGAATGGGAGCAAGCACTGTTTGACCTTTACAACCGGATGCGGGAGCAGGACTGCCGCCTGTTGTGCAGCGCCGGCCAGGCGCCGCGCCATCTGCCGGTGACCCTGCCGGACCTGCGCTCGCGCCTGGCCTGGGGGCTGACGCTGAAACTGCCGGAATCCGGAGATGAGCAAAAACTGGCTATCCTGCAATTCCGCGCTTCCCGGCTGGGGCTGCAATTGCCGGCCGAGGTTGGACGTTACATCATGAGCCGCGCAACACGGTCCATGGCCGGTCTGATCGCAGTGCTGGGCCAACTGGACCAGGCCTCGCTGGCGCAACAGCGTCAATTGACCATTCCTTTTGTCAAGGACACGCTGGGCTGGTAAAATGTCAGGCTATCGTCATGCCTTGAACGGCGGTGGGGTTTTACCGCTAAAGGTGATGCCGGTCTTGCCTTGTTCCGGCCCGCGCAAGCCCCGAACCAGTTACTTGCAGATGTGCTGCGCAACGGGATGCAATACGACGGCCGGGTACTTAACATGAACTGCAATAAACAATCCTGAATGGGAATAAACCTATGAAACTGATCAAGCTGTTTTCCGGAGTGTTGGCCCTGGCGGCCCTGGTTTTCCATACCACGGCCCGGGCGGACGCGCCGCTTACCCTGACCCTGGGCGGCACATGGTACGACTGGGGTAGCGGACACAACCTGGGCAGTGAGTTGCTGCCCAGAGTGGACCTCGAGTTTCAAATTGATGATCGCTGGGCTGCGGAACTCAGCTATGCCCAGGGCGAGACCAGTAGCGACACAGGTAACATCGATGTGGATGTAGATATCTTGGGCCTGGGCTTTCTCTATTATTTCCCCAATGAGGAAGCATTGCATCCCTATATCGGTTTTGGCGGCGGCAAGTTGAATCTGGATGGCCTCAACGGCGATCAATCGAATACGCATTCCAGCCTGGGAGCAGGCTTCCGATATTATTTGACGGATCACTGGAACTGGCGGGGTGATGCCCGCTGGCTGCGTACCTTTGATGGAGACGTCAATGATGTCACCATGAGTGTGGGTATCGCTTACGACTTTGCAGATCCCCCGCCCCCACCGGTTGAGGAACCGCCCCCTCCGGTGGACAGTGATGGTGACGGGGTGCCTGATGATATCGACGAATGTCCGGACACCCCCGCCGGGGCGCGGGTGGATGACCGCGGTTGCTCCTTGAAGGTCACCCGCGTGGCCTCAATCCGGTTGAAAGTTAATTTCGAATTTGACTCCGATGAGGTGCAGGAACATGAGTTCAGTGAGGTGCGGGAACTGGCCGACTTTCTCAGGCGCTTCGACTTTATCGACGTTGAACTGGAAGGCCACACCGACAGCACCGGCCCCGAGGACTACAACCAGAGCCTTTCGCAGCGGCGCGCCGAGGCGGTGCTTGAGTTGTTGGTCAACGAGCACGGGATCAGCCCCAGCCGGCTGTCCGCCACGGGTTTTGGTGAATCGCAGCCGATTGCCAGCAATGACACCAAGGAGGGCCGGGCCGAGAATCGCAGGGTAATCGCCGGTCTGGAAGTGGAGTACGAAGAGTAGTCCGCCGGTCAGTAGTTCGAATTTACCCCCCCTCATCCAGATGGATGGGGGGGTGAGTAATCAACCGCCCAGTAACTCGAAATCATCCCCGTCCATGTGGATGGGGAATTTGCGGCGATAGGTTTCCCTGGCGCTGGCGCTGAGGGTGCAGGTAAAAACACCGGCGCCGTCCTTGCAATCCAATAGTAATTCACCGTCGGCGGCCGCCACCAGGCTGCCACCCTGGTAGTTGATATTGTTGCCGTCCCTGCCGATCCGGTTCAGGCCGATACAATAACTCTGGTTTTCTATGGCTCTGGCCAGCAACAACTGGCGCCAGTGCATGGCCCGTTTGGCGGGCCAGTTGGCGACATAGAGGAGCGCGTCGTAATCGCCCCGGTCCCGGCTCCAAACCGGAAAGCGCAGGTCGTAGCAGATCAACGGACACAATCTCCAGCCGCGCCAGTTGACTACCAGGCGCTGTTTTCCCGCAGCGTAGCGCCGCTGTTCTTCGGAGACACGGAACAAGTGGCGTTTGTCATACCGGCTGACCTCCCCGCCGGGAGTTACAAACAGCAGCCGGTTGTAAATACTGCCGGCGTCGCGCACCGCCAGCGAGCCGGTAATGGCCAGCTTGTGCAAGCGCGCCTGCTGCAACATCCACTCCTCGGTGGGCCCCGCGCTGTCTTCCGCAATCTTCCGCGCGTTCATGGAAAATCCGGTGGTGAACATCTCCGGCAGTACCGCCAGATCGGTTTGCCCCGCCAGGCCCCGCAACAGTTCGGTGAATTGTTGCCGGTTTCGCTCCGGCTGCTCCCAATGCAAATCGCTTTGCAACAGGCTGATAGTCAGATCCCGCACAGTATTTCCCCCCCTGTTTGAGGAACTCGGTGTCCGGCTCCTCGGTAATACCCGAATATTCCAACAACTGGAAATAGGTGCCCTGATCCGGCAGCTTGCTTTGCATCTAACAGCTTGTAGTGGTTAGGTGAATTTCAACAGTTGTTCGGGATGCCGGCTGAAGTCGCGCACCGAGCCGGAGAGGCGCACGGCCCGCTCCACCACACCCTCTGAATAGGAGTAGCACACGCCCATCATGGAAGCCTGATACAGGGCGGGCATACCACCGATTTTACTCATGTCATAGCGCCGCGACATACCCACGAAGATCCCCTTGCTGAGCACGAACGCCGCTTCTTTCTCCAGACCGTGGAAATGCTGATTGGCCCAGGCCGAAAAGCCCTGCATGATGGGTTTGCCCCGCAATTCGGCGGGAGTAACGATGCTGGTCCAGCACACTTCCCAGCGGACCATGGATTCGCCATCCAGGAATACCTCGGCCCGGGCCGGTCTGCCGCCGCCGGGTTGATCGTCCACCACCACATCGTAAATTCGCGAGGGCTTGTCCCAGCCGACATGGGCCATGGCCAGCAGGGCCAGGTCGTAGAGATGGGTGCAGTTGCTGCGTGGGTCCACCGAACCGACGATCTCCGGGGCCGGCATATTCAGGGGCAGCCCGATCAACTCCCGCAGCGGCCGCAGCGCGCCGGAGCAGGTATTCATGGGGATACGCGGCGTTTCTCCGGTGATGCCCGTTACCTTTGCGCCATCGTGCTCAAGCCGCAGACGAAAACCGTGACAATCGTCTTCCAACTCGCCCACCACATGGCCGGGCCCTGCCTTCAGCCCGATCCTGCGCCGGTAGCAGCCCTCACCGTAGTTCGGGTTGGCATTGTCTTGCGGAAAGTCCCTGGATTTGCGCACTGGCATGGCCGGCATTATAAGTCCAATTGCCGGAATATTGCGCGGTAGTCGAACTTACGGGGGATGCGGCGCCAATTCGGACTGACCTTGACCCATGCCGCAGGGGCCGCTGTCTGTCATTCCTGTACGGCCGGTTTGCGGGCAGCACATGTGCGACCCCTTGTTCGTTTTACTAGCTGCCGACAGCCCACCGGTGGGTTGTCAACGGTGGATGGCGATTTCCCCGTCTTGCAAGTGCAGGTACTTGCGTAACTGGTATACCGCCAGGTAGAACGGCCCGGTATCTGCAATGGCCACGCTGAACTTGAACAGATAGTTGCTGAACATCAGGATCAACAGCGCCCGCAGGGTGATATTCCCGTCCAGGTAGACCGCTCCGAAAGTCACCGCAATGACCATAAAGGAATCCACCAACTGACTGATCAGCGTGCTGAAGTTGTTGCGTATCCACAGGTACTTGCCCCCGGTGACCCGCTTCCAGAAGTGGAACAGTTGCACATCGCAGTACTGGGCGGCGATATACGCCATCATCGATGCGAACATCGCGCCGGTGGTGGTGGCGTAAATCAATTGAAACAGTTCCACCGAGCCCGCCAACTCGCTGCCGTTGGGCAGGGCCACGCTTTCGGCCAGTTGCAAAACCTGCCACGGCGGCAGGGTCTCCGCCCCCGCTGCGGGCAACAGGTTGCCCAGCCACAACACAGCGAGAATAAACAGGTTCAAGCCCAGCCCCAGGGACACCATGAAATTGGCGCGGGCCTTGCCGTACAACTCGCAGATCAAATCGGTGCAGAGGAAGGTCAGCGGATAGGGCAACACGCCAATGGCCAGCGCCATCGGCCCGAGCTGCACGAACCGGGTGATGCCGAGAATATTCAACATGGTCATGGCGCAGATGAAGATTCCGGCCAGCACCAGGAACACCCGCTCGCGCCGCTCCTGAAGCCGGGCCTGGTCAAGTATCGGCAGTTCGGCGCCGCTGTTGATCAGGGCTTCTTCCGACGGCATATCAATAGACCCGATGGCCCAATGTCTTGTCTATCGGCATAGCGCTACTCCTTTTGATCCGGCGCCGCAACCACCGGCATAACGGCACTCCTCTCGGCCCAGGCCCGCAGCTATCGGCATAACGATGCCCCTCTCGGCCCAGGCCCGCAACCATCGGCATATCAGGACTCCTTTTGACCAAGGTGAGCGTGCAGGACCGAACCGTTCACTGCCGGATTGTGGTGAACCCAGTGGATCAGCGCCGCGATTTCCGTCGCTTCGACCAGGCGCCCAAAGCTGTTGTTGGTGGCCAGACTTTCGATGAGTTGCTGGTCATTACCGAGGTGGGTTAGCAGCATTTCGGTATTGGTAAAGCCCGGACACACACAGGCGGTGTGAATACCCCGGCCCATCAGGTCCTGACAGGTGGCGCGCATCATGCCGGCCATGGCGTGTTTGGAAACGGAGTAACTGAAACACCAGGCCACGGCTTTCTCGGCCAGGGTCGAGCCCACGTAGATTACACTGGAGCCCGGCTTCATGGTCGGCAGGATAAGCTGGTTGAGGCTGTTGGCGGCCACCAAATTGGTTTGCAGCACTTCCAGCAGGTCAGCGCTGGAGCAGTGGTCCGCCCGGTCGCTGCGTATCTGGCTGGCATTGTGAACCAGCCCGATACGGCCGGCGCCGGGCAACTCCGGCTCCAGCACCTCCAGCGCCTGCCGCAGGGAAGCTTCGCTGGACAGGTCGCAGGGAATACTCTCCACCGCTGCGATATCGCATTGCCGGCGCGAAAGGTTGAAAACCCGGAAACCGTCATCCACGAACAACTGCGCCGCGGCTTTGCCAATGCCGGCGCTGGCCCCGGTAATGATCGCTGTATCCATATATAATTCTCCCGAAATCCCGCCTGCACCTTAGCAGATATATCGGCTCAAACCCTATGCCCGAAAGACTGACCACCATTCATATCGACAAGGAAGGCCACAAGTTCTCGGCTGCCCATTTCACCATATTTTCCGCCACCGAGAGAGAGCGCCTGCACGGGCACAATTTCTCGGTTTCCGCCCGCATCGTGTCGCCGGTGGATGACAACGGCCTCGCGGACGATTACGCCAGTTACAAACGGCGGCTGAAAGCGCTGTGCGACAGCCTGGACGAATACACCATTATCCCCACCCAGTCCCCCTTTCTCCAGATAGAAGAACAGGGCGAATACTACCGGGTCAGCCATCACCAGGATGTGATGTTGTTGCTGAAAAGTGACACCTTGTTGCTGCCGCTGCGCAACACCACCGTGGAAGAACTTTCCCATTACCTGCTGTACAGCCTGCTGCAGGACCAGACCCTGCTGGCGGGGGATATCCGCCTGATTGAGTTGGCGGTTTCCACCGCCGCCGGTCAGTCTGCCTGCACTACCTGGGAGCAGGGCAAGGCAACGGAGTTGGGCTGAGGCCGTGAGCTTGCTTTGTGGCGCACCCTCCGGGCACTGGGCCCCTGCGGCATCGGTCAACAGCTAGCGAAAATGGCGCCGAACCCACATCCAGTTGTAGGGGTCGCGCATGCGCGACCCGCGGGCCGTGTGCCCGAAGGGTGCTTGCCATGGCAAGCACCTGCGAACGGGGTGGTCCCGCAACCCCACCACCGGGGCCGCGCATGCGCGACCCGCAATCCGCCGTTACCGGAATGACCGGCGGCGAGCCCTGTCCTCGGATGGGGAGAGACGCATCTCCCTCGATGAGTACAGGCGTGCCGGGCCTGTTGAGCAGGCGGCTTTCCGGGTAAGCTGTGGCGCTTTATCAGCAGGGAGGATTCCCCATGCCAGACTCTGAACGCCGCGCCAGGGGACTGAAAATGATCGACAGGATATACGCCGGTGATGTGGTGGCGCCCGATGAAGGCTACCCACTCACCGATGTGATGCTGGAGCAATTGTTCGCGGAAACCTGGGCTCGTGATGTACTTTCCATTCGCGACCGCCGCTTGATGATGCTCGGCATCATCGCCGAAAAGGGCGATACCACGACCTTCGGCATTCAGGCCAAGGCGGCGCTCAAGAACGGCGAGTTGAACGAAGAGGAATTGCGCGAGTTGCTGCTGACGATTGCCAATTACTCCGGTTATCCCCGAGCGGCCAGTATGATTGGCCCGGTGGAAACCGCTATTGCCGAGGTTCGGAAGGAGCGGGGGGCTGAAGTGACTGATAGTGAGGTAAACTGACGCTGAGGTGGACCTGCTCAAGGTGTATACTATGTAGAGCAACCACATCACAAGGACGTGACACTATGACCGGAACTACCATGGACACCCACACCATCGTTCGCGAGTTACAGAACACCGGCTTCAAAGCCGACCAGGCGGAAGCGATCACCAGAGCCATTCATTCGTTTTTCCAACTGGATCAGGATAGGGCCATTACCAGGGAACACCTGGACCTGGAAATCGCAAGACTGCGTGGTGACCTTTATCGCGCCATGCTGATTCAGGGCGGCGCCATCGTTGCAATCATTACCGGTGTGAACGCCATCACCGGCGGGGGATCGTAATCCACTGAATTGGATATTCCGTACCCGCTGGCAATTCGGACTGCCCTGTCGAGAATGTGAGCGATGAACTTATGAGTATTCCCTATACAAAACTTCGTGAGAAGTGGAAGAAGGAGCCTGATTTCCGCAATGAGCACACGGCGCTGCAACCTGAGTTCAAGCTGGCGCGAGACCTCATCAAAGCGCGCCTCAAGGCCGGATTGAGCCAGAATGATGTGGCTGCTCGTATGGGAACGAGTCAGCCCGCCGTGGCTCCCCTGGAAAGGGGGCGGAAGGCATCCCCGAGGGCGCCGGGGGGGGATGCCGAGGCGGCTGGCGGGGAGGGCGGA
>JAPOQD010000038.1 GCA_026710905.1 Halieaceae bacterium
CCTGTCAGGCTGCCCACAATGTTCCAGCTTCTACCTGTATTCCACCGGGGAAAACAATGCGGGAAACCTCAACTGAATGACTGCAAATTAACTTGAGAAAGAGGCAGTGGAATAATCTGAGCGACAACAATTTGTTGTCTGATAGAGCGGCCTGATAAATAATGTCCTTTCCTGCCTTCATTGCCGCCAGGGTTCTTTCAACAGCGGAAGCATCGCCCCACTGCCCAGAGTCTGAACTTGCATCCAAGTCAATATTCAGACCTAAATTTCGGAGATGCTGCAGGTACGCCATTTCGTGAGCAGTACCCCGCATTTGTAGTTCCTCGATAAACGGGCCATATCGCACAGGACGAACCGCCTCTCCTGCGGCGACCTTGACATCCAGCGCAGACAAATGACGGCAACTCAAGAAATTACTGAGATCTGTAGGTGCTAACAAAAGCTTGTCTGATTGTCTATGCATTCGGAGTTGGCAAGGTGGCTTTCGAACCTAGCCCATTTGAATTGTAGTTCAAGCCGTTACAGTCCAAATATGAGAAATGTTTTTACCAGCTTAGCATAAAGCTAAGCAGCAAAAAGAAGCGCGAATTTTGTATTTTCTTGGCTGGGTACGACAGACAAACTGTCGGGGAAACACTCAGGAAACATTAAGGCTATTATTTGTAGGTAAAAGCCCATAATTCATGTAGTTAAATCAATAATCTAATATTAGTTTTAAATTATACAACTGGGGGTAACCGTTCGGGCAAGACGTGAGAGATGGGCCGTATACCGTTACCTCGACACCTGTATGGGCTCGCCATGGCGCACCCTCCGGGCACAGGGCCCGCGGGCCGCGCATGCGCGGCCCCTACGGCACCAGCCCGTCTGACTTGGCCAGAAATCACGTCAATACCGAACGGTTACGGCTGGGGCTCAACAAAGACCGGTAAGCTGCTAACATTGCAGAACCAGTCGAACCGGGAGACTACCGTTGATCACGGAAACTAGTGTCAGTTCTGAAGAAATCACCATAGAGGCGCCGGTCGAATTGGTCTGGGATGTGCTGGTGGACTTTGCCAACTATGGGAAGTGGAACTCCTTCTGCCCCAGCGCCGAGGCCGAGCTGGTGCTGGATACGCCCATTGTCATGAAAACCCGGCTCGGTGGAAACCTGATCGACCAGGTGGAATACATCTGCCGCATCGAACCCTGCAAAGCCATTGCCTGGCGCATGGAGAACAAGCCCGGCGACCCGGTACACGCCAAGCGTACCCAAACTCTCAAAAAGCTGGATGACCAGCGTTGCACCTACTTCACCATCGATGAATTTTCCGGCGAGGCCATGCCGGCGATGCTGGAACAGTTCGCAAGCATCATAGAGGACGGCTTCAATGCTTGCGGCCAGGGCCTGAAAACCTACTGTGAAGCCCGGCGCCAGTCCTTGTGAGCAGGCTCTGTTTCAGCGCCTCGGCCAAAACCCCGAATTCCCACTGTATACAGTTTTCCACCGATTTTCAGGGAGTGACGGGGCTGACACGAAGCAGTTCCCGCCCCAATCAAACCCACCCCTGCGCCAGTTGCTTGACGGCGTGATTACAGGCGCGAGCCGTCAAGGCCATATAGGTCAGCGACGGGTTCACACAAGAGGAGGAAGTCATTGCCGAACCATCCGTCACATACAGGTTTGGGGCATCGTGGGCCTGGTTATGGGCATTCAACACGGACTGGGTAGGGTCATCCCCCATACGCGCAGTGCCCATTTCGTGGATGGCGGAGCCGCCGGGCTGTTCAGCCGGCTCCGCTGACAGGTTAGAAAAATTCATCACCGCACCGGCAGCCTTGAGAATGCGGTCGCCCTGCTTCCTCATATCCCGATCAATGGCGCGTTCATTGTCACCCCACTGAAAGCTGGCCGATACCTGGGGAATGCCGAAACGGTCCACCTTGCCCGGGTGCAGGGAAATGCGGTTATCCCGGTAAGGCAGGCATTCACCAAAGGCGCCCATCATCCACATCCAGGGGCCGGGCTTGCGCAATCGGTTCTTCAGTTCCGCCCCAAAACCCCTGCTATTCATAGTAAAGAACCAGTCGGATCGAACTGGCACGTTTTGATAGCCATAACCGCGAACGAAATCCGCATCTTCGTCCTGCCCGCCCACATTTCGGAAACGGGGAATGTACGTATTGTTGGGACGGTTTCCATGGAAGTAGCGATCCAGATTATCCATAAACAACCCCACCCCGCCAAAAGCCGAGTAGTGATCCATCAGGTAATGGCCCAATACTCCGCTGGAGTTCGCCAGTCCCCTGGGAAATGCCGCGCTGGATGAGTTCAGCAGGATCTGGGTTGAAGCCACGGCGCCGGCGCAGAGGAAAAACAGTTTGCCGGTGTAGCGGCGGCGTTTGCGGGTTTCGCTGTCAATCACATGCACGGCGGCCACCCGGCCCGACACAGGGTCGTAAGCCAGCTTTTCCACCACGGCATTGGCTACCAGGGTCAAGTTGCCGGTTTTGCGCGCTGCCGGCAGGGTAGAACTGAGAGACGAAAAGTAACTGCCAGTGGAGCAGCCCCGATGACAGGGGCCGCAGTAGTGACAAGCGGCCCGGCCCTGGTGCTCCTGGGTCAGGGTTGCGGTGCGCCCCATGGTCAGGGTCACATCCGGGGCATTCCTGGCCAGTCGCTGCTTGATGGTTTTCTCCAGGGCCAACATGCCCATCGGTGGCAGAAATTTGCCATCCGGCAACTGGGGCAGACCCTCGGCCTGGCCACTCACTCCGATAAAATCTTCCACGTAGTCGTACCACGGCGCCAGATCCCGATAGCCGATTGGCCAGGGAATTCCGTGACCGTCATCACGATTGGCGTTGAAATCCTGTTCACACCAACGGTAACTCTGGCGCGCCCATAGAATGGACCTGCCGCCGACCACATCGGCGCGCATCCAGTTGAAGGGTTTGTCCGGATCCTGATGGTAGGGATTGAGGCGATCATTATTCCAAAGATGCCGGGTGGCCTCATTGAAAGCATAGCTGCCACTCTGCACCGGGTAATCCGCCTGGTACAGTTCGCGGGGCTTCTTGCCCTGGTAGGGCAATTTCCAGTCCGGGGCATGCTCACCCAGGTAATCCACTCCGTGGGTGATCTCCCTGCCCCGCTCCAGTACCAGGACCTTCAAGCCCTTCTCGGTCAACTCCTTGGCCGCCCAGCCGCCGGTGATGCCGGAACCGGTCACGATGGCATCGAAATCAGTAGCAACCGCGGTCTCGTTCATCGAAAGCCTCCAGCCGACCAGCTACTTTCCTCCGCGCCCAGGGGAATATCACTCTCAAACTGCATGGGCATGGGGTCGTAGCGTAGTACTTCGGTGCCGCCTACTTCAGAAGTAAAGAAACCAAACACGGTGAGTTCCTTCACCTGGCAAATAAACGGAGTGTCGCTTATAAACCCCTCCCCCATAATGCTTCCCGGCGAAAACCAGGGGTGATCACTGACTGCATCTTCCATGCGCTGCAACACGGCGCCGCGGGTCATTTCATCCAGTTGCTCGAAGGGCTTGCCGAACTCCGCCTGCATCTCGTTCATCAGAGCCGTCAGCCCATTGTCGAAAATGGCCCGTTCCTCATCGTTCATCCATTGCTGCGCCATCAGTTCGATATAGCGCGGTACGCCTGCGTCAATCGCCCCCGGCGTTTCGGTGCGTGGGATGATGGTTTCGGTCATCGCCGCCAGCGTGGCCCGCTGTTGCGGCGTTAAATACCTGGCTTTCTGCTCGATATAGCTGGGCGCCGCGGCCAGATAAACCCGCTGTTCCTCGCTGAGCGAAAAGCCCAACTGGCTGGCGGTGGCGCCGGTAAAGAGGATGGCGGTGCATTCCAGAAATTCTCGCCGTTTCATGTCCTGTCTCCCTGGGTGGTTCAAGCCTTGGCTTTATAGCGGTCATAGAAAAAGATGATTCCGAATACCGGTAACAGGTACAAGGGCACCACGGCAACCGACTGGAAGGATTCCACTGAAGCGTAACGAACCGCCTCGGCCAGCGCCTCGGCAGGAAGTGTCGCCAGTTTGTCGATGCCCCCAGCCGCTTCGGCCTTGGCCCGGTCGAAGATTCCACCCATAATCGGCAATACAAACTGTATCGACATACCGCCGGCGAAGCCCATCAAACCCAAAGCCAGCGCGCCACCGCGGGGAAACCGTTCCGAGGTAATCGCCAACATGGTGGGCCAGAGATAACAGACCCCGATGCCCCACACCGTAGCCGCGGCGAACGCCGCCAGCGGCGAGGTGGCCAGACTCAGGGCGTACAGGCCGATGCCGGCGGCGAGACAACTGGCAAACATCAAACCGACCGAGGATATGCGTTTCACGATGGGCCCGGCAAAATGCCGCATCACGAACATCAGGGCGCTGACATAGACCAGCACCAGAATCCCCTGCATGCCCACCACATTCGACAGGGACATGTTCACCCACTGCCCCGGCGCCAGCTCGGTGGCCGCCGTCAGGTACATGCACAACCAGAATACCCAGAACAGGGGCCGTTTAACCAATTCACCGAACATTCCCGCATAACTCACACCCTGGGCAACGCGCTCGGTTACCGGGAAGCTGGAGTTCCAAACCAGCCAGGCCAGCGCCAATGCCGGCAAGGCGAGTATTACAAGATTGGACTGCCAGGCGAGATGCGCGCTGGAAATGGCCACACCACTGAGGCCGCCAACCACGATACCGCCCGGCCACCAGGCATGGAGAATGTTCAGCCGGTGCGCTTTTTCTTCCGGGTACATGGCGGCGACCATGGGGTTCGATGCCGCTTCAACCGCACCCCAGCCCAGCCCGGTACACAACAGGCTGATCAGCACCAGGCCCTCCACCAAGCCAGAAACAGGCATCAGTGATGCAGTCAGCAAGCCCGCTGCCCCGGCCAGGTAGGCCAGCGCCGAAAACAACAGCATCCGCTTCATGCCGACCAGGTCCACCAGGGCGGAACCGAACAGCAAGGTGAGCGCGAAACCGGCAAAGGTAATGCCCAGCGCCTGGCCGACCATGGCGGCCGAGTTCGCCAGATCGATCTTGTCGTAAATCTCCGCTTGCAGGTCGGGCGCGATATTGGCGCGGACGGCGAATCCCAGCCCGATCATGAAGATGGACAGGTTGCCGACGTAATGCAGGCGTTTTCGATCGATGGATTCGTTCATATTATGTCACTTTCCTGCCGGATATTCGTGTATTTCAAGTAAACCACCCAAGGGAAAAAAGGGGTGGAAAAAAGGGGTCAGAGCCCTTTTTTTATTCGGGAATTTCCCTTCATCGGCAAACTCCCCATCCGGGCGACAAGCCGTGAAAGGTATCACAGCGGGAGCCACTACAGAAAGCGAGGAGGTGGCTGTCCCTTGTGTCCCTTCAAAAGAAGATCACTCCTTATGTAATCTGGCACGCTCATGTGATAGCTCCCGCAATCCATGAATGCGGTGGTAGCATCCGCTACCGGAGTCATTTACACCACGAAACGGCAACTTATGCGCTATGTAGTGGATCATGCAGTGATTCACAGTAACGCCGCCAGAGGAAATATTGCTTGCCGAAGACGACAACCATCATCCATTAGATAGTATTCATGAATAGACAATTCGCCAGCGATAGCTACATCAAGTTCGTATCCGTTGGATAGAATATGGTTTTTCCGTGCCGAAATCGGCAATGAACGTCAGTTGCTGGAGTGCTGCTTGAAGGAAATTCATTATTTGGAACGTCCGGATAACCGTGATTTACGGCAGATACCCGGTGATTACGGTCTCCCGCTTATAGGCAACGTTCTCAGTTTAACTGCCAATCCGCTAAAATTTTGCGATGAACACTTTCACCGCTACGGCGCCATTTCCAGGTTTGCCATGGGTCCCTCGCATATGGTTCTGGCATTGGGACCGGAGAACGCGCGTGAACTGCATCTCGATGTAGGGAAAAATTTCTCCTCCGCCAAGGGGCTGGGCCACTTTGAGTCCTTGATAGGTGGCAGCCTGATCATGAAGGATTTCGAGGAACATCGTTTTCAGCGCAGGTTGATGCAGACAGCGTTCAAAAAGTCGAGCATGGACAGCTATGTGGAGAATATCAACGCCATCTCTACCAACACGCTGCACCCCCTCTACGGTGCCGGGGAATTTCAGCTTCAGGGTCATGCCAGGTCAACGCTGCTGGAAATTGCGGCGCAAACCTTCACCGGCGTTACCGGCCAGGGTAGGGAGGGCACGAGACTAAAGACTGCGTTCGAGGAATTCATTGACGGATTCAATTTTATTTTTGAAGTAAACCTCCCCGGCTTCAAGTACCGGCGCAGCCTGCGAGCCAAAAAATATATTGCAGCATTTATCGGCGAGTTGATTGCTGACAAGCGCCATAACAACGACAAGGATATCCTCGCCTACTTCTGTCGCGAGCGAGATGAAGGCGGCGAGTATTACTCGGATTGCGACATAGTGGAAAATTTCGTGGTGCTGCTGTTCGCCGCACAGGACACCACCACGGCGTCACTGGTCAATGCCTGCTATGAACTGGGTCGCCATCCCCAGTGGCAGCAACGAATGCGTGAGGAAGCTCGCGCGTTAGGCAAGGATTCTATTGAGCAGGAAGATTTGGACGCACTACCGTCTTTTGACATGGTATTCAATGAAACTCAGCGCTTGCATTCATCTGTGCCCCTGTTTCCGCGCCGCAGCATCAACCCCTGTGAATTGTCAGGCATGGAAATTCCTGCGGATACGCTGCTGATGAATGCGATTACCTACAACCATGTAATGCCGGGTTGGTGGAAGGAGCCGCAGAGATTTGACCCCGAGCGATTTGGACGCGGAGAACACAAACAGCACCCGTTTTTGTTCCACCCCTTCGGAGGAGGTGCACACAAATGTATTGGCATGCACTTCGCGAAGATAGTGTTTTGCAGTTTTATGTATCATCTCATCACCGGGCACGAGATCAAGTTGCGCCCGGGCTACGACCCCGATTGGCACTATCTGCCGATGCCCAAACCGAAGGATAACCTACCGATGCGCCTGGCGCCCGTCAATTAGTTTTACAGTACAGGGCTAACTCGGCAGGGTGGGATTAGCGCGTGCGAGAATAGATTCTGTACGTGCTCTCAGTTTTGCGTCGTTGGCCTCACTGGGAGGTAATATCCAGAACTGGCCGGATTCGATTCCCGCCAGGCATGTCTCGGCGACCTCTTCCGGCTCGGTGAGCGGCATATCGCCAAGCCCGGCGGACTTTAGCAGTTCCACCATTGAAGTGTAGGCCACTGGTTCATTGTCATCGCGAAGTTCGCGCGGGCGGTTGCGCATGGAACTGTGGATATTGGTATTGACCACGTGCGGTCCCGGAAACAACACATGCGCCCGAAGCGCTGCATCGTCCATCAGGAACTGATAGTGCAGCACCTCGGTTATACTGGTGACCGCCGCCTTGGTCGAGGCGTAGATTGGCGTTGTGGGCATGGAATTGAGACCGCCATTGCCGGAAGACGTATTAACCACGTGCCCCGCTTCCCCATGTGCCAACATATTGGGCACGAATGCACGCACGCCATTGGCCACACCCATCACGTTGACGTTGAACCCCCATTGCCAATCGTTGGGCGTGAGGGCCCAGATGCGGCGCTGAGCTTCCTTGATGCCCACACCGGCGTTGTTACACAGTATGTGCACATTACCGAATGCTTCCCGGCTCGCCACTTCCAGCGCGGCCATGGAATCCGGACAGGTGACATCCGCCGGCACCCCGATCACGTTCAAGTCCTGCGCCTGCAGTGCGGCACTGGATTTTTCCAGTGCCGGGGCCTCAATATCAGCGAGCACCACGTTCATCCCCTTCCGGGCGAACAGTTCACACAGGCAGTACCCCACACCCGAGGCGCCGCCAGTGATTACCGCCGTCTTTCCCTGGAAGCTGTTTCCCATAGCTTTTCACTCCTTGCCGGCGCGCACGCCGCTTATCGGGACACCGCTTCCAGGTTGGCCGGCACACTACCCTCCCCCGGATAGGGGCCTCCAACGTAGAACTGCGAGAAGTACTTGCGGAAACGCATGATCGGCCCATCCCCATCGCAAAGCACCGGATTGCGGAGGTGGAACTTGTTGTGCCAGATAGGAATGTCCCCCTCCACGCCGCGCTGGCCGTTAGTGCTTTCAATGGCCGCCTGTATTCCCTGGTGCTCAAATGAGCCCTCGGCATAGGGTTGATGGATGTATATAAAGCGCAAATTCACCGTCGAGTCATTAACCGGCGTCACCAATACCTGCAGCAGGTATTCCATAAAGCCGGAGAAGCGTACCCACTTCTGCCCTGCCCCGTTCTGTACAACCTCTATGGTTGACTCAACCTGCACTTCGTTTCCCGACTCATCGGTCACCGTGCGCATCCCACTGACCTTGCTTTGGCGGACGTGCTTTTCGTAGGTGGTCTCACCCTCGGGTACCGCATCCATACGGTGAACAGAATTGAAGTGGGCAACATCCACACCGTTCTCGGCAATCTCCTGCGGGCAGGAATTAAAAGTCCACTCAAATCGCTGCCGTTCCTTCCAGGCAGGATCATCAATTTCGTCGAGGGCGATGACCGCGTGATCAGGGGCGGCATCCTCGGGATGGTACCAGGCCCAGATAACCTCATTTTTCTCACACACGGGATAGGTTTTGAGGCAGGGCTTGCCCTCCCACTTGGGCGGGATGCGTTGGGCGTAGGGAATTTCAGTAATCACGCCTTCCCTGTCGTAATGCCAGTGATGGAAGGGACAGCGTATCGACTCCCCCTGCACCGTACCGCCATGACCCAGGTGAGCCCCCAGGTGTGGGCATACAGGATCAGTGAGGCCGACCTTACCGGACTCAGTGCGAAACATCACCATGTCTCGATCAAAATAGTGGAGGTTCTGAACCTCGCCCACAGCGAGTTCATCGCTGTAGCCGATACAGAACCAGCCAAAGGGCATGGGCATGGGGAATCGATCAGACATGCTTGCTCTCCTCGTCCGCCTCAGGCGGCGGTACCGACAAAGTCAGCTTTCGGGGGGCCGATCCGCGCGGCAATTTCATTCAGCGCATCGACATCCACGTCGTAGCAGTTCAACGCATTACCCGCGAACATGGCTGTGAGCTCGTCCTCTGGCAACCCTTTCATAAAGGTCAGTAATTTCTCCCTGGTTTTAGGCCAGGAGCCCTCAGGATGTGGGTAGTCCGTGCCCCACATCACGCGGTCAATCCCGATCTGGTGACGCACGGCGGTAGAACCCTCATCGAAGAGCGCGGAGGCGCCGACCCAGCAGTTACGCCGGAAGTACTCGCTGGGCGTCAAAGTGAGATTGCTGCGAAAATCACCCAGCTTACCGGAGGTGTGCTTGACGGAAGCCCGCACATCCATTAGCTCGAGCAGGTGTGGCACCCAGAATTCGCTAACCTCTGTGAGCACGAACTTCAGTCTCGGAAACAGTTCGAACACGCCACCGAAAATCATGTACCACATAGGCCGTGCAGCCCACCAGGCAAACTCGGTCAAGAAAACGCCCATGGCTCCCGGCAGTGAGTAATCGTAGTCAGGCGAGGGGCCGGAATGAGTGTGCACGACCATATTGTGTTCCTGGCAGTACTCCCAAATCGGGTAGTACTTCGGATGATTGTAACCGTCCCTGTCTCCCATCAATGCCGGGATAAGGATGCCCTTGAGACCGTGCTCGTGGGCCCACTTCACCTCCGCCAGCGCCTCGTCTACATCGTACAGCATGAGTACAATCGCCAGCCCGACCCGGCGCACCGGTTCCTCACTACAGAACTCAGCAATCCAGCGATTATGCGCCCGGGCGCCCGCCCACTGCAGCTCGGGGTCGATACCCCAGGGCTTAAGACCCAGTCCGGCACCGAAAGGCGGCGCGTTCTGCTCGGTGATACCGTCGGGAAACAGTACTTCCCCCGCCACGCCATCGCCATTGATAACGCGGTTGCGCACGGTTCCGTCCCAGGCGCCTTTGAGGTCATCCTCGATCCCCTCGCGCCACTTGTCATTAAACTCCGCAATAAGCAAGTTTTCTTCGGCCTTGCGCGTCTGTTCACGCTGGATCGGAAGAGCCTGGTCAAATGCTGCGTGGTATTTGCTTTCGAGATAATCCTTGTAACGCTCCATCGGCAAGCCGGCGTGACCGTCGGTGGAGAGAATCAGGTAGCGGTCCATAAACTCTGCTCCTAATTTTGCGAGGGCGTGTCAGTCACGTAACGGACCGCCCTGGTAACCAGGCCAACGACTGCCTGAAATTGTGTCAATGTGGGGCCAAAAACCCTCAGGGTCCAGCGGTCCTGCCAAGGTAATGCTGCGATCCAGGTACTCCGGCCACCACAGGTGGGCAGAGATTTGTTCCAGCATTGGGAGACGGGTCGCTATCGGATCCCAGGGACTCTCCCTCAGAGTGAGTTTGCCATCGAGAGACAGCCGATAACCCGGCCCGTATTTACCATCGACGCGTACAACGTGGGGTGGAAAGTCGTAGCCTTTGCCAAAGCCCACCTCCCGCGACACCTTTACCCACCATTCATGGCGCTCAATACCCTCGGCAGGTAGTGGATCTTCTTTTCCCAGAACACCCTCGAACTCCACGAAGGTGTATCCCTGGTGACTGCAGCGGGCAGACACCTTTTCGCCAAAGCGATAATAGGCCGTCTCGCAGGGAAACTTGGGCTGGCCATTGGCGGACTGGCAGAGCAATATCGGCGCTTCCTGGTCGATACCGTAGCCCAGCGCCCATTCCCCGGCAATTCCCTCATAGCTGGCATCAACAGTCATCAAGATGCCGTACTCCGGCTCATCACTAACCGGAAGGTTATAGATGGTGAGTATAACGTTGGACGTCCCGGCATTCTCTATGCCGGGTGGCAGCAGTTCGGCAATCTTGCCTGGGTCCGTGCGGTAGACGATCTTGAGCATCGGCCACTGGCTGATTTCACCAGGACTGGTCATAGGTTCCAGCGTTGGGTCGGACATTACTGCCTCCGTATCTGTTGAACGCCTTACGTTACACAGATACGCGGAGGGAAAAAACCGTGTAAGTGTGGCTACAGTGTTTCCAGCCGGGAGATATTCAGGTGGTCATTGGCCTGCCAGAGGTAATTCATGCGCTGATGGATTGCGGGACACACACGTGTGACCCAACAGCACGAGCCCGCAGGTCTCGGCCAGTCATCACGCCAATACGGAACGGTTGCGCACAGGATTATTGAGAAGTTACTTATTCGCCGGGATACCAGATTGCCGAACTGATCGCCCTTTCCTGGATACTGACCGGGTCTGGCGCGGATACCCCGAGACGCATGGCGTCATAGGTTGACCAACGCGGCGTGGGAATCTCAATCGCTCGGGCATAATAAAATGCTTCCTGGGCCGGGTCGAACTCCGGATCCTGCCAGAACGCGCGTAATTGGTTCGCGCCGATGGTATTGCTATAGGTCGCGGTGGCGACGTCCACAGTGTTGCCCACGGGCTGCACCGCGCCACTCGCATCGGGGCTACGGCCATCAGAGAGTGCTACCTCGAAAATCTTTTCGTGACTGACGCCACTGGCATCAACCCAGCCTTTAATAATTTGCAGTCGATCCAGGTTAGCCCCTTCCGGGTCTTTGGCCGCCCAGACCGCGAAACCCGGCGCTACCGTGGATTCTGCACTCCCCGGCCCGGTAGCCAAAGGTTGCGGTGGAAGAACAAGGGCCCCACCCATGGGGACTCCGAGCGCATAGGCCTGTTCAAGCAGATCCGCGCCATCCATCATCTCTCCGCTGTAAGTAAAGCCGGCGAAAAAACGCAGGCTGATACGAGGGCCCGATGTCGCAAACGTCTCCTTGCGGACGAGCGCATCGTAAATCGACTCCCGTGTATTTTCCTGGGGCCACACCCCAGCCAGGCCCGCCGCACCCCACTTGCGGGAGCGGTGCATCGACCCGGGCAGAAATATCGATTTCTCCAACCTCAGGCCCGCTGTACCATCCATTAACGGCAGTTTGCCATGGTGTCGCCCCTCCTCTACCGATGAGCTGGCGTTGTGGCTGTCGCTGCTTCCGATCACGCCAAAGCGGTAAGGGTTGAAGCCCTCAGCATGCGAGAATTCGATACCCGCACGCAGGGCATCACGCGAGTAACTGCCACGGGGTTCGCTGTAGTCCCCGGTGGGACTGAGCTGCGCGCTCAGGATTTCGAAATCAGCAAACTCATCTTCCGGCGACAACACAGGGTGCGTATCCGAGGTGCCCTTGATCTGCAGGATTTCGCTGAGTGGCTCGTTGCGCATACGCTGCTCGGCATACTCATGCGTCATAGGGCTACCATCAAACTGCGTTCGCTCATACATCCGACCATTGGAGACGTTGCCATTGTGAGGAATGGCCATCACCGTTTTACCCGCTTCCCGCTGTGCATCGAGGGCGTCCCAAAGGTCCTCCGGGTTGCCTGAATCAAGTGAGCTGAACGGAAAGTCAGGTACATTCGTATCGCGGTAGATTACGTTGCGGTGCAGGTTCTGGTTTTCCGGCATCGACGTCCATTCATAACCCACCAGCGTGGTGAACACGCCGGGTTCGTAGTGTGCATTGGCCGTATCGACCATCAACCGCCAGGCATCCAGGCCAATTTCCCGTACCTCAGGGGAACCGGCAAACCGCTCGAGCCCCTTGACGCCGCGGGCCAACGTGATCATGGTATAGGCCAGAGACAATGGACTGTCGTTCAGCAGGCGCTCGCGTAAACTGCGTTCTTCCAGTGCCAGCGTGACTTCATCGTCCACCCTCGCTGCCCCCAGGTACTCCGAATGGTCCGTCACTGCGGCGAAGTCCAACGGTCGGTCAATGCGGATAGGATATCCCGCGCCATGCTCTATCGTGCCACCGCGGGTAAACGTGTAAGCGTCGTCCGGGGTCGCTTTCACTCCCAGGGTGTAGGCATCTGTGGAATAACTGGTATGGATATGCAGATCCCCCCAGAGCAGGTGCCGGGTAGATCGGTGGGCAACAGCCGGCTTCGGCGGCGGTGGCGCAGCTCTGGCTGGGTCAAATTCAGGGAACAGGCTGGGATCATCAATCGGGCCACAGCCCAATAGTGTGGCGGCAGCCATGCCGGTGCAAATCGATTTCAGACTCAACATCATATCTTCCCTGTTTTTCCCTGCGCAATCCCCGGTACACAAGCACTATCGCGACCAGGGCCAGCAACAGAGCGACGTAAGGCAAAAACTTTGGGAGGTAGTAAAAAAGCTCCAAAGTCGGAGAAACCAATATCGTCGGCAACAATAAGCACGATATTGGGCCGCTTCTGCGCAGACGCAGCTGCCTGCAACCACATCATCAACGCAACGAAAAATGCAATAGAGTTGAGCGACCGTGACATTAGTTGTTGTCTACTGTGTTTTCTTCACTTTAATTAGAATAGGAATTATACGCACAACTCCAATAAGAAAACGCTGTTAGCATGGCCAGACTGTTTCCAGGTGCAGGCCATTGACGCCACTACGGCTAAATGGATTGCGCCTGGATGGGCCAATCGAAAGGGAGGCAACCAAATGGGTCGCTGGGAAGGCATAGAAGAATATATCTGTGTGGTGGAATCAGGCAGTTTCACTGCCGCCGCAGAGCAACTCGGCGTGTCAAAGTCGTATGTCAGCAAACAGGTCAGCCAGCTGGAAGATCGCCTCAGCGTGCGATTGCTACAGCGCACAACCCGGCGTCTGACGCTCACGGAGAGCGGAAATGCTTTTTTCGCCTATTGCAAAGATATGGCGGAGCAATTTGACCGGGCCGAGTCCTCGCTTTCAGAACTGCAACAGAGACCCCGCGGTACGCTAAGGCTTGCGATCAACAGCCGCTATGGCACACAGTATATGGCTGGTGCGATAGCGGAATTCTCCAGAAAGTATCCCGAGGTGAATGTGGAAGTTCACTCCACTTTCGAAGATGTGGACCTGCTGGCGGACCGCTACGACCTTTCGGTGCGTTACGACAAGTTAGAGGATTCAACCCTCATCGCCCGGCGTCTCGGTGGTCACACCCTCAGCCTCCACGCAGCCCCTGAATACTGGCAAGAACATGGACAGCCCACGTGCCCGGATGATCTCCAGGACCATAACTGCCTCACGACACCGGACCGTTTCTGGCGATTCGATACCCCTGATCACCGCGACATCGTCAAGGTCAAAGTTTCGGGCAATTGGATCAGCGAAGATGGAGCCAATCTGTTGACGGCGGCGAAAGAAGGCATCGGTATCGTGCAACTCCCGGATTTCTACACGAGTGAGGCTGTGGCGGCGGGCGAGTTGGTGGCACTCGATGCCCAGGACTGGAATCAGTATCATCGCCTTGCCTGGGCGGTTTACCCGAATTCGCGCTACCTGCCGGCTAAAGTGCGCTATTTCATCGACTATCTTATCGAGTATCTTCACAACCTCCAGCAAACCCCCGAAGCGGAAAATTTCTTTGGGACAGCGGCGCTGTCATTGCATGCCAACCAAGAACAATGAAATTATGATCAGCGCCTTCCCTGGCGTTCAGCGGGACTCTAGCCAGACCTTCGTCAACGGCTTTAATCAAACGCAACTTCCCGATACACCGGGTTCTCACCCGTAACAATGGCCTGTGTATTATCGCTGATATACTGATTGAACGGGTGGGTAAAGATCCAGAACCTGCGCTCCCGAATAGCCCTGAATACCCTATCGGCACACTCCTCGGGCGTGATGAAATCCGGCTGGCCCACCATCAGGTGGTCGGCAGGGTCGACCTCTTCGCTGCTGGCCTCAACCCCGAGCAGATCATCGCTAATCGACGTCAACACAGGTCCCGGGCACAGCAGCGATACGTCTATCAGCGCCTCCCTGGCAGCGAGGTCATGGGCGAGCGTCTCGGTAATCCCCCGCACCGCCATCTTGGCCGCCGTGTATTGCGCCATAGCGGGCGCAGCTACCAACGAGCCGACAGAACCTGTGTTGACAATATGTGCTTTCTTTCCCGCTTCGAGCATCGGAGGCACAAAGGCATTCAGGCCATGGACGACCCCGAGGACATTGATCGAGAGAATGATCTGCCAGTCTTCCGGGGAGTGAGACCAGGCCTCTCCGATGCGCAGAATACCGGCATTATTGAAGAGCAGATCAGGTACATCCAGTTCGGCGCAACACTGCCGAGCGAACGCTGAGACCGCGGCGGCATCTGATACATCCAGCGTGCAGGCGAGCACCTGCGCACCCTCCCCCTCGAGCTTGGTTCTCAGGTCATTCAATCTGCCTTCATGGACGTCCGCCAGCGCGACGCGCATACCCTCCCCGGCACAACGCGTCGCGAGCGCCCTGCCAATTCCGCTTCCCGCCCCTGTGACTACTGCAGTTTTACCGTTGAACTGTTCCATACGAAACCCGATAGAGTTTGATGCCATCGAAGATGGCACTCTAGCCGTCCGACGCCTGGGAGAAAAGACACTTCGGGGAATATGATTGTCCTCGCTCGCTCGATAATTCACTGCCGCCGAAATATTTGAAGGCACGATATCGCCAACAAGGCCCGTATTGGGTGCCGTTCATGGACAGTTAATTCACGTTCGCGGGTTTTTGAGGTCCCGCGTCGGAGATACAGTTACCAGTTCCGTATCGTCCACGCTGGACGTCAGTTCAACGACACAATGATATTTATAAAATGAGGTGACAATATGTTCCGACGCTACACTGCCCCGATAGCCCTCGTTCTTGCCGCCCCTGCAACTGCTATTGCGCCATCAACCTGGGCCCAGGATACCTCTGCGCTTGCTCTGGAAGAGGTTCTTGTGACCGCGCGTAAGCGCGAGGAGAATATTCAGGATACGCCTATCTCTGTCACCGCCATATCTTCCGAAATGATTGAGCAGGCGAAAATGTTCAAAGTCGCTGACCTGGAGCAGCATACGCCAAACCTGACTATCAGATCCTCCGACAATGGGGTCAGCAGTGCTCTGCAGGCATACCTGCGAGGTGTGGGACAATTCGACTTCGCGCTGACAGTCGATCCCGGCGTGGGGATGTATGTAGATGGGGTGTACCTTGCCCGAACAGTCGGGGCAAACTTTCAGTTGTCCGATATCGAGCAAATCCAGGTATTGCGTGGCCCCCAGGGCACGCTTTTCGGCAAGAACACCATCGGTGGAGCGATCAACGTTACCACCCGCAGGCCTTCAGGGGACACCCTTTATAGTGCCGGATTGACTGGCGGAGAAGACAACTACATTTCCTTTGACGGCTACCTGGAATTTCCAATCACTGACGAAGTTGCCGCCAGTGTCGCCGTTCTGACCAAGAATTCCGATGGTTGGCAGGAGCGCGACCGGGGCGACGATGCAGGCAATGACGGTATGTGGGCGGTACGCGGCCACCTGGACGCGGACTTCACGGATGCCTGGAACTCGCACCTGGTGCTCGACTACACCAGCATAGACCAAAACGTCTATCCGCAGGTGCTCACGGATTTCGACCCCAGTGCCATATTCGCCTCCACGTACAATCTAGCCGTGCTGGGGCCCAGGGGTGAGTCATGTTGCGAGCCCCACCCCAACGATATTTACAGAAGCAAGGCGCTCAACGAGTTGGACAAGGAACAGAATGATACCCTGGGCCTGAGTTGGACCAACACGTTTGACCTGGGTGGTCTCACTCTCAAATCGATCACCGGGTATCGCGACATGGACTCTGAGTCTTACCGGGATGCGGACAACAACGTTTATGACTATTTTTCCGTCGGATCCGTGTTCGATGTTCAGCAGTTCAGCCAGGAGTTCGTCCTTATCGATGAAACCGGCGGAACCTTTGACTGGCTGGTGGGCCTCTATTACCTGAACGAGGACGGCGAGCACGGCAGCACTGTGACCATCGCCGGAGGCTTGTATGAGGCTCTTGCAGCACTGCCACTTTTCGTCACCACACCCACCGGGGTTCCATTGGCCTTTCTGGCAGTCCCGCTTGACCTGACGCTGTTTTATGACCGGGCTCAGGAAACTACAAGCTACGCGGCCTTCTTCAACACGACCTGGCACTTGAGCGGCGATGCCCGGCTAAATGTCGCAGCGCGCTACACTTACGACGAAAAAGACATGGATATGTACACCATTAAACTGGCCAGTCAGACACCGTTACTGATTCCCCGGCCAACGAGCCCGGACGTCTGTACCGACGCAGTAGCAGATGGGCTGGGGGGTTCCAATCTGTCCTGTAATGAAGACTGGGATGAGTTCTCACCGAGAATCGGGCTCGATTACGACTTTAACGAAGACGTCATGGGATATGCCAGTATATCGGGCGGATTCAGAAGCGGCGTCTACAATGGCCGCCCTACTGCGACGGACCAGGTCTCGGTGGCTGATCCGGAAACCCTGGTGAGCTACGAGCTAGGCTTGAAATCGATGCTGTGGGACAATCGTCTGCAGCTCAATGGCGCGCTCTTTTATAACGACTATGAAGACCGGCAGTTCCTCGTTAACCGCCCATCCGGTTCGGCCGAATCGGCACTCTCTCTGGTCGTCGCCAATGCCGCTGACTCAACCCTGTGGGGTGGTGAGCTGGAGTTTACCCTGTTAGCGACCCAGGGCTTGACCATCAGTGGGGGGCTGTCCTACATCGACCCGGAGTACAAGGATTTTGAGTCCTTTAATACGGCAACCGGCGAACTGGAGGACCTGAGTCATCGCCCCTTCTCCAATGTTCCCGAGTGGACGGCGAACCTGCTGGCCCAATACGTGTACAAGTTCCACAACGGGGACGAGCTTCGCCTGAGAGGCAACCTGGCCTATAAGGACGACATTCATTACAGCGATGACGAACAGAGCAACAGCTTCGAGCGCCTCCACGCAGATAGCTATACGATATTCAACGCGGGCGTAACCTACGTAACCACCGACCAGAACTGGGAGTTCAGCTTTTTCGGGCGCAACCTCGGAGACGAACAGGAAATCAGGGGAGGCTTTGGTGTGGATGCCTTTGGCACCACTACAGTGAGTTACACCGAACCCCGCCGCTACTTTTTCAGCGTAAAATATCGCAACTAGACCCCATGTTTGAACTTGCCAGCAAGTTCAAACATACAGTCAGATGTTTCAGCCAAGCACTGTGTCAGAAAAACCCCCTTCTGGCACAGTTGCTTGCAAGTTAAAACATATCAGCCCGCATATCTCACCAACGTTCGTCGCGAGGGCGTTGCA
>JAPOQD010000218.1 GCA_026710905.1 Halieaceae bacterium
TATTCCTGTTTTATCAGCTTTGTCACGGTTACAAAGTGCGCTGGATGCGCCATCGCTGGTCTTTTACGTCGAGACGCGGCCATGCTCCCTCAACCATAGTCACCACTATGCTTTCGGTCGCGAGCACCCTTCGGGCACATGGGACGCGCCATGACGTAAAATCCTGCGCGATCATCGCATCCACTGGTGCAAAATGCGGGCTAGGGTCCCTGAGAGCTGCTGGTGAAGATTGATATCTACAACCCGGACAGTTATCTGCAAGGTATCCCCCACCGGCAGTTCGCCTGGCTGCGGGAACACGAACCGGTGTCCTGGCGCCAACACCCGGACGGAGGCGGCTACTGGGCCATCAGCAAACACGCCGATGTCGTGCAGGTGTCCCGTGATCACCAAACCTTCTCCGCCCAGCGTGGCTTCGTCATGGTGGATGATCTTGAACCAGAGATTCTGGCCATGGCGCAAGGCCAGTTGCTGGGTATGGACCCGCCCCAACACGGCCCCATCCGCCGAGCGGTGATTACCCGCTTTACTTCACGCATGCTGGCCGAATTGGAACCACGGGTGCGCAGCCTTACCCAGGGCATCATGGCGCAGGCCGAGACCGGCGGTGAGGTGAATTTTGTCGAGTCCCTGGCCGGAGATTTACCCACCGCCGTGATCGGCTCGATGCTCGACATTCCCGCACAGATGTGGCCCCGGATTCGCACCTGGTCGGACCTGCAAACCTCGGGCAGCGACCCGGACCTGGGAGGAACTCCCGAGCAAGTCCATACCGCCTCCATGGAGATGGGCGCCTATGGTTACCAGTTGGCCTGTGAACGCAAGGACCAGGGCGGTGACGACCTCATTTCCCTGCTGATCAATACCGAGGTGGACGGCCACCTGGTGGATGAAATGGAATTTGCCTCCCTGTTCATTCAGCTCACCGTGGCGGGCAACGAAACCACCCGCGGTTTGCTCAGTTCCGGCATGTATGAGTTGCTGCAGCGGCCGGCCCTGTTCCGGCGTTTACGTGACCACCCCGAGCAACTGCCCCTGGCGATTGAGGAAATGCTGCGCTGGACCTGCCCGCTGCACTACTTCCGCCGCACCGCCACCCGGGATACGGAAATCCGCGGCCAACAGATCGCCGAGGGCGACCGGGTAATAATGCTCTACAGTTCCGCTAACTTTGACGAGGCGGTATTCAGCCGGCCCCTGGAGTTTGACATTGAACGCCAACCCAATCCGCATCTGGCTTTCGGCTATGGTATTCACCTGTGTTTGGGGGCTAACCTGGCGCGTCTGGAGGCGCGCATTTTTTTCGAGGAATTTTTCAAGCATTTTTCCGCCATTGAAATGACTGGCCCGGTACAGTTCATCCGCTCCAACAACATTCACGGGTTCAAGCACATGCCGGTAAGGCTGACCCGCATATAGGACCAGATCGCTTGAGGTAATTGAGAAAGTTATTTTATATCAATGAGTTATTCCTGTTATCTCAACTTTATTTCGATTACAAATGGCGCTGGATGCGGGTAAAAGGGAGAACAGCATGCAACGATTGACTGAAAAAGTCGCCATTCTCACCGGTGGCGCGGCCGGAATGGGCGCCAGCCACCTGAAACGCCTGACTGCGGAGGGGGCCAGCGTAGTGTTTACCGACCTCGATCGGGCCGCCGGCGAGGCCCTGGCCGAAACCGTGGGAGAACGGGCAGTGTTCGTGCGCCATGACGTCAGTGACGAAGCCGGCTGGGAACAGGTGTTGCAAACCGCTCTGGACAGCTTCGGCGGTGTGGATATTCTGGTCAACAATGCGGGTATTTTCCGTACCGGCAGCTTCGCCGAAGCAAAATTGGAGGATCTGAACAGGACTCTTGAAGTCAACGTGGCGGGCACTTGGCTGGGTATCCAGAAAGTCGCCCCGCACATGCGCAGCAGGGGTGGCGGCTCCATCATCAACCTGTCGTCCATGGCCGGTTTTGTCGGCATGCCCAACTACAGCGTTTACAGCGCCTCCAAGTGGGCGGTGCGCGGCATAACAAAATGCGCCGCCACGGAACTGGGGCCGGACAATATTCGCGTCAATGCGATATTACCCGGCGCCATCGACCATACCGGGATGTTCAACAGCGGGGAAATGGAGGACCTGGTTCCGCAATTACTCGCCGACATACCGCTGCGGCGTTTCGCCGAGCCCGCAGAAGTGTCCAGCCTGGTGGTGTTTCTGGCCTCGGACGAATCCGCATACATCACCGGCAGCGACCAGTTGATCGATGGCGGCAGAAGCCTGTTCTGATCCACCAACCCGAATCAGCCGGTTGCTCATTTTGCGTTTACCAGCCATGTTCGATTGCCTCTTTGATCCGTTTTAATTCGTGTCCTGGAATCGTTGCACGTTCGTTTTTGGAATTATCTGCGTATACCGCTGAAGCCTGCCACCCATTCCATTTGAAGGCTACCACCCGGACCGGGGCAAAGCTGCCACCCAACGGAGCGTAGCGACGCGAGGTTTGCATTGTTACTCAGAACCGGTAGGGGTCGTCAACTTTGACTGTCGTTTTCGCATAGACTCTCCCCTCAGATTGATCTTATAAGCGTTGTGCACCAACCGGTCGAGAATGGCGTCAGCCAGCGTCGCATCGCCGATGACGGCGTGCCACTCTTCAATCGGCAACTGGCTGGTTGCGATGGTGGCGCGGTTGCCGTGGCGGTCTTCCAGGATCTCCAGCAGGTCCCGCCGGTTCTCGGCGTTGAGCTTCATCAGGCCCCAGTCGTCCAGGATCAGCACGTCGACCTTGGCCAGGGTAGCCAGCATCTTGGCGTAACGTCCGTCACCTTTGGCGATCATCAGTTCCCGCAGCAGCCGGGTAAGCCGGATGTACTGGGCGGTGTAGCCTTCTCGACAGGCCTTATGAGCCAGGGCGCAGGCCAACCAGGTCTTGCCCACGCCGGTGGGACCGGTGATCAATACGTTGAGGGATTCCCTGGCCCACTGGCAGCCAGCCAGTGACTGGATCAGGCCTTTATCCAGCCCACGGGGGCTCTGGTAATCAATGTCTTCCAGCACCGCGTTGTGCTTTAGCTTGGCCCGGCGCAAGCGGCTGGTCAGTCGGCGGCTCTCCCGCTCGGTGATCTCCCGGTCCACCAGCAGACCGAGGCGTTCCTCGAAGCCAAGTTCGTCGATGTCAGGCATGGCCATCTGGTCGGCCAACGCCGCCGCCATACCGGTGAACTTGAGGGTCTGAAGCTTATCCAGGGTTGGGTGTTTTAACATGGAGTTCTCCTGTCAGTGGTAATACGCGGGACCGCGGATGTTGTCGTGACCGTCGGGCAGCGGCAGTTCCTGCTGCTCCTCCACGGGTTGTTCATCCAGTCGGTGTTTGAGGATGGATTCGATGCTCTTGTAACGGCAGCTGCCCAGGGTCAGAGCCCGCCGGCAGGCAGCTTCCAGGCGTTCGTTGCCATAGGCCTTGCCCAGGCGCAGGATGCCCAGGCAGGAACGGTACGCCTGCTGTGGGTGCTTGCGTGATCCCAGCACGGTGCGGATCAATTTCTCCGTGGCCGGCCCGGTCTGTGCCGCCCATTTTGCCAGTCGCCCGGGAGACCACTCCCCAGCTTGGCGGTGCGCCTCCGGCATATGGGCCGGCACCGTGGTGTGGCTGCCCTTGTGGTGAGAGCGCCGGTGGCTGGCTACCCGATTCCCCTGGTGGAAGCATTCGATCGTGTTGCGGGTGATGCGTACCTCGACCGCCTTCTTGATCAATGCGTAAGGCACCGAGTAGTAGTGACCGTCGACGGCCACGTGGTAATCGATATGGACCTGGGCCTGCTTCCACTCGGCGTAGACGTAGGGCTCTGCCGGGAGGGGCTGCAGCGCTGGCCTATCTAGCTGCTCAAAGTGCTCCCGGCGGCAGCCCGGCAGTTTGCGGAAGGGGCGCTCATTGAGCTTGACCAGCAACTCGCTGATGACGGTGTTGAGTTCCGCCAGGGAGAAGAACTGGCGGTGACGCAGGGCGGCCAGTATCCAGCGCTCTACAATCAGTACACCGCCTTCCACCTTGGCTTTGTCTTTGGGCTTGCGGACCCGGGCAGGCAGGACCGCCACGCCATAGTGCGATGCCATATCCTGGTAGGTGGGATTGGTATCAGGCTCATAGCGGTGGGCCTTGCTCACCCCGGACTTGAGGTTGTCCGGCACTATCAATTCCGGCACGCCGCCAAGGAACTGGAAAGCGCGCACGTGCGATCCGATCCAGTCAGGCAGGGTCTGGCTCCAGGTGGCTTCGGCGAAGGTGTAGTTGGAGGCCCCCAGCACCGCCACAAAGATCTGGGCCTCACGGATTTCGCCCGTGTTGCGGTCGATGATCGGCACAGTCTGACCGGCATAGTCCACAAAGAGCTTCTCACCGGCCCGGTGATCCTGGCGCATGACCACGTCCAGCTTGCCCTGCCAAGCCCGGTAGTGCTCGCAGAACCAGCTGTACTGGTAGCCTTCGGGATGACTCTGACGGTACTCATGCCAGAGCAGGAACAGGGTGACGTGCTTGTGCCTGAGTTCCTTGCGGATATGAGCCCAGTCTGGAATACCGCGAGACTCGGCTGGGAGATCCGGCGGTGGCGGGAACAGCAGCCGTTCCAGCCTGGCATCGTCCAGATCGGCAGGCAGGGGCCAACTGAGGCCCGCGTCTTCGGCCCGGCGCAGGTACCCGCTGACGGTGGGGCGGCCGATGCCGCAACTGGCGGCAATCTGCCGATTACTCATGCCGTTGCCCCATTTGAGGCGCAGGACTTCTCTGATTTTACGCATGGATAACCTCTTTGCAGACATCTGGTCCCCTCCGTGTGGAAAGGGCCAGAATACCAATTAGTTATCCCGCGTCGGGACGCTCCGCTGGCGGTTCTCAGGCAGGCTGCCAGGGTGGCAGCTTTGCCGTGGAATCAGTGGCAGCTTTCGCGTGGAATGGGTGGCAGGCTTCGTCTGGAATCAGCGGCAGGCTTGGTCTGGAATACGCAA
>JAPOQD010000032.1 GCA_026710905.1 Halieaceae bacterium
ATCCGGATGCAGCCGGGTAAAGCCCTTGACGTGACATTCGTAAATGACGGTCTGCGGCCAGGGCGTCAGCGGCCGGTGGCGCCTGGGAGCGGAGGTGGACCCGGCGGTTACGACCGCCTTTGGCATATGGTCCGCGTTGTCGCGCCGGTCAGGCGCAAGATCGAGTTCGGGGTGACCTGGTTCGTAACCGAAATGAGAGGAGTCGGGGCGGAATTCACCCACCATGGCCCGGGCATGGGGATCGAGCAATAATTTCGCCGGATTGAACCGATGGCCTGCATGGGGTTCATAAGGGCCGTAGACACGATAGCCGTAGCATGTTCCCGCCGGCAGTCCGGGGATGTACCCATGCCAGATGCCGTGAATCTGTTCCGGTAGAAACACCCTGCCGGTCGGCTTCTCCCCGCGTTTATCGTAGAGGCACAACTCGACCGCCTCGGCATGAGCCGAGTAAAGGGCAAATCGCGTTCCTTCGCCATCGAAGCGCGCACCCAGCATGCCAGGGTCACCCGCTTCGATGCGTCTATACATTCCCGTCATCAACTTTCGTCATGCAAAAACAATACCGTGGCCAGCGGCGGTAGCGTTACCACCACTGAACAGGGTTGGCCGTCCCATGGGATGTCCTGGCTCCAGACGCCACCGCCATTGCCTTGCCCGCTACCGCCGTATTCTGCGGCGTCGGTATTGAGCGCCTCCCGATAACGGCCCGGCTCGGGCAAGCCCAGTCGATAGTTGGGGTGGCACTCCGGCGTCATATTGGATACCGCCAGTAATACGTCGTCCGCGCCGCGCCGCAGCCAGGCGTAGACCGATAACTGACTGTTGTCTGCCTGTACCCACTGAAACCCCTCGGGTGATATGTCGAGTTCGAACAGTGCGGGTGTGCGCCGATAGAGGAAATTCAGATCCCTGACCAGTTGCAACAGGCCGCGATGGCTTGCGTGTTCGAGCAAGTGCCAGTCCAGGCTGGCGTCGTGGTTCCACTCGCTGCGCTGACCGAATTCACCACCCATGAACAGCAGTTTCTTGCCGGGCTGAGCCCACATGAAACCGTAGTAGGCACGCAGATTGGCGAATTTCTGCCAGTCGTCGCCGGGCATCTTTTCCAGCAGTGAAGCCTTGCCGTGCACGACTTCGTCATGGCTCAGCGGAAGCAGGTATTTTTCGGACCAGGCGTAGAGAATTCCAAAAGTCATCTCATGATGATGGTACTTGCGGTGGATCGGGTCTCGCTGCATGTACTGCAAGGTGTCATTCATCCAGCCCATGTTCCATTTGAAGCCGAAACCGAGTCCGCCCATGTTCACTGGATTGCTCACTCCGGGCCAGTCCGTGGATTCCTCGGCGATCATCATGATGCCCGGATGCCTGCGATACACGCTGGCGTTCACCTGACGCAGCAACTCGACTGCTTCGAGATTTTCACGGCCACCATGCCGGTTGGGCACCCACTGGCCTTCTTCCCGGCTGTAATCGAGATAGAGCATGGAAGCTACCGCGTCCACGCGCAGGCCGTCGATGTGAAATTCCTCGATCCAGAAATTCGCGTTACTGAGCAGATAACTGACGACTTCGGCGCGGCCGTAGTTGAATACCAGCGTATTCCACTCCGGATGGAAACCCTGGCGAACGTCCTCGTGCTCGTAAAGACAACTTCCGTCAAATCGACCCAGACCATGGGAATCGCTGGGGAAATGCCCCGGTACCCAGTCCAGCAGCACACCGATATTGCGGCGATGGCATTCATTGATGAAATGTTTCAGTTCGTTGGGAGTAACAAAACGAATACTGGGGGCAAACATACCGATGGGCTGATAACCCCAGGAGCCGTCAAAGGGAAACTCGCTGATCGGCATTAGCTCGATATGCGTGAATCCCATATCGAGAACATAGGGAATCAGTTCCTGCGCCAGTTCCAGGTAACTCAAGTTACGGTGGTCTTGCTCCGGCTTGCGCCGCCACGACCCGGCATGTATTTCATAGATCGAAACCGGCCGCCGCAGCAGGTCTCCACTGTCCCGGGTCTCGATCCATTG
>JAPOQD010000112.1 GCA_026710905.1 Halieaceae bacterium
ATGGCCGGGATGGAATCGCCCAGACCGAACTGGCCAAACTGATGAGTGTGGGCAAGGTCAGCCTGGGGGGGCTGATCGACAGGATGGAAGCCTCTGGTATTCTCGAGCGTCTCCCCGACCCGGTTGACCGCCGTGCAAAGAAAGTCGTAATGACCCGGAAAGGGGAGGAACTGCTGCACGATTTGCAGGATGTGGCGGTTGGCATTAACAAACAGATTATGAAAGGCATCACCAAAGAGCAGAACAAGATACTCGACGGCATACTCAAGACCATGAAACACAACCTGTTGCAGATGGATGGCGCGATAGACTAGCCCGCATTTTGCATTAGTGGATGCGATGATCGCGCAGGATTTTTCCTCTTGACGCGGGCGGTGCGCCCGCAGGGGCTGATCCTGGAAGGTTGACAAGCGTGGGCGAGAAACGCGAGTTCGCAGTGCCGTTCCAGGAACAGGGCGGGGTTGCCACGATGGATCCCGGTGCGTTGACCCGGAGGATGACATCCAGGCTGGTGACACGGTTGTTCAAACCCGCGCGGATGGAGAAACAGCGGTCTGCGGCGGAAAAGAAACGAATCAGTCAGCGTGCACCTCATCGCGTGGAATATTTCCACCAGGTGGAGGATGGTTACAGTCACATGGCAGCCCAGGTGTTGCAGCAGTTGGTGGCACGATACGATATCGAGCTGAACTGCCACCTGGTTGAAGGGCCCCAGGGAAACAATGCCCCCGAGCCAGAGTTGCTGCTGAAGCTATCGCGCTATGATGCTTTTCATACTGCTTCGGAATACGGCCTGGAATTCCCCGAACACCAGCAGGCCCCAGACCCGGCGCTCGTGCGGCAGGCCTCGGCGATTCTTTCTGTCCAGGATGCCGCCGGCTTTATACATTGCGCCGCTGTGGTGGGCCGTACCCTCTGGGCGGGAGACAAGGCCGCGATGCAGTCACTGGCAGCGACTCACGGTTGCGCATCCGATGAGCAGACCGCGTTGAAAATTGCAAACGGCAGTCGGCGTCGTACAGAGCTGAAACATTACTCAGGCGCCATGTTCTACTACGGAGGTGAGTGGTACTGGGGTGTCGATCGCCTGTACCATCTGGAGAAGCGCCTGGCTGCGCTGGGCGCCGATCGCCAACCGGGTCAGCCTATGCTTGCTCCACGTCCGGATCTTGCGGTGGGGGAACTCAGGGACAACGGCGCCCTTACTCTCGAAGTCTATGCCTCCCTGCGCAGCCCTTACACGGCTATTGCCTTTGACCGGGCAGTCAAGCTCGCCCGGGATACGGGGGTGAAGCTGGCTGTGCGACCGGTGCTTCCCATGGTGATGCGAGGCGTCCCTGCCACACGCGAGAAGGGCATGTATATTTTCATGGATGCCGCCAGAGAGGCCAGAGAGGCAGGCGTCGCGTACGGTAAGTTTTACGACCCCATCGGTGAGCCCACACGGCGGTGCTACTCACTCTACCCCTGGGCCGTGGAGCAGGGGCGGGGCTGTGAACTCTTGTCCAGCTTTCTCCGCCACGCCTTCGCCGAAGGCGTTAACACCAATAATGATCGGGGTCTGCGCAAGGTAGTGAAAGCCGCAGGCCTCGACTGGGTCGAGGCGCAGCAACACCTGGGCGAACCCGGTTGGGAAAACTTCCTGGAAGACAACCGTCTTGCCATGTATGAAGCCGGGTTATGGGGTGTGCCCAGCTTCCGGCTGCTCGGTGAGAGCGGGGAGCAGGTCCTTGCGCTCTGGGGGCAGGACCGGCTGTGGCTCTTTGCCCGGGAAATCCAGCGGCAACTGCAAAAACACTGACCTTCCACGGCGAGTGCTGCGGCGGCCGCAGTAGAAGGTTGGTGAGATATGCGGGTTAGGTCGCCTGAACCAGCAACTTCTGCAGTGCGATCAACGTGGCCCTGGCTGTTTCCCTGCCGGTGGAATAACTTACCGGACTGATGCGCTCGGCGATATCGCCATACCTCTCCACCAGTTTGCCTGCAACCTCATCGGGCGTACCGCAGATGGCGAATGTATCCAGCACCTCGTCGGTTACCAATGCTGTCATCGCTGCCCAGTCTCCTTGCTTGGACAGCCGGTTGAGCTCGGGTTGCAATTCGCCCATTCCCTCTGCATCCAGCGCCGGACGGTAAGCCGGTGTGGAACCGTAAAAGGCAATCATATAGCGCACCATGGCCCTGGACTGCTGCAACTGCTCTTCGGTTTCACCGATCGCAGCGAGGGACTGCACCGATACATCGAAACTGTCGCGCGACCGCCCGGCGATATCCAGGCCTTTCTGCAGTGCGGGAAGCGAGTATTCCAGCAGAAACTTGCGCGTGTGGAGGGGGTGTACGAGAAATCCATCGGCGACCTCGCCACAGACCTGCACCATTCTTTCGCCGAACCCGGCGAGATAAATCCTGGGTGTGCCACAGGGGTTCGGTCCCGGATTGAAGTTCTGATGCATTATCGTGTGAGTATAGAACTCGCCGCGAAAATCGAGCTTGCTGTTTCCTTCCCAGCAATCCCAGATTGCACGAATGGCCTGTACCATTTCACGCATGCGCGATGCCGGCTTCGACCAGGTCATGCTGAACCGCTTCTCGATGTGAGGCCGTATCTGCGTGCCCAAACCGAGGATAAAACGGCCCCCGCTGAGTAGTTGCATATCGTAGCCGAGATTGGCCAGCGTCATGGGATTGCGGGAGAAGGCAACGGCGATGCCGGTAATCAACTCGACGCGCTCGGTGTCATGCGCCGCCATTGCGAGTGGCAGGAAGGGATCGTGTTGTCCTTCAAAAGTATAGAGTCCATCGAAGCCGGCGGCTTCCAACTCCCTTCCCTGCACCACCGCATCCGCCGGATTGCTGACCAGCATCGGAGCATCAATTTTCATAATAAAAGTTCTCTGACAAGATTTTCGTGTTTATACCACTGAACCCGTACACGCTCCAAAGCGTCCGGCTAGTGGTTACCATTCATTCATCTGGAACCAAAGCCAAGGCCCGATCCATTGCCGCGACATACTCCTCCAACAGGCGTTGCATCACGCCCCGGCAGTTTTCCTCCCGATTAATAAACCCGATGGTTTGCCCGATCGGATTGACCGATACCTCTTGCACCCGCCCAATATTGGAATAGCGTTTGGTACGGATCATTGCTTCAGTCGTGACCATACCCTGTAGCGGCATGGGTAGCGGCTTTGGTGCGCCTTCGGCCTCCCAGGCCTCGGTCCAGGCATTTTTCAACATTCGTCCAGGCTTGCCGCTGTAGGCACGTGAACGCACCGTATCCTCGTGAGTGGCAGCGAGCAGGGCTTCCTTTTCCCGTGGTCCCGCCATCGCCTCCAGCACCGGCACCCACAGCGATCCTGTCCAGACGCCGGCGGCGCCCAGGGTCATCGCAGCAGCGATTTGCGCACCGTTGCCGATGCCACCGGCGGCCAGCACTGGCGTGGGCGCCACCGCCTCGATGACCGCCGGCCACAATACAATACTGCCGACCTCGCCGGCATGGCCGCCGCCTTCCCCCCCTTGGGCAACGATAAAGTCCAGACCCGCCTCCCTGTGCCTGATGGCGTGCTTCACACGCCCGCAGAGTGCCCCTATCAGGCGGCCGCTGGATTTAACTTCCTCTATGACGTCGGCGGGTGGCGTACCCAGGGCGTTGGCAATCAGTTTGACCTTGGGCCTGGTGAGCGTTTGATCCAATAGCGGCCGGGCGGTGGCCATGGTCCAGCCCTGCAGGTTGTTGACCTGTTCCTCGGCGGGCAGTTTGGGCACCCCGTACTCATCGAGCAATTTTTCGACAAACTCCCGGTGTTCCCTGGGGACCATCGTTTCGAGCTGGGCCAGTAACTTTTCCGGGTCGTCCTCGCCCTTGCCCTCGTATTTTTCGGGGATCACCAGATCGACTCCGTAGCAATGATCGCCAATATGCGCATCGATCCAATCCAGTTCCTCTCGCAGTTGCGCGGGAGAAAAGCCGACCGCGCCCAACACGCCGATGCCACCGGCCTTGCTGACCTCTACCACGACATCGCGACAGTGGGTGAAGGCGAATATCGGCAAATCAATGCCAAGCGCATCGCAGATCGGTGTTTTCATTGCGGTCTCCTGTACGGTCTCGGTTTATTCGCCTGTGAAATTCGGCTGCCGCTTTTCAGCGAAAGCGCGCGGACCCTCGCGAGCGTCCTTCGAGCGGACGACGTGCTTGGACAATTCGTGTTCAATCACATAGGCATCTTTCAATTCCATTCCACTGGTTCGCAGTACGGTTTCCTTGCACGCCTGCATCGCCAGCGGCGCATTTTTTACCAATCGCTCAGCGAACTCGTAGGTACGGGGCATAAGTCGATCGGGTGACACGACCTCATTGATGAAACCAATTCGATGCGCTTCCTCGGCCGACAGGCTGTCGCCGGTGAGCAGTATCTCCATCGCCTTGCAATACGGAATTTGGCGTGCAAGTCGCACCATGGAACCACCGCCCGGAACCAGGCCGCGCTGCACTTCGGTGAGACCGAAACTGGCGTTGTTCGCAGCAATGCGAATATCCGTTGATTGGAGTATTTCGGTGCCCCCGGCCAGCGCATGCCCGTTGATCGCGGCGATCACAGGTTTGTAGAGCTCGAATGGACGCAACAGGGCAGCGGCCATGATGTGCGATTGTTCCGCCATCAGCCGAATTTCTGTCGCAGTCTCCGGCTGTCTGGCGCCAGTGAACAGCGGCATCAGTAATTTGAGATCGCCTCCCGCTGAAAAGGCGATATCACCAGCACCGGTCAGAATCGCTACTCGCAGAGACGTATCGTCCCGATACTCGTGCCAGGCATCACTGAGACTGACCAGCAGTTCCGGGCTGAACGCGTTCCGGGCCTCGGG
>JAPOQD010000088.1 GCA_026710905.1 Halieaceae bacterium
CAAAGTTTCCAAAACATTTCGTCAGGCCGGCGGCTGTAGATGGAGAAGTCAGTGGCTGGGAGTCTCAGATGGTGTGCCATTCTGCGCGCCTACACTGTCATCGGCCGACGATTGCTCTTGGGGAGACATTTCTTCCATCAGTTCATCCAGCAGGGCTTCTCGAATCTGCGCCTGGGGCTCTTCGGCCAGCCCTTCTGCGACCTCGAAGGCGGCTTCCACAGCATGCATGACAGCATCCCGCTCTGAAAGACCCAGTTGATCGGCAGACTCGCGTACTGCGTCAAGCGAACTGGCAACCACGTCCTCCAACGCCAGGTCTCCTTCGTTGGCTCCGTGGAGAGCGCCGTAGACAACGCCTTTGACCGCATCCGCGGGAAGGGCGCCGGCCGTACGCATGGCGGTAAGGGTGCCGCTCACGGTGGCCCCCACAAAACGGCTGCCGCGGGATCCTCTGCCTGCGATGGAGCGAATGGCTCCTTCGGTGGCGCCAAAAGCGATTTCGACGCCGTGGCGAGTGACGTCCCGCGATCCGTGACTGGCACGCGTTACAGCCTGGCCCACTTGCGCGCTGACCTGCCTTGCGGTGGCGCTGCCGAGGGCGATGCTGTCGACAGTATAGCGGATGGAAGAGGCGATCTGGTAGGCGGTCACGCCGGCTGCGACATTCAGGCCGGGGATGGCCGGCAGGTAGCGAAGGCCGGTCAACGGGAATTGGGAGATCGAGCTCAGGCCCGGCACAAAGCTGAGGGCGCGCAGATTCTCCCGCGTCTGCGTCATCAATTCGTTCATGACAACCTCGCCCTTCGCCTCTCCCTCCTCCTGTATCCGGCCCAGCGCGCCCAGCGTAAGGAGGCCGAGAAAAAAGGCAACAATAAACAGAAAATCGTAGCCGGTCAGAAAAACGGCGGGAAAGCTCACGACGCGGGCGGGGTCGATCCACCTGAAGATGATCTCCAGTTGACGGGCGTTGAGAAAGTCCACCAGCGCCCCTCCCAGCAGAGGGCTGATGCCGGCACCCACATTAATAGCAAGCGAGGACGCGGTCAGGAACGCCGTCGCTCTGGCCTGCGGAGCCATCTTCATACGAAGTGTGGTGGAGGCCACCTCGATGCCGGCGGTGGCAACGCCGAGCAGGAAATGAAAGAAGAACAGGAGCGGTAGTGTGAGCGCGTGTCTGTCAGGATTCGTGACAAAAGTCCATCCTAGGACAACCAGAAGAAAGAGCGAGGCGCAGATGGATAAAATCGCCTTGCAGCCGAAGCGGTCGGTATAAGTCCCCCAGACGCGCAGAAAAAATACATTCGAAAGCTGGCTCAGTACACCCAGGCCGACGACGAGCGCAAGTGGCATTTCCAGCCGGATCAGCAGGTAGACCGCGAAGAATGGAACGGCGAGCTGCGCTACGAAATTCCAGACAAAGAGGAATGTAAGCAGACTTTTGAAATCACTGTCCTGCAAGGGCCCGGCAAGCATCTGCAGAATCGATGGCCTTGCGCCTTCCGGTTTCGCCATGCGCGGCTCCGGGATCAAGGTGGTCACCGCATCGGAGCACAGGCCGAAGACGACGCTTCCAAAGAGGATCGCGCAGGAGTAGCCGAAGATAATGTTTTGCGAAGACGCGTTTGCTGCCCACCAGTCGATGAAGAGCGCCGCTGCCAGACCGGACAACGCCGCGGAAGCCGTTGCAGTTCGCAAACGTTGTGCAAAGAACGTGCCGATTGCGCCAGGGGAGGCCAGATCGCGCAGCCAGCTGGTCCAGCCTGTGATTTCGACGGCGCTGCCCGCGCCTCGAATCACGGTCAGAAGCAGAAGGAGCGTGACCGCCCCGGGGCTGGGAACGCCGATCGCGAAAGGGATCAGCCCTATCAGCAGCCAGGAGAGATCGACCGAAACCGAGGCCGGAATCGTAACGATTTTACGCTTGCGGATACGCTCGATTGCGATGACGGCCGCTATCTGGATCGGCTGCATGATAAACGGAATCGCGATCAGGATGCCGATATGAAGATTGGAGGCACCAAGGGCCAGGGCGTATGCGGCCAGAAAGCCCCCGGACACCATGCCGTCAATGGCAGAGGCGGCAATGGTACGAGCGGTCAGGGCCCTCATACCGCGCCGGGGCAACGCCTGGGGCCACATATCTTCAGGTTGGAACAGGGACGAAAATGGCACGGAAGTGTGTCCTCTATCAGCTCTCAAGCTTCAGTCAATGGGATCGCGGCACGCACAGTAGGCGGTAAGGATAACATACAGGGCTGGCACACTGTCGACCATTGTGCCTTTCTTCCTGTTTTGGCCTATAGTAGCATGAATTCTACCACAACAGATTGAGCACAGATGCCGATTCCCGGTTTTCTCCAACCCAGAACAGACCTGACCGATGAAGTGCGCCAGCGCGGCCTGAAGGCGTTGACGTACCAGGCGATCGCGGCCTCGGGCGCCGACGGTCTGATGTCGGGCGGCTTCCTGGCCGCTTTCGCCCTGCTGCTTGGCGCGTCCAACTTTCACATCGGCATTCTGACGGCGCTGCCGTTCCTCATGCAAACGATTCAGATTGCAGCCATCATCGTTG
>JAPOQD010000106.1 GCA_026710905.1 Halieaceae bacterium
CCCCTTTTCTACCCGACCCCTTTTCTACCCGACAGCTTGAAGAAGGCTGAGAGCTGGCCAGTTAACGCAGTTGGTACTGGCTGAAGTCGGGTTCACGGGTCCATTTCCAGTAGTCCACCAGCCGCCATGGCAGGTTGGAGGTAACCTGTCCCTTGCTGTTTTTATACCAACTTCCGGTGCCCGGATGTGACCACACCAGTTGACTGACCCAGTCCTGCAAGCGCCGGTTGTAGTCCTCATTGGCGGCCTCGGTGCACTCGATGGTTTGCCGGCCGTCGGCCAGCAACTTTTCCAGGCAACCCATGATGTAACGCACCTGGCATTCGGAATTGAAGACCAGGCTGCCGGCGTGAGCCAGGTTGGTGGCCGGGCCATAGATGCAAAAAAAGTTGGGGAAACCCGGCACGGTAATACCGAGATTGGCCTTCGGCTCATCACCCCACTCCCGTGCAAGTACCCGGCCCTCGCGCCCGCTCACCTTCAGCGGATAGAGCCAGTTGTGATTATCGAAGCCGGTGGCGTAAATGATGATATCCACCTCGTGCAAGGTATCGCCGCAGAGAATGCCACGCTCGGTGATTTCAGTGATGCCCTCGGTAATCAACTCGGCATTGTCTTTCTGCAAGGCGGTCAGCCAACTGCCGTTGTCCTGCAACATGCGTTTCACGAATGGCGGATAGCTGGGCACCACCTTGTCGCGCAAGGCCGGATTATCATGAATCTGGCTTTCAATCCATTGCGTCATGTTGATGCGTGCAAAATCATTCAATTCACAAACCGCGCGCTCGGGATGGGGCCACTCAGGGTCCATGACCAGTGAAGGCAGCAGGCCGTCACTTCCTGGCCAGAACAACAGGAAGCGGTACCAGCGGGCGTAGCAGGGAAGGTGTTTCAACAGCCACTTTACAGCATCGGGAACCACCGTGTGGTATTCGGGGTTGGGGAACATCCACACCGGCGAGCGCTGGAATACCTTGAGTTTTTCGGCCTGATCAACGATAGCGGGAACCAGCTGGAAGGCGCTGGCGCCGCTGCCGACCACCGCCACCCGCCGCCCGCCGAGTGGATGCTGATGCTGGAAGCGGGCGGAGTGAAATTGTGGCCCCCGGAAACGTTCGCGGCCGGGAAAGTCCGGAATCCGGGGCTGGTTCAGCTGGCCCACCGCGCTGATCACCGCATTGGCGAGCACCACTTCTTCGGTTCCGTCGCTCTGCCGCGTGGTGACTCGCCATAGCTGTTGACTTTCATCGTAGCTGGCGGCTACCACGGTTGTATTCAGTTGCAGATGTGGGCTGACGTGGTAGCGGTCGGCGCAGCGGCGCAAGTAGGCTTGCAGTTCTGGCTGTGTGGAGTAGTACTGGCTCCAGTCATGATTGGGTTCGAAGGAGTAACAGTAGAAGTAATTGGGAGTGTCTACCCGCGCCCCGGGATAGGTATTCTCATACCAGGTGCCGCCCAAATCGGGATTTTTCTCGAAGATTCGAAACCCGATACCGGCCTGGTGTAAACGGATTCCGGCCAGAATACCGCCTACACCGGCGCCGATCACCACCACCTGAAACTGCTGCCGCTGCTGTTTCGCAACCTGGCCGCGCCAGTGGAAGGAGCGGCTGTCCACGCCATCCAGATTCATTTCCTCCAGCATCAGCGGCACGTACTCCTCCGGCACTTCTTCACCAACCACAAAACTCATCATCCGCCGGATGGTGGATTTGTCGGGTAACGGGGCCATCCGGCAACCGCTGTCCCGGTAGCGTTTGATGATTTCGAGGGCCTGGCGGCGAACTTCGTCCCGTTGTTCCATGGGTAGGAAACCCTGTATTTCCCCGAGAATGGCCGTGTTGGGCCGGATTTTTCCCTCCAGCAGACTGTTGTCGCCACTCATGTGAATCATCGACATCATCAGCGCCGGAATTCCCGCGTGCCGAAGCGCCTGTTCGATAAATTCATCGCTTTCCGTGATCGGCTCAGAGGCAGGTCGCAAGCTCGGTTTCCCGGCCCGGTTTGGCATGGTTACCCTCCTATAGGGCGATGAGTTGTTTCGGTGAGTTCGGCACAGGTCGCGATTGTAAGCTTATGTTACCGCATGGCGTTTGCCGCTGTACGCGCTGAGGAATGTTGTCATTTATAAAAATCCTGTGTATGCAGTATTTTTACTACGAATTCCGCCAATCCCGTCCTGGGGATTGGTAATGCGGCTTGTTTCCCCGCAAACTTTCGCAATTGGCAAGACGTTTCGATTTTTGGTGTCACGATGTTTACGTTCATGCAATGGATAACGGACTTGAGAAGGAAACATTCCGCAATAGGCGCAGGCTTCTGTGTGGCGTTTGGAACTCTGGCGCTCCTGCAGGGTTGCGCTTCAATGTCCGAAAACGAATGCCTCAATGCGGATTGGCGCCTGATCGGCCATGACGACGGCCAGTCGGGGAAACCGCGCTCTATCCTGGGAGCCTATCGAAAGGATTGTGCCCAATATGGCGTTACTCCCAATCAACATGAGTACGAGGAGGGACGAGACCAGGGCTTGACTTTTTACTGCACCCGAGACAATGGCTACCGTGTCGGACGATCCAACCCGGTATACAAGGGCGTCTGTCCGGCAGTTCTGGAGATTGACTTTCAGAACGGCTATGAAATGGGTCGATCAGTGAACCGGGCGGTCTCCAGGGTCGAGAGGGTCAATAGCCTGATTCGTTATACCCGCAGGGACATGGTGGACCTGGAGGACGAAATCAGAGAACTGCAGCGGGAAGTCCAGTCCGATCAGCTCAGCAGGGAGGAGTCAGCCGTAAAACAGGATAGAATCGCTTCCATGAATAGACAGATCGGCAGGCTTGAAGGCAAGCTTGAAGGTTTCATCCATGACCGGGTTCTGCTGATCCTTGAGTACAGAGAAGTCGTCAAAACCGCGCAAAGCGAAGGCTTCTACGAACCGATGCGGTACTAAACAAATCCGCTGAATTATCGGGAACAGCAGGACGTTAAAAAAAGGAAAATTCCACATGATTTACAGCAGGTGACCGTTCAATGAAAACCAACATCATAAAAACTGTCTGGGGCTTCCTTTTAACGGTTGTCGAGAAATACACGCCGCTGAATCTCAAGAGCGATTCGATAGACGATACTTTTAACTATCTTCAGATACATGAGAACCTGGCTACCTCGGGCCAGCCTACGGAAAAGCAGTTTTCCTTGATAGCCGAAGCGGGTTATCGGGTGGTCATCAATCTCGCGCCTGCCAGTGTGTTGGAAAATTCTCTGCATACTGAGGCATCGTTACTTGAATCATTGGGAATAAGGTACATTCATATTCCGGTGAACTTCACAAATCCTACTGAAAACGATTTCGATCAATTCGTGAACAGCCTGGAGTCTGCGACTGAAGAAAAAGTGTGGGTTCACTGTGCGGCCAATGCTCGAGTCTCTGCATTTATGTATCGATATCGCCTCTCGGTGCTAGGGGAAGATGAGCAAATCGCAAAACAGGATCTTCATAAAATCTGGGAACCTTTCGGCGTGTGGAGGAAATTTGTTTCCAGCAACCGATAGAGCCCAGGCACGCGCCGTGGTTATACCGGATAGCCTGTTCGACCCCGGTAGTGAACGGCTGTGGGATGTAAATCATGCAAACAAACAGGCCCATCCGCGCCACCGGTAGCTGTCTTTGCGGCGCCGTGAAATACCAGGTCCTGGGTTCGCTCCGGCCTGTTGTGTATTGCCATTGCAGCCAGTGCCGAAAGACAAGTGGGCATTTTGTCGCCGCCACTGCAGCCCTGAAGGAAAACCTGGTACTGGTTACGGATCAGGGCTTGAGCTGGTATCAGTCGTCGGCGTCCGCCAAACGGGGTTTTTGCGGGGTCTGCGGCTCAAGTCTGTTCTGGTCGCCTGAATCGGATAACTATGTGGCGATTATGGCTGGCACACTGAATCAGCCCACGGAACTTGAGGCGGTGAAACATATTTTCGTGCTGCACAAGGCTGATTACCATGATTTGAACGATGGATTGCCACAGCGCCAGCAAGGTGATCGGCATACAATTATGTTTGATGACGAGTAACTACTCGCCCCCACAGGTTGTAGGGGCCGCGCATGCGCGGCCCGCGGGCCCTGTGCCTACTAAAGGGGTCAAAGCCCTTTAAGCAGTGCTCGTAGTGCTATGGCCGCAGGTCACCCGAGTGCTTAAAGGGCTTTGACCCCTTTAGTGCTCGGCGAGGTGTGCCAGGAAGATTTCAAGACATCGGAATTCAAGGACATGAGCGCCTGTTTTCGAGGGCCATTGCCGCCACGGAAGTTCTCAATGTCAAGGTGGCATATCGGTACGGGGCTACCGGATGTGCGTCATTTTCCTGTACTCTGCCAATTCAATTCTTCAAAAGAGGGGATTTATCGTCGTGCTGACACTACACTTTGCCTCCAATTCTCGCGCTGGCCGTATCCTTTGGCTGTTAGAGGAACTGGGCCTGGAATACACACTGAATCATATGGAGTTCCACCCCAGGGCCTTGAAATCCGATGAGCACCGGGCCAGGCACCCGCTGGGCCGCGTGCCGGTGTTGGATGACGATGATATTTCTCTGTTCGAGTCCGGTGCGATTGTCGAATACCTGGTTGCCCGCCACAGTGATGGAGTGCTGCGGCCGGCGCAGAACTCCCCCCTGTTTCCCGAGTACCTGCAGTGGTTTCATTACGTGGAAGGTATGATCATGCCTCCCATCAACACCATCGTAGTGCAGACGATCCTGTTGCCGGAAGACCGCCGCGACCCCGAAGTGCTGAGACAGGCGCAGAGCCTCTTGAAAAAAGCCGTTGCCCCTGTCGATGCTGCGCTGGAAGGCCGCGAGTACATGATTGGCGATTTTTCCGCTGCCGATATCATGATGGGCCACGCCTGCTTCATGAGCCGCCGGTTCGGTTGTGTCGATCCGGGTCTTGAAAATCTGAACGCTTATATCGGCCGTATTGAGAGCCGCCCGGCATTCCAACTGGCCATAAAAACGTGATTGACCTGCACACGGCATCGACTCCAAACGGGCATAAGGCCTCCTGCACCCTGGAGGAGTTGGGACTGGAATATACCGTGCATCCCATCAACCTCGGCGAAGGTGATCAGAAGACCGAATCATTTTTGAGGATGAATCCAAACGGCCGTATTCCGGTGATTGTCGACCGGGGAAATGATGATTTTACCGTGTTTGAAACCGGCGCGATCATGATTTACCTGGCGGAGCGGGCCGGTGAACTTCTGCCCACGGAGCAGAAGCAGCGCTCCCGGGTCATGCAGTGGTTGATGTTCCAGATGGGTGGTGTCGGTCCCATGATGGGCCAGGCCAATGTGTTTTATCGCTACTTCCCCGAGAAAATTCAGCCTGCCATCGATCGCTATCAAAACGAATGTCGGCGTCTGTTCGAGGTTTTGGATCTGCAATTGGGGCGCAGCGAATGGCTGGCGGATGACTACTCCATCGCCGACATCGCCAACTGGTGCTGGGTACGCACCTACCGGTGGTCCGGCGTGTCGCGGGAAGGACTGGAAAACCTGGATCGCTGGTTGGCGGTGATGAAGGAAAAACCGGGGCTGCGCAAAGGTATTCAGATCCCGGAATCTGCCGATAACCTGCTCGAGGACGAACAGGCCGCCCGCGAATTTGAAAAGAACGTGCAGAAGATAGTGCAGCAGTGAAGATCATCTGAATCACCTGCTGTTGGGTATCTTGCTGGCAACAAACTGCCACCAACCCTTACGCATAAAGCGACCAGCCCGGATATTGCACCCATCTGGCACATGGCGCCAGCGGGCGGTTTGCAACAAGCGCTGGATTCTCCCGCGGCCACGTATTGTCCACAAACCCGGTAGATACAGCTTCACGCACAGATTCATGGTTATCGGATGAACCTCGTCCTATACTCATGATTCGAATCCGAGCTGTTGAAAGGTTTCAGCTTGAAGACCGGCAGGTGGCTGTTCGTCCAACCAAGCCATGATGAGTGAAATGCAAACAAAACCCCGCACCCCCCGATCAGTTCTCAATCGGACACTGGACAATCTCGCATCCGGTTGGAAGCGTATTTCTCAACTGGGTAATACACGGGTTTTAAAGCTGCGCCCGAACTTGCCGGACAGTGACCTGAAAAAACTGAAACTTCAAATGCAGGATTGCCTGGAAAGCAAGGGCGGCGAGGTGTCATCCCGCGCCCGCGCCGCCGGTTTGGGGCAGGCCTATCTCGAACTGAACGATGAAGGCCGCTATCGTTTTTTCAAGCTGCTGGCCAAAGAGTTCGGGATTGACCGGGGCGCTCTGGAATCCACGGCCAGAGCCTACCTGGAAAACACCGATGATCCGGAGATACCGGAAACAATGCGAGCCGTATTACGGCCACCCTGGATCAAGCTGTTTACACAGTTCAACGCCCTACCCAGTGGAATAAAGTTTTTAGTTGATATGCGTGCCGACATGCTGCGGCTTTCCAAGCAGCGAACCGGACTCGAAGCCTTGAACAATGACCTGAAAAATCTGTTGATCTCCTGGTTTGACATCGGCTTTCTTGACCTGAAGAGAATCACCTGGAATGAACCGGCGGCGCTGCTGGAAAAAGTAATCGAATATGAAGCCGTGCACGAAATTCTGTCCTGGGAAGACCTGAAAAACCGATTGGACAGGGATCGCTGCTGTTATGCATTTTTCCATCCCAGAATGCCCAATGAGCCGCTGATTTTTGTACAGGTTGCATTGGTAAATGGTTTATCAACCAATGTTGGAAAGTTGCTCGACAATAGCGCACCGTCCGAAGACCCTGAAAACGCCGATACCGCAATCTTTTATTCGATCAGCAACACGCAATTTGGACTGAGAGGCGTCAGCCTGGGTGATTTCCTGATTAAAAGGGTGGTTGCTGACTTGATAAAAACGTTTCCGAATCTGAAAACCTTTTCGACCCTGTCCCCCGTCCCCGGGTTTCGGGATTTCCTTGCTCAGGTCCTGGATAAAGGCTACTCGGATATGCTCGATGACAGTGAAAAATTGACGCTGCGTCAGCTGCTTGGGGGCGATTCAAGTGATTGGCTCAAAGATGAGGAAATCTCCAGGGCTGCGAAACCATTATTGATGCGCTTGTGCGTCCATTATCTGCTCAATGAAAAGCGTGGAACCGGCGCCAGGGATTCTGTCGCCAACTTCCATTTGACCAACGGCGCCAGAATTGAACAAATTAACTGGCTGGGAGATCTTTCCGAGCAGGGCATGCAACGCTCCCTTGGACTGATGGTGAACTACCTGTACAAGTTGTCCGATATCGAAAAAAATCATGAAGCCTATGTTGGGCAGGGCGAAATTCTGTGTTCTACGCCGGTAAAATCCTTATTGAAAAAAACGCAATAGCCTGTGTGTCTTTGGCCAGTGCCGGTTAGTTGGTAGCGGAGGGCAGTAACTGCGAGTATCGCAAGATATTGATTTACGAAAATAAATTGGAAATTTTCTTCAAGAAAAAACGCCCTTTTAAGAGCAAGAGTTAAGAGCAAGAAATTGACTACATTTTTAGACCACGTTAGCTTAACGGTATGGAACAGATTAAAATTTCCGAATTCAAGGCCAAGTGCATTGCCGTGCTGGCAAGGGTCGACAAGACGAAGACTCCTTTGCTCGTAACCCGGTTCGGCAAGCCTGTGGCGCAAATTTTCCCACCGCCGAAATCCCGCAACTCCGACTGGATCGGCAGTATGAAAGAAACCGGTGAAATCCTCGGCGATATCGTGGCGCCAGCCGCAGATCCAGAAGACTGGGAAGCGCTGAGTTGATTCCGGGATACTCCAGAGCATTCACCTGAGCCGTGAAGTTACTGCTTGATACACATGTCTGGCTCTGGAGTTTGCTCTCACCGGACCGTATTTCAGCGAAAACGCTTGGAGTCCTCGCTTCACCCGATGCCAATACGCATCTTTCCGCCATCAGTTGTTGGGAGGTGATGTTGCTCGAGGAAAAGGGCAGACTAGCGCTAGGCCCGAATGCGGTAAGCTGGATACGGCAATCACTAAACGGCAGTTCGGTGTTCGAGATTCCCGTTTCCATCGAAATTGCCATGGCAAGTCGCCAGATATTTCTGCCACATCAAGACCCCGCCGACCGGTTTATCGCGGCATCCTCCAGGATTCTGGGCCTGACCCTGGTGACCAGTGACCGAGCCCTTCTTGACTGTCCGAATCTGAAAACCCTGCAAGCTTGAAAGACATAGACTCGGACTACTTACCGACAGCAACAACCGCGATGACGATATCCTTTTCGCGAACCTGGTAGACGAGCCGATACCCCGCGCTGCGAAGCTTGATCTTGTAGCAATGCTTCATGGTGCTCATGCGATCCCGCTCGACTTGTGGATTTGTCAGACGATCCGCCAGCTTATTCTTGAACTGCTTTCGGATGTCCGGGTCGAGCTTCTTCCACTCACGCATTGCACTCGTCAGGAAGATCAGCCTATAGCTCATTGATATCGATTTCTATTTCGGCCTCGCCGTCGCGTTCGCGCACCAGTGCCGCGAGCTCCAGGTCTTCAATCTTGTCGAGTATGGCTTCCCATGCCGCTGCGGGAACCGCATAAAAGACCGGCCGATTACGATTCAGGATCGCTACCGGCGACCCCTCAGCGTGCTCGATAACAGCCATGGGATTCTTCTTCAACGCAGAAATCCCGACGCTCGCCTCGGCAAGGATTGGATGTATCGTGTTCATGAAAGGACCATTTAATCAACCAATTAAAAGAGGATTATTATGCCATTTAAATTGCAAGTCAACATGAATGTGAGACAGGCAGCGTTGGCATTGGGGCAGGAAAAGGAAGGGGATTACATACTTAACTAGTACTACGTCAACTTTGTATTGATGGGTAAAGTGACTTCAACTTCGTGCGCGCATCATCCGTTGTGAATCGCAGTTGACGCTTATTGCTTCCTCGTTGCGCTGTTTTTGCCATGCGTTAATCTCGTTTCTCAAGATTTGTTGGTTACCCAGACGGCGATCAAGGCATTGACGCGCCATGACGCCGATTTCAATTTCAGCCATGTTCAACCAACTGCCATGCTTGGGGGTGAAATGAATTTCCAGGCGCTCGGCTATCCG
>JAPOQD010000096.1 GCA_026710905.1 Halieaceae bacterium
CCATGCCCGCCAGGGCCGGCCGCACATCGGCCAGCTGGCCGGTCCAATGCACGCGATCGTCCAGGCCGAGCTGGGTGCACAGCGCCTTGAGGCTGGCTTCGTAGTTGTCATTCACTTGGAACGGGTCACCACCGACCACGAGGAAGCGGCAGTCCGGCGCGGAGGCGGCGAGTTCGCCCGCCATTTGCAGAAAGGTGTGCTGGCCTTTCCAGGGGCGGGCTCTGCCTACCATGCCGACGATGGGGGCATCGGGCGGGAAGCCGGCGGCCTTGCAGATAGAGGCTCTATTGCCGGCGGCGACGCGGGCCGGGTCGAATCGAGAAAGGTCGATGCCGTTGTGGAGTACGGAAAGTTTGGCGGAGTTGGGTAGATGGCGGGCGACTGCCTGTGAATTGGTCAGCACGAGGGCGGCGCTGCTTCTCAGGATGAATTTGGCCAGGCGGTCGGGCCATTGCGGGGCGGGCTCCGCCTCGGACAGCCAGAAGTCTCGCATGTGCCACACGAAGGGGCGTGAGGAGAGTCTGGCAGCCAGTGCCGCGTAGGCTGTGGCGCGAACGGTATTGCTGTGGATGAGGGCGGCGTTGAGATTGCGAGCCGTGTTCGATATGGCTGATGCCACTCGCCACCAGTCCAGCAGGCTGCGGGAGGAGCCGCGGAGGCGGGGCAGCTCAAGCGTGTGGACGGGAATGTCTGCTAGGGCGGCTTTTTCGGCCAGCTTGCCGGGCGGGGCGATGAGGTGGGGTTGCCAGCGGCTGTGGTCGAGGAAGGTCATGAGGAGGAGCAGGCTTTGTTCCGCGCCGCCCAGGTTATTTGCGTGATCGACGTAAAGTATTGGTCGGGGAGTCATAGAGCACGCTCAATTATCGACATGAATTGGCGGCCAACACGATCCCAGTTCATTTCGTTTTCGACCCAGCGGCGGCCGGCGCTACCCAAGCGTTGCCTTAGAGCTGGGTCGTCGAGAAGGCGAGTGAGTGCCTGCGTCAGAGCCTGGGGATCATCGGGAGGGACGAGGAGCCCGGTTTCTTTTCCAAGCCCTTCTCCGGCTGCGCCGCCGCTGCGGCCTGCCACGACCGGCAAGCCGCTGGCGCTGGCTTCGAGATAGACGATGCCGAACCCCTCGACGCTGCCGGCATGATACTCTGCGCGCGACGTCATGACAAAGATGGTGGCCTTCTGGTAGAACGCCGGCAGTTCGGAGTCGGAAATGGAGTCCATGAAGCGCACGGCATGAGCAACTTGCAGTTCCTGTGCCAGCTGCACAAGCGAATGGCGGGCAGGACCGGAACCTACGATCCAGTATTGCAGGCCGGGCGTCTGGTCAAGAATCTGCGGCAGTGCTCGTAGAACGGTATCGATTCCTTTGCGCGACACCAGCCGGGCGACGGTAGGAAGGATGGGCGGCCTGGACGGAGGCGAGGTTGGCGGCGTGAACCGATCCGGGTTGGTCCCGGGAAGTACAACCTCAGGGGGAGGCAAGTCGAGTGCCTGAAGACGCAGCGCGTTGGTGCGGGAATTCGTTACCAGCGGGTGTGCGCCGGCCAGGAGTCGATTAAAGATGGGAGCATGCCACCGAAGTTGCGCTGCTTCGAAGTCATTACCGTGCACCATAGCGACGTAGCGTCGTCTGGACATTGCCGCAGGTAGAAGCAGCCGGGGATGGGCATGCCCCACGATTATTATTTGGGGGCGGAGCCTTGCCAAAACACGCGCCAAGCGCAACGGCTCATAAACTGCTATGCCAAGCGACGGTCGGGCAATGCTCGAAATTGGATTGCGGCCGCCATCTTTTCGACCGGTGGCAAGTAGCTGAAATGGTTCCGTATTGAATAAAGATGGGTTGCCTCTAGAGTGCAAAACTGTGAGGTCGCAGCTGTGCCCGAGGATCCGGCTTACCTCAAAGAGATACTGCTGCAGCCCGCCTACATGCGGGGGGAATTCCAGAGTAAGCAGGGTTACCCGTGGGCGAGCGGCAGCTGAAGACGAATGGGGGCAGCCGACAAAAGCGTTGACATTTGGGCCTTCTTCACTCTTTTCGCTAATGGCTGCGCTCTCCTTCAGTGTTGACCAGACAGACGAAAAGAGCTTCGTAAGCATCTACCACCCGGTTCTGAACGAAATCTTCGGCTCGCTCGAGCCCACGACTAGCGAGCGTCTGCCGCTTGGCCGCGTCTTTGAGTAGCGACAGCAGAGTTGAACCCAGTTCTGATACTGGCGCCAGTACTCCCCACTTTCCGTTTTCAAGCAGTTCGCGGGCGCCTGCGTTGGGCGTAGCTATGACTGGCGTACCACTTGCCATCGCTTCAATATAGGGGATGCCAAAGCCTTCGTAGGTGCTGGGCAGGCAGAAAACCCAGGCCTGGCGGTAGAGATCTGCCAGTGCATTCTTATCCGGGTTCTGAAAACAGACGACGCCTGGCGCTTGTAACTTTCGCTCCGCCACCATCCATAGTTCCGCCTCGGGCAAAGCAGGTCGAATTTGAGTTTGGAAAAGTTCTAACAACATCCGCCCCCGCTTGCGTCCGGCCAGGGCCCCAACAAAGAGGATAACGGGATGGCGATGACGGATATTCTGGTTCAGATTGTGCTCCGGGTAGAAGACATTGCGATTCACCGAATTAGGTATCACAAGGTCGATGCCCGGAATATACCGCCGCGTGCTGGCGCTTACTGCTACGACGCGGTTGGCCCTGGCTGCCTCCAAGAATTCCCCCGGCGTGACGGTCAGGTACCACAACCGCCTCTTCCAGGTGATCGCATGGATCGCTTCTGCAAGAGAGGCCCCGTGCAGCGTGCGCACCAGCGGAGGGCGGGACCGCAATATCAATGCGTTGTTGCCATGGGCGTGAATGATGTCGAAGGCGCTGAAGTCCTGGGCGCTGTAGCGCCATGCCAGCTGCCAGTGCCAGAGCCAGGCGCGCAGAGGACTCGCGGGGGGCGCGGAGAGCACTTTGCGGACTTGATAGCATGCGTCGGGCGGCTTTTCATCGGTTGTGAAGACGGTCACTTGGTGGCCGCGTTGGGTCAGAGCATTGGCCAGCCTGTGCGCCGCGTAGGCGACGCCGCCGGTCTTTGCACGATATGGTGATGGCAAGTGGGAGGACAGTACCGCGATTTTCATAGCGCTTCAGCCAGGGTAGTTTGCGCAATCCGGCCCGCTCGTCCTGCCGCAGGCCCCTAAGCGAAATGATAACCCCCACTGCCTGCTTCAGCAAGATGGCCCGCGTGACTATTTTCAGGTCATTGCGAAAGCTTGTGGTTTCAAATGGGACCCACATCAGAATCGGGTTCTTATTCCCTGCCTTCTACAATTGACTCCCCCACTTGACGCAATTTGCGAGCTTACATAATGCGAGACTCATAGGAGAGTTCCCGGCAGCTGAAGAGTTGGGGCGCCCCTATCTATGGCTTCATGAAGTAGCTGTCACATTAGCGTGGATCGCCCTGAGACTAGGTGACGGCGATGCGTGAATTACGCCTTGATGACGTGTCACAGGTATCCGGCCAGGGGGAAGGAGGCCCGTTCGTGAAGGGGAGACCGGCGGTCAAACAGGGGTATTAATATGAATGTTTTCATAATAATATGTCCGCTTTGTCCGCTCGAAAGCGTTTTCTGGGTACGAATTGGCGTGGATCGGCGCATTTTTGGCATTTTGTCGATGCCCTTGGGCGGAGGCGTCGGCCGGAACAGGTCCTTCCCTTTGACGGCCGATCGTTAGTTTTCGTTGCTGAGTTTATGGCGTCTCTGGGGGGGCCGGCCTACCCAGACGGCGGCCAAGATTGTGGCAGACACGTCAGTCACAGGGCTGTGACATGGAGGGATGTTCAGGGGACTGGATACAAGGGATAGCACTTGGCTGTCAATTCCGGGGCCCGCACGCCCATTCTGCCTACTCGCTGAATCGCATGGCAACACAGTTGTATCAACCGTGGGCAGGGGGAACCGACATCCTTCTTGTCGGTACCGGGGCAAGGTTCCGGACCGGGTTTGGAGAAGCAAGGTGTAACGGGACTCTCATAGGAAGGGGTATGCGCATGCGTACGCTCGTGAAACGCTCGCACGAGAGATGGACGAGCGTTTACGAGCGTTTACGAGCGTTTGTGTGAAAAAAATCTAATAGTACAATAGTATTTATTTGAAATACATGACTGAAAAGGAGTCGGATTAGAACTTTTGTTCCATGGTAACGGGAAAGCTAATCGTTTTTCTGTCTTCAAGCGCTGCCAGTTCAACCCGAAACCTGTAGGCCACCGTGTGTCGCCGCCATTTCTTGACCATCGTGCTGCCCCTCCACAAGCTGGGTGAATTGCTCTATTGATACACCTTAGCTTGTGGTCCCGTTTTTGGGGCCCACTTCAGACATTATTGACCATCAGGCGATAAACGACCAACATTCACGCCTCATCACACCACTGGGCTTGCCGACACAATCCGTTGTAAACTTTGGTGCTTACGTTTACAGGCCCCAAACGAAACGAACATGGGACCCATTTCGCTTATCGTCCGCTGACATCCGTTTCCTCTTCCAATCTAACCCCCGGCAGTATCTCCGTCCATGACTCGACCGCCCATTCGTAGTCGTAAAAAACGATAGACGCCACCCCGTTGGGGTCAACCACCACGGTGGTCGCAATGTGCCCCCACCACCAATATTCTTCAAACACTTCTCCTACCACGTTCAGGTTATCGTCCCCTTCCACACTCAGCGTAACGTCACAACTCGCCGACACCACTACAGTGCCGGGCTCCAGCACCACATCCTCGTCGTGCTCGTCTCCGCGCGCCTGTACCGGAATCGTAGCCAACAGCGCAACAAGCACGACAATCAAATACACGACAAAACGTCTCATGACAAACCTCCTGTGTGAACGACAAACAATAGACCGCCACTCTATCACTGTTCGATCCCAACCCAAAACGAAAAATATCCATCACAAACCGCCCCACTCAAACACAACAGAACCCGACGCATCCCGCGATGACCGACCACTCTCCCATAACTTGCGATCCCCATGGTGCCGTGATAGACTCCCGCTGCTGACATGTCGGACCATAAAAAAGGTTTGTAGCCATGAAAGAATGGCCAGTCTCCAGTGTAAGCGCTGCGGGTCTTGTGGGGCTCTACACGGGTACGGCACTTTACGCGATTCCCGAAATACTTGCTTTGCAAAACACTGTTGGGGCGGTTCTCATACCACTGTGTGCGCCTCTATGCCTCTATCTCGGAATAGCAACATGGAAGCGAAAGCGAGGGTTTTGGGGCTACGTCACTTTGCTGGCAACATCTGGAATCGCTGGAGCCGCCCTGGGACTGGCGTTGATGTTTTGGGTGCTGGATTGATAACCTGTGTCGTAACGCCTCGCTCGCCCTTCTGGCCCATCCGCCGCCAAACTCAACAGACCCCTCCACGATCGGTGGCGGGTCAACACACCAAACAGAACACTTCACATACACCATGGACAAACCAAACCGATACCGCCAGGAACGTGCCTTTCTGCTGTATTTGGCCCGAACAGCCCCAGAACGAAAAGGTCGGGCAGCCGTCGGCATCACACCTGACGACTATACAGCCGTCTACACTACCCCCACCAACAACAAGGCACCCATTTATGGCCCCTGCTTGATTTGGAGGCGCGGACTCAACACCGGTGGCTACGGACAGACTTCGCAGAACGGCCGGAAAGTGTTGGCACATCGACTCGCCTTTGAAATGACACGAGGATCGATACCCGAAAACATGCATATCCTTCACATGTGCAACCGCCGCAGCTGCATCCAACCCGCCCACCTCTATGCCGGAACCCCGCAAGAAAACGCAGAAGACAAAAAGGCCAAAACCGAAAACTTTTTCATGACCGAATCCATGTTCGAAAAATTCAACCGGCAAGCCGCGGAATGCCCCAAGCACCTCTGGCTTGAACCATCCCACACCCAACTAAGCCATCGCCCGCAACCTGAACACGAATGCAATTTCGTTGTCCCCGCCGGAGATGGGTGGTTGTGTGAAACCTGCTTTCAACCGAAACGAGGAACAAGCCTTTGGTGGTTTTTGCACGAAATGCAAGAAACTGCCGACCCCCAAGAACTCGAAACCCAAAACCGACAATACTACTTCGACATGGCCCACAAATTCAACGCATTACCCAACACGACCCGTGACAGCCCAACCCGCCAACTTGCGACCCGTCACGACCGGTGGTAAGCTCTGCCATGACGTGCCCAATGCCTTTCAAAGGAATCATGCCATGCATCAGGTAAGTCCAGAACTGTTCCGAAAAATCCTTCCTGAAATGAAGGAGAATGAACTCAAGTTGCTGGCCGTTCTGTATGAGACAGAGGGCTATGTGCCAACCTCCAAATTGAAAATGAAAATGAATCTCAGCACGAAACAACTTGGCAGTGTATTCGCTTGGTTCAAAATGCGCGTTCACGATGAAGGCGGCAGCATGCCCAATCGTTCAGATTGCTTTCCGCATCGAGAAGAAAACGGAGAATCACAGTACAAGTTGCGTGACCACCTACGTCCCGTAGTGGGCGAATTCCTGATGAAAAAACAAATCGACGAAATCCGGCGTATACTTGGGAGTTAAACAGCTACTTCCATATCGTCGAAAATCTCCCCGAATTCCCCTTGTGTAACATCATGAATCAAGACAACATGTTTCATTATGCGGACTGCGATAGTGTTATCTCCGAAACTTCACCCAAGGGCCGGGAAAGCCGCCCTTGGGGAATTCTTGCTTATCTTCACCTCGCTGGTGTTTCTCGTGTGCCTCTACAGCTGCTTCATAGATTTCATCAGATTTAGCCCTCAGCCCTGGCAAATCCCCAGTTAAATCTCCCTCAGATGTTATCTCTGCGCTATCAATGTCTGCGTACACTTTTTTCCAAGACTCATCACTATGAATAATTCCTGTAGGAGATGCGTGATTGGAAAAGAATCCATTATTATAGACAAGACTTATCAGAAACCAGATCTCTTTTGTTTCGGGATGCGTCTCCAAGTCTGTCCGTACCGACACGAACTTAGGAAATGGTGACCTGCCCCCGACGTTTGTACCACTTGTTATGTTAGTCCGACAAGCACGGGGATAGGGTCGGCAGGCAAGAGGGCCTCAGGCGCCGGCGGCCGCTCTACGACACGCATGCCGCTCTCATCGAAATGGACGACAGGAGCAGCAATCAGTTGTTGGCGAATCTGGGCCAGACTCCCCTGTGTGCGCTTGGCAAGCCGGTGAACAGAGGCGAGTATCACCGGCTCCGAAGGCGCATCCCCGTAGAGCGCAGTCAGCAAC
>JAPOQD010000093.1 GCA_026710905.1 Halieaceae bacterium
AAGGCCCCGAGGCGCTAAAGGGCGGCGAGCGCAACCAGGTGATGCTGCATGTGGACCTGAAAACCCTGCAGGAAAACAGCGGCGAGAATCAATGCCGACTCGACCACGACAACTGGCTGCACCCGGACAGCGCCCGGCGTCTCTCCTGTGACGCCAGCCTGGTCACCGTGCTGGAGAACGAAAAGGGCGAAGTACTGAACATCGGCCGCCGCAGCCGCATCATTCCACCCCACATCCACCGGTCCACAGCGACAATCAAGATGAGAACCCGTGTGACAATCCGATTTGTCGATCATATATCCATTAAAATGGCCGACAAAATTACTTGTGGTGCACCAATGAACGACAAACGGCCAATCGCTGGCCTCAAGTAGTTCTCGCCCCAGAGCGGATACTCAACCAGGAGCCGCCTCCATTGCCGTATCCCCCTCACGGCCCTGGTCCGAAGGCGCGCCGGGATCATAGTAGTTTCGTTTCACATCGGCGAAGGCTTTGGCGGCGATTCTCTGCGCCTCCGGGCCGGCCGGCAGGGGCGCATCGAGACGGAGCCGAATTCGCTTCTTGAAAGGCAGGAAACCGGTTTGCAGTAATGAAGCTCCCTCGAGTTGCGCCTGGCCCGCCAGCCAGCGAATGCGTATACCCGTGACCATATATTCCTTACCTCCAAGATGGAGGTAGGTCACCGGGCCGGGTGGATGCCGCATGGCGGACAGCTTCTGCGAACCGGAGGCGCGACCGCTGGCGGGCAGGGCGAACATATGGCTGGCCGTGCAAACTGGACAGGGTTCGCGGCCGGCGTTTTCTCCACCGGCCGTGGTCACCAATACATTGAGCAGCGTGCGTTGCGGTCCGCCCTCTTCTCGGGACATGGTGACCGATCTGACCACCGCGTGCAGCAGTGGCTGACCCTTGCCGTGCGCGGGATAGACGCCCCGGAAACGCTCCACCGGCGGCTGCGCGGAAATCTGCGCAAGCGGGAGACAGACCAGCAGCAACAGCAGCGCGACGCGCCACCACTGCTCCGGAAACGGACGTTTCCGCCCTACCCTGGCCATGTTGATCATGCCACCCTCGGCGTATTCAAAAAACGGGCATTATCCCGCAGGATTTTGCGCCGGTCCGCCACCCTGAACTTTTTCAGTTCTTTCACATAGTCCAAGGGCTGCGGCATACCCTCGATATGCGGCCAGTCGGAACCGAAAATTACCCGGTCAGCTCCCATGTATTCCACCACTTCGTGCACATCATCCTCCCAGAAGGGATTGATCCACACGTGCTGGAGGAACAGTTCACCGGGGTCTTCCCGGTAGTAGCCCGACGAGGCCATACGGTCTCGGGACTGGCGCAGCTTGCGAAACAGATCCGGCAGGTATTCAGCGCCATTTTCCACCGAGGCGATGCGCAAGTTGGAAAACCGCTCAAACAGTTTCGAGTAACTGAGCGTGATCAGGAAGTCGTAGGCTGCCCGCTCGATATTGAAGTGCTTGATATTGGGAGCAAAGCCCCCGGGAGTGAACGCGGATGAAAAGCCGTCGCGAACATAGCCATGCGTGGTATAGCCGGAATCCGCGGCGTGCACCACCAGAGTGATACCCGCCTCGTTCAGCCGCGCCCAGAACGGATCAAAGGCTGGGTCGGCCGGCGACAGTACACCGTCCTTCCTGGTCCAGATGGCTGCCGGGCGCATGCAAACCAGCGTCGCGCCCTGCTGCAGCGCCCCTTCCAGTTCCCCGCAGGCCCAGTCCACATCGCACAGAGATATATAGGGCGCACTGAAGATGGTGTTGCGATAATTGCAGCCCCAGTCCTCGTCCAGCCAGCGGTTGAAGGCCGTATACAGGGTGGTCACCGCTTCGGTATCGTGCTTGAGCAACTCTTCATACAGCACTCCCAGGGTCGGGAATAACCAGATTGCCTCAAGGCCCTGCTGTTGCAGTTTGGCCAGCCGCGCATCCCGGTTCATGTAGTAGTCGGGCAGCGGCTCACGCGCCTGCATGAGTTCGATGGCCTCCTGGCCCAGGGGGTTGCCGCGCAGGAAGTCGGAAATCGAACCGGGCAGGGCAATCGGATCCCAGGTCGGGTTTTTCACCGCCTTGGCCAGCTTGCCTCCCACCAGGTGATGCTGGCGGCCGTTGATGGTCGCCCACTGCACGCAGCGTTCCTGCATATTCGCCGGGACGTGGCGGGTAAAGGCATCCCGGGCTTCGTAATAATGATTATCCGCATCAAACGGGGAGTAGCCGAGTTCGCTCATGGCAAGACCTTCATGGGATCAATGATAATCAGCCTGTGCTCGACCGCCAATGACCGGGACGGCCACAAGCCATCGGCAATACATCACACCGGTCTCAGCAAGCGGCCGTGGACGAGTCCGCGCCCGCCAGTGACCGTTACGCGTCGTGGTTTTATGACTGTCCACTTTGCGCCGGACCCGTTGTTCAACGTTAGTGAAATATGCAGACACCCTCAACCAGGCTACCAGGCCCCCAGGATCGCTCCCATCAGCACCAGTTGCAGCAGCATGTATCCCACATCTATGCCGTACAGCGGCAGGGGGTGGCGGGCAAACAGATAGTTGACGCCAAAGGTGGGCACGACAAAAGCCAGGCCCATCAACAGGCCGATACCGGCGCCATTCAGGGCTCCATCTCGCCATGGCATGTCGGCGAGCAAAACGAAATCGGCTACAGCGCCATTGCTGGCGCCATTCATGGCCTCCGCCTCCCATTGCACAGCATTGCCCATGATCAGGGACAGCATCGCCGCCAGGAAAAGATTCAGCACGAAGGTACTGCCGAAGATCAGCAGCATATTGGAATTTGCAATCGTCTCGTCGCTCAGGTTCACCAGAGACTGCCACCTGGAACCGAACAGGGGGCCATACCAGATGCCACCAAGGGCAAAAGCAGCCAACGCGGCAACCACCACTGCGTACTCGTTGATGCTCATAACAAGAATATTCATGCCTGCTTTTCTCCTGAAGCGGGACTCCCGCTATCTGCCAAAACCTGTTCAGACCCGGCGCCGCACCAAGCCGGCTGCACCGCTGGCCAGCGCAGAATCAGACATAACCGTTGCCGCGGAACCACTCCACCGAATCCCGAACCGCCACCTCAATCGGGGTTTGCGGCAAGCCCAGTTCTTCAATCGCCTTAGCCGGGTCAACGTAACACTCCTGCAGGGAAAACAGCGTATTCTTGTAGGTTGTCATCGGGGCCTTGCCGGTAATCCTGGAGATAAACTCCATAATACTCGCCACCCGCAGCATGGTTCCGGCGGAGACCTGTTTCCGCCCGGCCCCTGCAACCCCGGCGACACGCCCCACCATCTGCAAAAACTGCTGAGATTTCATGTTGCCCTCCCGGTTGGCCAGGATATAGGACTCGCCGATGCGCCCTTTCTCCATCGCCAGCACATGGCCCCTGGCCACATCCCGCACATCCACGGCGCAGATTCCGCCTTCCCAGTAATTTTTCATCTTGCCGCGCAGGGTGGAAACAATAACGGAGCCGGTGGGCGTGGGCATGCGGTCACCCGGGCCAAACGGCAAACCGGGCAGGACCAGGGTGGCCGGAAGCCCGTCGTGGCACAGACCCTTCACCACATGGTGACTCATGAACTTGGAAAGAATATAGTCAGAGCCAAAGGCCCAGCTGTTGAAAGGTGTTTTTTCATTCGCCAGTTGGCCTTTTTCCGCCACTCCGATGGCTGCTACGGAACTGGTATAGACAATTTTTTCCACACCGGCCTCGCGGGCGGCATCCATCATGTGGCGGGCGCCATCGACATTGATCCTGTAATGCAGGTTCGGGTCTTTGGTCCACACCGCGAACAGGGCCGCCAGGTGGTAGAGCCGGGCGCAGCCAGCTACCGCCCGGCGCAGGGAGGGCGGGTCCAGCAAGTTGCCCTCAACGATCTCGACCTCGAGGCCCTGTAACGGCGAGCGATCCTCCCCCGGCATTACCATGACGCGGACATCATCGCCCTGCTCCACACAGAGCCGAACTACGTGATTGCCGATAAAACCGGTGCCTCCGGTGACCAGAACCTTAGCCATGATTTACTCCAGAATTTTCCTAGGGGTGATAATAGCAGCGCCCGGCCGCAGCCGGTACAACTCAGGGGACCCGCAGACAGGCGGCGGGCTCTGTGCCCGAAGGGTGCGCCATGGCGAGCCCTTAAAAAAAGGGGTCAGAGCCCTTTAATCCAATCCCAAGCGAAAGGCCCCGCCGAGTAACCGAAGGGATTAAAGGGATGGATTGGATTAAAGGGGTCTGACCCCTTTTTTACAGACCCCTTTTTTACAGCCGGTACAACTCAGGGGACCCGCAGACAGGCGGTGGGCTCTGACCCCTTTTTTGACCCCGTTTCACATACGCCTGGTCCGGTCATCGCGGCATGCCGAGGCCACGCTCAGCGATGATGTTGCGCATGATCTCGTTGGTCCCCGCCGAGATCGTGTAGTCATAGGTACTCAAGTAGTCGAACAGGGAAGTTTCCTCGATCTGCTCATCACCTGGCGGCCCCTGGAACCTGCGTTGCCCACCAATACCGGTAATTCGAAGGCGCAGCGCGGCGAATTTCTGGCGCAGTTCACTCAAGATAAGCTTTACATAAGCCGGCAACACGTAGCTTGCATCATGTGAATGCGCGCTTTCTTCCAGCAATTGACGGATCATGCGGCGCAGGGCCTGCATTTGCCCAAAGAGATGCATGAACTCACGGCGTAGTTGGTCGTCCTTCAACCAGGCCGCTTCAGCTTCCACGGCTTTGCGGTAAAACGCCTCAACTCCAAAACGCAACTGTTCGGCCATGGTGTAGCCCAGGACTCCCCGCTCAGAGGCAAGCGTTGACTGCGCCACCTGCCAGCCCTGCCCTTCCTCGCCGATTCTGTCCGTTACAGGAATGCGCACGTCGGTCAGGAAAAGTTCGGCAAACTCACTTTGGCCGTTGATCTGCCTGATAGGCAGTACCTCCACTCCAGGTGTGTGCATGTCCATGATAAAAAAACTGATTCCGGCATGCTTCTTGACGTTAGGGTCGGTACGGGCAAGCAGGATGCAGTAATCCGCATACATCGAAAATGACGACCAGACCTTTTGTCCATTGACGATATACTCATCACCCTCGCGCACCGCCCTGGTCCGCAAAGATGCAAGATCGGAGCCCGCCCCTGGTTCGGAAAAGCCCTGGCACCAGACATCGCCTGCACCCACCCCGGGCAGGTAGCGATCCTTTTGCTCTTTCGAACCCCATGCCAACAGGGTTGCCGGTATGTGATTCAGGGACACCGTATACATATTCAGACCGGGAGCATCGGCGCGGGCCATTTCATCCGCGATGACCACCTGGTGCCACAGACTCAAGTCCGCTCCGCCATATTCGACCGGCCAATGAGGCGTGGCAATGCCGGCCCTGGAAAATTGGTCCATCCACCAGCGCTGGAACCCTGGGTAGTCTTTGTTGGATTTCTCCCGCCAGTCCACGGGGAGTGTCTGTTTAATCCACTGACGTACCGCCTCACGGAATGCATTGAGATCGTGCTTGTGCTCAAGAATCAAAGTGGTAACTCCAAAGTGGATCGACCGTCCCGCATGCTGCGGGCCAACTCCCTGGCCGCAGTGTCCAGATTGACTTCGTTGCTATCGCCCATCGCACAATTCAACTGGGCGCGCTTGAGGTGGAGATGACAGTCGAATTCCCAGGTATATCCGACACCGCCATGGAGCTGAAGGCAATCCCCGGCGATACTCGCATAGGAGCTCGAGGCCGTTGCCTTTGCCAGAGCGCTCCACATAAGTGCATCAGGCTGATCGTCCGCGGCGCAATCCAGCGCCTGGGCCAACAGGTGACGCGAGGTTTCGAGTTCGGCCTTATGGTTGACGATACGGTGCTTGAGGGCCTGAAAGGAGGCCAGCGGACGATCGAACTGGATACGCTCCTTGAGAAAAACCACGGTCTGGTCAAGAATGGTTTCTGCTCCTCCGATGCTGTCACACGCAAGTGCGATTCCCAGATGCCGGGCCAGGGATGTGGATGCCTGGCGTAGCTCGGTAATGACGCCGGCGACCGGCGCGCCGTTGCAATCGAGCCTGCAGATTTGCCGAGTCACATCCCAGATAGCCTCCTTTTTCAGGCTCGCCGAGTTGCCGTCGACCGCAATAATCGCCCAGGCATCACTGCCATCCGTGCCGCGGAACGGGGCGATGGCCAAGCCCGCCGACACATCCCCCAGCAGAAAGGCTTCGCTGCCAGTTAATTCACCATCACTCATGACCAGCCCGCCGGCGCGCCGTGTCGGTGTAGCGGGAACCGCCACGCTCAGGTCACCGGCGGCAATGAGTGGCAAATAGTCCAGCTTATGGTTTTCCTCGGCATGCGCCAGCAACCATTGGGCGGCGCAGAGTGTGGCGATGTAAGGTCCGGGAGCAAGCCTGCTGCCCAACTCCGCATGCAGCATACCCAGGCCGGCAACGCCTAAATCGAGACCGCCATACTGCTCCGGCAAACCGAGCGCCAACCAGCCGAGTTCCCCGACTTGTTCCCAGAGTTGCTGGGCAAGATCGTTCTTGCCGTCGACAAAGCCATGCAAGGTAAGGCTGTCGCATTCCCGCCCAAGCACATCGGCGATGTTCTGCCGAAAGGCCTCGGTCTCATGATTCTGGCCGCTCACAATTGCATTTCTCTTTTCAATCACTCATGCCTGTCGTTCGGGCAGTAGACCGCACGGCTCATGGCCCGGGCTGGCGCAAAGCTGGCCGTCGCGAAACGGGTAGTGTGAGCGTGCAGCGAAAGAAACCCAAAACCACCGGCATGTGCGACTGCAGCCACCTGGCCATGCAGTGAATCAGACTAGGCGCACAGGACGGCCGGGTCCGCCAGTTGATCCCCAATATACTGTGTAAACCGTGCCGCATCGGCACCGTTAATCACCCGGTGGTCATAGCTGAGAGACACCGGCAGCATCAGCCTCCAGTCGATCCCTTCGCCCTTGCGCCGAGGTACCGATTGCGCTCGCGAAATACCCAGTATCGCCACTTCGGGCGCATTGATAATCGGCGTGAAAGCGGTGCCGCCAATACCTCCCAGGGAACTGACGGTAAAGCAGCCTCCACTCATTTCAGCCATGCTCAATCCCTTTTCACGAGCTTTGGAACCGAGTCTGAGTATTTCCTCCGCCAGTTCGGCAACACTTTTCTTGTCACAATCTCGGATAACCGCAACCAACAGCCCGCGCGGCGTGTCTACGGCCATGCCGATATGAAAGTACTTCTTCAAAATCAACTGCTCGCCCGAGGCATCCAGCGAGGCATTGAATTGCGGGAATTTTTTTAGGCCCGCCACAATCGCCTTGATCTGATAAACCAGTGGGGTGATTTTTACCTTCGGAGTCTGCGCCGAAAAAGTCTTGCGATGACTCTCTGTTTCCGTGATATCCAGTTGATCATGATGCGTAACGTGAGGAATCATCAGCCAGTTGCGGTGAAGATACGAAGCCGTGTACTTTTGTATTCGAGAAAGTTTGCTGATTTCAACTTCACCGAACTCGGTAAAATCGACCTCGGGCCACGGTGGCAGTCCCGCCCCTATTGGCGCCCCACCTGATGCTGAGTTCGAGTCTGTCATCGCCGACCGTGAATTACCTTCCGTCCACGCTACTCTATGGTGCCCAGGATCGTGCCCACCTCGCGTTCTTCACCGGCTTCGACAAGAATTTTCAATACCCCCGATGCGGGCGAATCGATCTCCTCGGTCGATTTTTCGCTTTCCATGACAAACAAGGGCTCCCCCTTTCTGACTTCGCCGCCATCGGAGACCAGCCATTCGCTTACAATAGCTTCACCAACCGAGAATCCCAACTTCGGCAAAATTACATCAGTAGTCATCTTCCACACCCCACAAAAAATCGACGCCAGCGAATTCTGACAGGCAAGCCTCAGACCAGAATTTGTCGAATTGCCGATTCAATTCGCGTCTGATCAGGGCAGAATGCCGTTTCCAATTCCTTGGAAAATGGCACCGGACAGTCAGCCGAAGCCAACCGTATCACTGGAGCGGCAAGTTGGCCAAACAGTTCTTCCTGGATACGCGCCGCCAACTCCGCGCCAATTCCGCAGTTTCTGACCGCCTCATGCACCACAATGGCGCGGCGCGTTTTGGCCACTGATCCCATTACAGTATCAGAATCCAGCGGTGAGACGGTTCTCAGGTCAATCACTTCAACGGATACGCCTTCGCCGCGTAATGTATCGGCGGCGGCAAGTACATCATCCATCAGCCGCGAGTACCCAATAAGCGTAACATCGGTTCCTTCGCGCAGTACCGCCGCTTTACCCAGGGGGATTCTCAGGCCCCGTTGGGGCGGGTCCCCAGCTGCCCAGTACGAGGGCAAGTTCTCTATAAAAAGACAGGGATCATCGTCCTCAATGCAGGAAAGCATCAATCCATACGCATCGGCCGGACAGGACGGTGCGACAACCTTGAGCCCAGCCACATGGGCAAACCACGCCTCAAGATAATCCGCATGTTGACCGCCAGTACCGAGTCCCACCCCGGTCATGGTGCGAATGGTGAGTGGAACCTGGGTCTGTCCGCCAGACATGAAGCGTAGTTTGGCCGCGTGATTGACTATCATGTCCATCGCCACGGTGGTGAAATTCATCAGCATGATTTCAGCCACCGGCCGCATCCCCGCAATTGCAGCCCCGATCGCCGCACCGATGATTGCCTGCTCGGAAATCGGTGTTGTTCGCACCCGGGAAGTGCCAAAACGACTGGAAAGTCCCTTGGTAACGCCCATCACGCCGCCATCTTCCTCATCCGCAATATCTTCACCCAGAAGGAAAACGTTGTCGTGCTCCTCCATGGCGTCGGCCAGGGCCATGTTAATTGCCTGAACGGTATTGATTGGCTTTGAACTATCTGCGCTCACGTTCTCACCTCGCTGCCCACACGTCCTGATTGAGTTCATCGACATCAGGGTTCGGACTGGACATGGCAAACTCGAGCGCCTCGTCAATCTCCTTCTCGAAGTCCGCCTCGATGGCCGCAAGGGATTCTTCACTCGCGTGATCCTGTGCAATCAGCCAGGACCGGAACAACGGCACCGGATCCTTGCTCATCGCATAGGCCTTCTCGCCCGCGCCCATATAACTGTCCATGTCCCCCATTACGTGGCCATAAAAACGAAACGTCTTGGCCTCTATCAAAGTCGGACCAAGTCCGCTTCGCGCGCGCTCAATGGCTGTTGCTGCCGCATTCCACATCGCGATTGGGTCGTTTCCATCAACTGTCACGCCGGGAATCTGATAGGCGGCGGCACGCTGCGCTACATTGGCCACGGCAGTACTCTTGGTGTATTGGGTATGTTCTCCATAGCCATTGTTCTGGCAAACGAATACGACCGGAAGCTTCCAGATAGACGCCATGTTAAGCGCCTCGTGGAATGCGCCGATATTGGCGGCGCCATCACCAAAATAGGCGACCGTTACCCGGTCCTCACCCGCCATCTGGCTGGCGAGAGCCAAACCATTGGCGATCGGCATACTGCTTCCGACGATACCGGTGGTAACCATGACGCCAGACTCGGGATGGGTAATGTGCATCGGCCCCCCCTTTCCCTTGCAGGCGCCGGTTGCTTTGCCTGCGATCTCGGCCCACAGCAGTTTTGATGGCACGCCTTTGGCCAACATGTCGTGAACGCCACGATAGATCGTGCAGATATAGTCGTCTTTGGTCAAATTGACCGAGGTTGCGGAAGGTATCACCTCCTGCCCTCGCGGGGAGTAGTAGGGCGACACCAATCGGCCGGCCATGATCACCGAGCGGAAGCGTTCATCGCTCTGTTTTATCAAGGTCATTTTCCGATAGATATCAACCAGGGTGTCACTATCGGGCATGATGAGTGAACTCATGCGTATATTTCCTATGTAATTTCTTTAACTCTTGCCGCTTTGCTGCAGCCGGGGCAGGCGGGAATATACTTCAATGGCATAAAGAGAATCAATGCCGGCGGCTGGACGAGGATATCCGATATGCCGCAAAATTCTGAACGATGTTCGAATTTTTTGTAAATCAGGCCTTTGTACGCTGAGAGTAGAATGTGCCGGAGTATAAAACGAAGTATCAGCGCAAGCTAAAATGACCTCGGCAGGCCAAGCACGTGTTCGGCCACATAGGAAAGAATCAGGTTGGTTGAGATCGGGGCAACCTGGTAGAGGCGTGTTTCACGGAACTTTCGTTCCACATCATATTCGCAGGCAAAGCCAAAACCGCCGTGCGTCTGCAGGCAGGTATTCGCCGCCTCCCAGGAAGCCTTGGCAGCCAGATACTTGGCCATGTTGGCCTCGGCGCCGCATGGCTGATGTCCGTCGTACAGTTCACAGGCCTTCCAGCGCATCAGGTCGGCGGCTTCGGTTTCCACGTAGGCCTCGGCAATCGGGAACTGTATTCCCTGATTCTTTCCGATCGGCCGATCAAACACGATCCGGTCATTGGCATAAGCGGTTGCCTTGTCAATAAACCAGTACGCATCGCCGATGCACTCGGCGGCGATCAAGGTCCGCTCCGCGTTCAGACCATCGAGGATATATCGAAAGCCCTTACCCTCCTCGCCGATGAGATTCTCCACGGGGATCTCAAGATCATCGAAGAACAGCTCATTGGTCTCATGGTTGACCATATTCGGTATCGGCTTGACGATCAGTCCCTTACCGATGGATTCGCGCAGGTCAACGATGAAGACGGACATACCCTCCGACTTTTTCCGGACCTTGTTGACCGGGGTTGTCCTTGCCAGCAGCAGCATCAGGTCGGAGTGTTGCACCCTCGAAATCCAGACCTTCTGGCCACTCACCAGGTAGCGGTCGCCCTGCTTGACGGCTACAGTCTTCAGCTTGGTGGTATCGGTGCCGGTGGTCGGTTCGGTCACCCCCATGGACTGCATGCGCAGTTCGCCCGCGGCAATTTTTGGAAGATACTTGTCCTTCTGTTCCCGCGAGCCATTGCGCAGAAGTGTGCCCATATTGTACATCTGTCCGTGACAGGCGCCGGCGTTGCCCCCGGCACGATTGATCTGTTCCATGATCACCGAAGCCTCGGCAAGTCCAAGTCCGGAGCCGCCGTATTGTTCGGGAATCAACGCCGCCATCCACCCCGCCCTGGTCAGGGCATCGACGAACGCCTCGGGATACGCCCGCTGCTCGTCCACGCCGCGAAAATAATCGCCGCCAAACTGTGCGCACACGGCATCGACCCCGTCGCGTATATCCTGGTATCTTTCAGTAGTTCTCATGACTGGTATCCTTCCAACTAAAAAAGGGGTCCAAAAAAAGGGGTCAGAGCCCTTTCAACTAAAAAAGGGGTCAGAGCCCTTTTTTCTTCACGCAACGTATTTTCTAATCATACAACAGTGAACTTCCATTACTTCCGCACCAGCCCGCATCACTGTTGCAATATAAGGGTTAAGGTATTTTTTGAACACAGCTCGAGAAGTTGTGCTCTTGTGGCATTCAATTACACTGGTTCGGGGCTGCCGAAAGGGGGAAACATTTGAAAAACGTCGAACACTGCACGGGAGGAAGTTTGCGGTGAGTAAGTCCAAGGCAAATGAAGCCGACATCGTCCTGCTCTCACGCGAGGGCGGCGTAGTGGTCGTGACGATGAACTATCCGCAGCGGCGAAACGCATTTTCACTGAAAATGCGCCAGGAGTTGTATCGAACACTCCATGATCTGGCCTATCTTGATCAGCACTGCCGGGCAATCATCCTCAATGGCGCCAACCAGGTTTTTTGCGCCGGAGGCGACATTTCCGAGATGAAGCAGCGGACGGTGCTGGAATTTCGCGAACGCAATCTGCTGGTCCTGAACATATTCAAGCTCCTGGCCAGCGGCCCCAAGCCGGTGGTCGCAGCCGTCGAGGGCTTCGCGATGGGCGCCGGGCTTTCTCTGTGCGCAGCTTGCGATTACGTCGTCAGCTCCTCGGCCGCCCGCTACGCCTGCTCGTTCATCAAGCTTGGTTTGTTACCTGACTGTGGAGTCTACTGGTCACTCGCCCAGCGTGTCGGAGCAGGCGCGGCCCGTGAACTGATGATGACGGGAAGGGAGTTCGACAGTCAGGAAGCATTGCGCATCGGTTTCGCCAACGAGATAGCGGCGCCTGGCGAGACACTGGCGGCCGCCATGGCCGTTGCACAGCGCTATGCATCGCTGCCGTCTCTGGCATTGACACACCTCAAGGCAGCCCTCGGTTCGGGTTGCGAAACACTCGACAAGGCCATCGAAACCGAAATCAATCTGCAGCCACTGTTAAGCAGGTCCAGGGATCATCGCGAAGCGATCGCGGCGTTTTTGGAAAAACGTAAACCCGTGTTTGTCGGCGAATAGGAGTCTGCAGCAATGAAGCAGACGTCAAAGGGCAAAATCGAGGTCTCCCTGGAGCCCGGCGTAGCCATTGTCACTATCGATAATCCTCACCGACGCAACGCGTTGGCAAGGCAGATGCGGCTGCAACTGCACAGTACGCTTGATAAACTCCTTGGCGATGAACCCGAGTGTCGAGCCGTAGTCATCACCGGCGCTGGAGAGCATTTCTGCGCTGGCGCCGACATCTCGGAAATGACCAAACGCACCATTACCCAGAGCCGCGAGATCCTGGAAGAATCTGCGCAAACCATACGCAGTATGTCTGCTGGACCAAAACCTGTTGTTGCGGCAGTCGAAGGAATAGCATTTGGTATGGGATTGTCGCTGGTCAGCGCTGCGGATTATGTCGTGGCGAGCCGCACATCACGCTTTTGCGCTGCCTTCCTGCGGGTTGGATTACTTCCCGATAGCGGGCTCCTTTGGACGCTTCCGCGTAAAGTTGGCCCCGCCAAGGCTCGTGAACTGCTGTCTCTGGCCGATGAAATCGATGCGGCAGAAGCGTTCCGCATCGGGCTGGTGGAGCGCATCGCCGAACCGGGGCAGGCGCTTGGCGAAGCGCTTGAAAGCGCCCGACAACTGGCGCAGAACCCGCCACTCGGCACGGCGTTGATAAAATCTGCACTGACCTATGGCAGCCATACCCTGGATGATTCCCTGCGCACTGAAATCGACTATCAGCCGGTCCTTCGCGCTACGGAAGATCATCGGCAGGCGGCAAATGCTTTCCTGGAAAAACGCAAACCCCGGTTTAGCGGACAGTGAGCGCGAAGGGGTAACGGACAATGGGCGATCACAGCACCAAACATCGGCAGGACCTGGTCACCGTCGAGCACACGGGCGATGTCGCGGTGGTGATGATGAATGAGCCAGAGCTCCACAACCCCTTTTCACTCGCCATGCGCACCGCCCTGAAGAATGCTTTCCACCACTTGCACCATGAAGACGAACAGAGTCGGGCTATCGTGCTGACCGGGGCCGGAGGGCATTTCTGCTCAGGCGAGGACCTTGCGGAAATGACCGATAGTCCTGCCATGCTGCCCTATCGCAATCGCATGGAGATCGCCTGCGGCCTTGTCAGACTAATCACCGGCGGTAACAAACCCGTTGTCGCGGCGGTCGAGGGCTCTTGTATCGGCGCCGGCCTTTCCCTGGCCTGCGCAGCGGACTCCGTCGTCGGCGCCTCAGGCAGCAACTATGCATGCGCATTCGTCAAGCTGGGATTGTTGCCTGACACCGGCTTGTTGTGGACCCTGGCGCAACGCACCGGACACGGGCGGGCGCGCGAGTTGATGTTGAGCGGGCGTTCCTTCGATGCTGAAACCGCACTCGAGATGGGTGTGCTGAATCATCTCGTTGCAACCGGTGAGGCGCTCCCCGCCGCGATTGAGAAGGCGTGTGCATTTTCCGCTGTTCCTCCGGTGAGCCTGGCGCTACTGAAGAGTGCACTGGTCAACGGCATGAATAGCATGGAGGACGCCTGGCGCCAGGAGTTGGACCTGAATCCTCTGGTGCGCCAGACCGATGATCATCACGAAGCCGTCGAAGCTTTCATGGAAAAGCGAAAAGCAGCATTCACCGGCAATTGATTTCGCCTATCCGATTGCCGGAACTCAGTACTTCCTAGCCACAGGAAATGAAAATGAACAGAGCAGCAATAGTCAGCCCACTGCGCAGCGCGGTTGGAATCTTCGGGGGCAGCCTGAAACCTGTAGCCGTGGAACAACTGGGCGCAGCCGTGGTGAAGGCAATCCTGGACAAGACCAAACTTGATCCGGCCCGAATCGATGATGTGGTCTTCGCCCAGTCCTACCCCAACGCTGAGGCCCCCTGTGTCGGGCGATGGATCGCACTGCAGGCCGATCTGCCGATCGAAGTTCCCGGGATGCAACTCGATCGCAGGTGTGGCAGTGGCCTGCAGGCGATTGCCACGGCAGCCATGATGGTGCAAACCGGCGCCGCCGACGTGGTGGTCGCCGGAGGCGTCGAAAGCATGAGCAATATCGAGTACTACACGACCGATATGCGCTGGGGCACGCGCGCGGGTTCTGTAAACCTGTACGACCGCATTGATCGCGGCCGCGAACGCTCTCAGCCGGAGAGCCGCTTCGGACCGATATCCGGCATGATCGAAACAGCGGAAAACCTGGCCAGAGAGTACGCTATCAGCAGGGAGGAAGCCGATATCTACGCGGTGCGGAGTCACCACCGGGCCGCAAGCGCCTGGGCGTCGGGCAAGTTTAGCGGGGAGGTCGTGCCAATCCTGGCGCCGCAACGCAAGGCCGAACCGCTGGTATTCGACATCGATGAAGGAATAAGACCGGACAGCACACCGGAGAAATTGGCGCGGCTGCGCCCGATCATGACCGATGGCACCGTTACCGCGGGCAATGCAAGTCAGCAAAATGATGCCGCGGCTGCCTGCCTTGTGGTCAATGCAGATAAACTTGATGAACTCGATCTCGAGCCTCTGGCATACCTCGAGAGCTGGGCGGCCGCCGGTTGCCACCCGGCGACGATGGGCATAGGACCAGTGCCCGCGGTCAACAAACTCTTTCAAAAAACAGGACTCGGCTTTGACGACATGGATCTCGTCGAGGTGAACGAAGCCTTCGCCTGTCAGGTTCTGGCAGTACTGAAAGCATGGCAATGGAACGATCCGGACCGGTTGAACGTGAATGGCTCGGGCATTTCCCTTGGTCATCCGATTGCCGCGACCGGCGTACGCATCATGACAACGATGCTGCACGAGCTTGCCCGCCGCAAGGGCCGTTTCGCACTGGAGAGTATGTGCATCGGTGGTGGCCAGGGCTTGGCGGCAATTTTCGAACGGGCAGCATAGACTGCTCGACCCTCCCCTACAGAAACAAACAAAGAAAGGAATGAAACAATGAAAACCGGTGTGTATTTCGATTTGCGCAACCCCCTGCCCTGGCGCCAGGATTCGAGCAGAATCTATGGCTTCACACTGGAAATGTGTGAGGAGGCCGAACGGCAGGGCGCAAGTTCTGTCTGGTTGAGTGAGCACCACCTGTTCAGCGACGGCTACCTGCCCCAACCCCTGACCTTCGCCGCCGCGATTGCAGCCCGGACCAGCAGGCTGCGAATTGGCACCGCTATCATGCTGGCCCCGCTTCGCACAGTAGCGCATGTCGCGGAAGAGGCTGCCGTTGTTGACCTGATCAGCGATGGCCGCCTCGAACTCGGGCTGGGCGCCGGCTATCGATTGCCGGAATTTGAACTCTATGGGGCCGACATGAAGCGCCGCTATGCCGCGACCGATGCCTGCGCCCGGGAGCTTCGGGCAATCTGGGCCGAGGGCAAAGTGACCCCCGCACCCGTGCAGGAGCGCCTGCCTATCTGGATGGGCTACATGGGGCCGAAAAGCGCCCGGCGCGCCGGATTGCTTGGAGAGGGATTACTGTCACTGGCGCCATCACTCTACCAGCCCTACCTTGCCGGTCTGGCCGAAGCCGGCCACGACCCTTCCGCCGCAAGGATGGCCGGCGCCATTCAGGGCTGGATCAGTGAGGCCCCGGAGGGCGACTGGGCGGTCGTTTCGCAGCATCTGAAATATCAGCTTGAGTCCTATCGTGAGGGCATGGTCGAAGGTCTCGGGCGGGACAAACCCCGCCCTATTGACCCGGAGCGCATCCGAGCACGGGGGCTCGGCGATACGCTGAACGGATTTCTGCTTGCCAGCCCAGAGCAGGCCGCTCGGCAGATCCGCGAGTACCTGGGGGATATCCCGGTCGAGACAATCTTCATTTTCGCTTCGCTGGCCAATACACCGGAAGAGATGACGGCGCGCCACGTGCAGGCAATCTGCAAGCTGGGCAGGCTACTCGATGAGGGCTGAGCAAACAGGAACGCTCTGCAACAGCTCCCCCCCCAAAAGAAAAAAGGGGTCAGAGCCCTTTAATCCCTTCGGTTACTCGGCGGGGCCTTTCACCTGGGATTGGATTAAAGGGCTCTGACCCATTTTTTACCTTAATTGATCTCCTCGTACAGGAGCGCGCTGGCGGATGCAGAATCCATGGCGCCTGACATCGGCATGTCATCAGTGCCTGAAGTTGCTGCAAGCTGACCAAAGTCGCGCTTTGGATCATCGCTATCCATCTCGTAAATCGCCATATACCTGTGTTCGGATTCACCTTCGAGTAATCTGTATCGACGTGCTGACACAAACCCCGGCAAACGGCATACATCGGACAAATGCCGATTGTCGTACCATTCGTTGTATTCGGCCTCGCGGCCATCGACTGGGTTGGTAAAGGCAACCAATATTTGCTTGGGCATTTTCTTGACTCCTTGCATTACATTTTGCCAATTCTATCTGTACTGGAACTGGAACTGGAACTAAAGGGGTCAAAGCCCTTTAAGCACTCGGGTGACCTGCGGCCGTAGCACTACGAGCACTGCTTAAAGGGCTTTGACCCCTTTAGTACACTGGTAACTACTAATTTTCCGCAATTCGCCGTTTGCAACCCACACCGCAAGCAATAACAATAAGCATATCCCCTTAGCGACCCACGCTCGGAAAGTCCCGTATGAGTGATCAAGATACGCCCCCTGCCGATACCGCAGCGTTGCGCCGTCTGGCCCAAGTCGAGCGCCAGACCCAGGCAGAGCGCTTGACCCAGGTAGAGAGTGAACTGGCCGTGCGCAACCTGGTCGCCCGCTATGGTATGGCGGTGGATTGCGGTGACGCGGACATGGCCGCTGCATTGCACACCGAAGATTGTGTGTACGAAGTCGCCGCGCCGGGCGCCGGGCGCGACGATGATGAGCGTCATCAGGAAGAGAACCTGATCCTGCAAGGCCGGCCGGCAATTCACGCAATGGTGTCGGGTTCAGCTCACCAGGCGCTGTTACCGAACTGCGCCCATACCGTGGGTCCGCTGGAGGTCATTGTCAAGGGCGATACCGCCAGCGCCATGGGCTATTCACGTCTGTATCTTTTCGATGGAGACAGGCCGAGTCTGCTGCGCCTGGGATTCAACCGCTGGCAGTTGCGAAAGGAAAACGGGGTGTGGCGTATTGCGCGGCGCAGCTCCTGCCCCATCGGCAGCGGCCAGGCCCAGGAATTACTGCGCGGCGGCATTCAGGATTGGGACTTTCCCCTTCAGCCCTGATGTTGCACTGGTGGATGCGGTGATCGCGCAGGATTTGTCACCTAAAGCGTGCCGTGCGCCCGGAGGATGCCGGATGCCGGCTAATGGGAACCCAAATGAACAACCGCACTGACAATATAGCGGCCACCAGCCGGCTGTTTGCCAGGGTTCTTCACGCGGCGCCCATGGCCGTGTCTCTGGCGCTGCTGGCGTGTACAACAGTGATCTGCAGCGCCGTCCTGAGCAATGCCGCCACGGCGGCGGTAGATGCAGATGCGGAGCTGGCCAACGCGCCGGAGCATGCTCACAGCGGCTTTATAGAGACCGTCACGGTGATCGGTACAGCCATCAAGGGCACGCCCATCGACTCCCCCTATGCGGTGACCTCGATGGATCGGGACCGCCTGGAGGCCCGGGGCGCACCAACCTGGTCGGATTTCTTCAAGGGGCTCGGCGCCAGCCGTGGCGTTCTAGGCGAGCGCTCCAGCGCCTTCAATTCCAATCAGTTCAATACGGTCGCAAGCAGCGTTGGCAACGTCAATTTGCGCGGCCTGGGGGCCTCGCGCACACTGGTGCTGTTCAACGGCCGGCGCCAGGTCTATCTGCCGGCCCGGCTGATCGGCGGCCGTTATGTGGATATCAATGTCATGCCACTGATCGCCGTCGAACGGGTGGAAGTATTGAAAGAAGGCGCCTCGGCCATCTACGGTTCGGATGCTCTGAGCGGCGTGGTGAACTTCGCCACGCGCAAGGATTTCGAGGGCCTGGATCTATCAGTTGACCACGAAGCCATAGAGGATGCCGGCAACTCCAGGCTCGGGGCCATCTGGGGCCGGGACTTCGGCGGCGCCCATCTGGTGGCGAGCTTTGAGCAAGAGCGCCACAGCAGACTGGGGGAAGGGGATCGGCCCTACACGTTGGCGACATGGCGTCCAGGCCAACGGGGCGGCTGGTCGTCCTTCGGCAATCCTGGCGCCTACCTGGTGCGGGACGCGGAGCGGCGCGTCACGGAGGTTGTTGTGGATCCCTCCTGCGATGCGTTCGGCGGGTACGCGGAGCCAAACACATGCCGCTACCGCTACCAGTCGTTCTTCAACCTGATTGAGGAGACCCGGTTCAACCGGCTGTTCAGCGAACTGAACGGGCATTGGGGCGAGGCCGGCAAGTACCACTTGGAAGCATTGTGGTCGAACGCTCGCTCGCCCGAAGTCCGCGCATCTCCCTCCTATCCTTTCGTGACCCTGTTGAGCACCGACGTGCTTGAAGTCGCACCGAACCATCCCGGGCGCGTGGAGCTATGCGATCTATACGGCAGCGATATCGACCGCTGTGCGGACGACGCTGCCTGGTACTTTCGCGGGCGCACCATCGGCAATTCCGGCCCCGCGACCGAGGTGGAGCGCAAATCCGAAACCTTGCGCCTGGCCGGCTCCCTCAGCGGTCTGGTGACCTTCCTCAATCGCACCCACGATTACGATCTGGGCGTTTCATGGTCCCAGAGCACGGGAACCATGACAGATTCAGGAACTTATACGGAACGGCTGTTCCTCGCTTTTCGGGGCTACGGCGGCCCGGATTGCGGGGTCGGTGTCATCGCCGATGCCGCATCGCCGGCCAAGATGCGCCTGAATCCGGACGATCTGACCGGGCGCGCACCAGGCCAGGGAGATTGCCGGTATTTCAATCCGTTCAGCAACGCGTTGCAGCATTCGGCGCAGTACGGCGCGCAGTTTGAGAATGAAGCCAACCCGTTCTATCGGCCCGCGCTGGCGAATAGCGGCGAAATCATGTCTTGGCTGGGGAACATACTGGAAAACAAAAGCAGGTCGGAATTGCTGGTATTCGATGCGACGCTTAGCGGCGATCTGATTCCCGAAAGCCTGAGTTACGCTGTCGGCTACCAATTGCGCCGTTTCGATGCCAGCGCGCGCCCGGCGGATGAGAGCAATTTCGAAGTGCATCCCTGCCAGGTGCGCTTTGACCAGGGCTGCGCCGAACGCGATCGATTCGGACCCTATGCGTTCACGACCACCTACCGCCCCTACGATGTGGATCAGACCGTACACCGGGTGTTCTCCGAAGTGGCCTTCGCCTGGGGCGAAAAGCTGCACGTTCAGTTAGCTGGGAACTACGAAGATTATTCTGTCGCAAGCAGTTTCGACCCGCGAATCGCGGTTCGCTGGCAGATCAACGACGCCCTGGCTTTGCGGGGTTCGGCTCAGACCACCTATCGGGCGCCATCGGCTGACGAACTCAACCAGGACAAGCTCACCACGCTGGAATTTGTGGAGCAAACAGGAACCTACATACCTGTGGATCGCACCGGCGGTGATTACCTTGAGCCGGAGGCGGCGTTTACCTATAACCTCGGCGCGATTCTGATTCTGGACCACGCGCTCGAAGCGACCCTTGACTATTGGCAGTACCGCTTCGACGATGTCATCGATGCCGCCCCGCACGGCTCCATGGTCAACCTGTACGCCGGCGAGGCAACCCGGAATCTGGCCGCGTCCCGGATTGTCTGTCCCGCCGGGCGCGCGGACCGAATACTCGCCGCGGGAGGTACACCCTGTTCGGCCAGCGATGTTGCCCGTGTGGAGATTCCGTTGCTGAACTGGCCCGGCATCCGCACTTCCGGCATCGACCTGCATTTGAGCAGCCACATACCCATGGGGCAGGGAGAGCTCGTTCCGGAGTTGGAGGTAAGTTATCTCATCGACTACCGGGTCGACGCTCTGGTTGAGAACGGTCTGCAACTGGAGCCGGAACGCGATGCTTCAGGGCGGCTGAATTTCGGACATTACCTGGCCCCATCCCTGCCAAAACTGAAAGCGCGCCTGTCCGCGGCCTGGCTGCGTGGAAATGTCGTGCTGTCGAGTCACCTCGGATACATCTCTTCCTACAAGGACGAAATCCCGAACACGACGGCGCCCCGCATCGACAGCTTCCTGACCTGGGACATGACCCTGCAGTGGCACTTGCCGGCAAGTGGGCTGAATCTGGCCTTCTCGGCCTTGAATATCACCGCCGCCAAGGCTCCCACAGCGAACCTGGAACAGGGGTTCGACGGTTCCACGCACACGGCCAAGGGCCGGCGATTCAAGTTGGCCCTGACCTGGTCTTTCGACGCCTGAGCTTTGCTCACGACCTGAACGCCTCAAGCTGGCCGCTGACCAGCACAGAGAACATCCGTCACCTTTTCGGTATCCAGATATTCCTTGAGGCTGGCGACCTTGCCGTGACGCAGGGTGAATAGAAAATGATAGTGATTGTTGTAGTTGACGCCCGAGGAGTGCTCGCCGTCCGAAACCGCTTCCACCGCCACTCGATCCTCCTCGGCGGTCATGCTGATGACACGAAAACTCAAACCTTCCGGAAAGGCCTCAAAAACGCCATCGGCGAACGCCCTGATCTGCACCTTGTCATACTTGCCGGAAATCAGGGTGTTGCCCATGGTCCATAGATAGCCGTCTTCTGCATAGGCATCCAGCAGGGCCTCGGTGTCGCCGCGATTCATTGCCTCCAGGAAGGCAGTGACGGCCAGCTTGTTCTCTTCAATGCCCATTTTTCTCTCCAATACTCAACAGTAAGTGCCGAACAATTTGTCGTAGAGCAGGGTGATGGTGGCGTAATTCCCCTTGTGCATGTTCTCGTGGTGAGCCGCATGGCGGGCGGCAATCCAACTCAGGGTCTTGAAGGGGAAGTACGGCAATTCGATCTTGCAGTGATTGATCTGGTTCAACTGGGTGAACACCAGAAACGCCAGGGCGGCGCTGACGCTGTGCAAGGGCCCCAGCCAGAAACCCACCAATGGAAAGGTCCCCAGGAACAACAGCAAACCCACCAGGGTCTCCAGCGGGTGCACATAATGGGCGTCGATGTAACTGGGGTCACGGGCCTGGTGGTGCACCGCATGAATCTTGCGAAAGGCGCCCTGCCCGTGAAACACGAAACGGTGGGTAAGGTAGTACATGAAATCATAAACCATCAACACCACCACCAGGTCGAGCAGGATCTCCCAGAGCGGCTGGGCCTCCAGGGTGAGCAGAAAGGGGCTGAGGAAAAACACGAAGACCACATTGCAGCGCATGCCTGTCTTCTGCGTCGCCCGCATGACTGGCGGGTACTTTTCGAGCTTGCGCTTCTCCTTCCACAAGGCCATGTTCTTGAGGCGTTCCCGCTCCAGGGCCGGCACCTTGAAGACAAAATATTTGACGATCCAGGTCATCGCGATCAGCAATAGCAGAAACACCAACCCCGCCTGCCAATCGTAATGGGAAACCAGCCAATCCAGAATCGTCATCTCAACACCTCTTCACAGCCCCCGTTCCGGTTCAGTCAACCGGTACAGCGGACATCGGCCCACCGGTTCGTTGATCCAGCAACAGACGGGCCAGTTGCACAGCCCCTGCCCGGCCCAGTTGCCGTTGCAGCCGCCGCGCCAGATGTTGCACATCCGCAGCAGCGGCCGGGGCCGCCGCGGCGCCGCCAAACACCTCTTCTTCCAGATGCAGCGCCTCATACAATTGACGGATATGCAACTTGAAGCCACGCAGCGCCGCCGCGCCGGTAACCAGTTCCAATTCACCTTCCAGTTGCTCTATCGAGCCCACCGAGTCGGATAGTAACTGCTGGCCGCGCCCGGTCAATTTCAACAACACCTGGCGATGCCCCGCCGGGTCCGGCTCGCGGCGGATGTAGGCCTGCCGCTCAAGTTCATTGGCCACTGCGCTGATGGCCTGCTTGCTGACTTCCTGGATGCGGGCCATCTGCTGGATACGCCCGCCATCGGGGCCAATCAGGGTCAACACCTGGGCAAAGGACATCTTCAGACCGGGATGCCCCCTGGACCGGGTCAATTCCATCAGGCGCTGCAACATGTGGCCGGTCACCCGCGGCAACAGGCTACCTACGTTACTCGGGCGCTGCCGGGCCGGGCGCCGCCCCGGCAACCCCAGCCCGTCATGCAGTTTCGACAAGTGTTCAACCAGTTCACTGAAGGCCTGCTGCCCGATCAGCCCGGCGTATTCCCGCTCTACTTTCGCGGCCAGGCGGCTACCCTGGGCCACCAGTTCCCGGCCCCGTTGGGTAAGCATCACCTGCTTGGCGCGGCCACCCCCGGGGTCGGGCGCGCGCAGCAAATCCCCGGCCCGCTGCAATTGATTGACCGTTTGATTGCAGGCCTGTTTGCTGATCGACAGCCACCCGGCCAGGTCTGTCAAGCGGGCGCCTTCACTCCCCACCAGGCTGATGTAGGGCTCGTAACTCAGCCGCAATTGCCTGTGTTGCGGGTTGAGTGCGTGCATCAGGCTGGCCTGCAGATGGCGAGAGACGCCCATGCAGTGCCTTGGCAGGTTGCCGCGGTAGCGCTGCCATACGTCTTGCCAGTGGGGGATCTCGCTTGTGGACTGCTGAACGATTGGGTTCATGAAGAAAAATAGTAAATACAAATTGTCTTTATGTCAATATATATTGACTTTATTGCTGTTCCGCCCGTACCATCTGCCCGGCAAAACGCTGCAGTCGGAATACGGAGCCAATGTATGACGGAGAAATTCAACGTCGGTTATATCGGGCTGGGAAGCATTGGCAAACCTATCGCCAAACACCTGGTCTGTGACCAATTCAACGCCCATGTATACGATATTCACCGACCCGCCGTGGCCGAACTGGCGGCCCTTGGAGCGCGGGGCTGCGACTCCCCGGCGCAACTGGCGCGGGCCTGTGCGCACATCGGAATCTGCGTTCTTGAGGCCAGCCAGGTGGAAGCCGTGCTCTACGGCGCCGACGGTCTGTTGGAGAATGCAGCCAGCGGCGCCATCATCGCGATTCACAGCACGGTAACCAGGGCCGATGTATTGAAGTGGGCCGGGGCTGGCGCAGCCAGGGGCATCAAGGTCATCGATGCGCCGATTACCGGCGGTGTTCGAAGCGCCGAAGCCGCCTCGCTGTGCTATATGGTGGGTGGTGACTCGGCCACCTTCGCCACCGCCAGCAGGGTATTCGAAACCTCGGCCGAAAAGATCATTCACACCGGTGAGTTGGGTACCGGTATTATTCTCAAACTATGCAACAATCTGATCACCAACGCCGAATTCATGGCCATGTCGGAAGCCACCCGGCTGGCGGAGGCCGGCGGCTTGTCAGCCGAACTCCTGCGCGAGGTGGGCAAGTCCAACGGGGTCATCAATGAAACTATGTACAATTTCATCAACAACCGTAACGCCTTGGCCGCCACTTGCAGCGCCGCCCGGATGGAAGAAATTTTCGGCCCACCCGGTAAGCTGGGTGAGAAAGATCTACTCTGTGCGATCCAGAGCGCCCGGGAGTTGGGGGTTGAACTGCCCTATACGCAACGCCTGCAGGGCGATATCTACAACCTGTTTCTGAACAAGGTATGAGCATGAACCCGGAAACCAGACTGTTTATCGACGGTGAATTGGTTGACGCCTGCTCCGGCAACACTTATCCCAACATCAACCCCGCTACCGAAGAGGTGATGGGCGAAGTGGCCGACGCCGGCGCGGCCGACATGGAGCGCGCCATTGCGGCCGCGCGGCGCGCCTTTGATGAAAGCGGCTGGCCCACCAACCACCAATTCCGTCACCGCTGCCTGCGGCAACTGCAAGCTGGCCTGGGCGAAATAGAGCCGGAACTGAAGCGACTGATTTCCGCGGAAACCGGCGCGCCCATGGGAATTTGCGGCGCTTCCGGCCCCCAGTGCAGCGTACCCATCGGCATGATGGACTTCACCCTGGAGCATCTGGCCGAATTCGAATGGTCTCGGGATATCGGCATTGCCGAACCCATGGGCCAGCGCAGCCGCCGCCTGGTGGAGAAGGAAGCCGTGGGCGTGGTAGCGGCCATCACGCCCTGGAACGTACCGCTGCAAATCAACCTGGCCAAGTGTGTCCCGGCCCTGGCCGCCGGCTGCACCCTGGTCCTGAAGGCTGCCCCGGATACCCCCTGGACAGCAGCCATGATGGGCCGCGTGGTGAAGGAGCACACCGATATTCCCGCCGGGGTTTTCAACGTGATTACCGCCTCGGACCCGGTGCAAACCGGCGATCAACTGGTGGCCGACCCGCGAGTCGACATGGTATCGTTCACCGGTTCCACCGCGGCCGGCAAACAGATCATGGCCAGGGCCGCGGCGGGGGTGAAGAAGGTATTTCTGGAACTCGGCGGAAAATCCGCCAATATCATCCTCGATGACGCCGATCTGGACAACGCCCTGCTCTCCTCCCTGTCGGTGTGTTACCACGCCGGCCAGGGCTGCTCCCTCACCACTCGGCTGTTGATTCCGCAGTCCCGCCAGCAGGAAGTGGAAGAGTTGCTGAAAACCTACTTTGGATTTATCCAATACGGCGATCCATCGGCTGAAGACCAGATCATGGGGCCGCTGATCAACCGGCGCCAGCATGAGCGGGTTTTGTCCTACATCGAACAGGGAAAGGCTGAAGGCGCCCGCCTGTTGCTGGGTGGTGGCAGGCCGGCTCACCTGGAACGCGGTTATTACGTGGAACCCACGGTATTCGTGGATGTCAGCAACGAAATGACCATTGCAAGGGAAGAAATCTTCGGTCCCGTACTCAGCGTTATCAGCTACCAGGATGAAGAAGACGCAATCCGAATCGCCAATGATTCCAGCTACGGTTTGTCCGGCGCCGTGCACTCGGCCGACAGCGAACGCGCCCTGCGTGTGGCCCGGCGCTTGCGCACCGGCACCCTGATGGTCAACAACGGCAACTATTACGCCGCCGACGCTCCCTTCGGCGGCTACAAGCAGAGCGGCATCGGCCGGGAGATGGGGCCGGAGGGTTTTGCGGAATACCTGGAAACCAAGACCATAGCGATCGGCGTGTGAATCCTGCCCTGAACAATCGAACCTACCTGGTCACCGGCGCCTCCCGCGGTTTCGGTCTGGCCATCGCCAGGGCCTTGCTGGCCGGGGGCGCCAATGTCGGCATGACGGCCCGCAACGGCGAACTGCTGCAAGGGGCTGTGGCGGAGTTGAATACCGACAAGGCCATCGGCATTGCCGGTGATGTGGCGGATGCCGAACAGATGGCCGGTATCATGGCCCAGGTCAAACAGCATTTCGGCGGCTTCCATGGTCTGGTGAACAATGCCGGGCTGGCCCGGCCCGCGAATGTGGAAAATATCGACCAGGGTGAATTGATGCTGCAGATCAATACCAACTTCACCGGTACGGTACTGTGCTGCAAGGCCGCCATTCCCCTGCTCCGTGGCCAGGACAACCCGCGCATTGTCAACATCTCCTCGGCCAGCGCCTGGCACTATGATGAGATGTACCACCTGTCCATCTACGCCGCCACCAAGGCGGCGGTAGAACGTTTCAGTCGCGACCTGCGCCTCGAGTTACAGGATGACGGCATCGGCGTGAGCTGCATTCGTCCCGGCGCGGCCTGGACCGGATTTGCCGATGGCTGGAATCCTGAGCGACTGAGCGCGGGCGTGGCTGCCTGGCAAAAAGCCGGGCCCAGCATGGACCAGGGAATGGAGCCGCAGAACGTGGCCGAGGCTGTGCTGTACTGTCTGTCCTGCCCCGGCGGAGTGGCGGTCGATTTGCTGGAAGTCCGGCCCAACCGGCCCGCGCCCAAATTGCAACTCTGACTCCAGCCCGCCTGTTTGATAGCACGGATGGATTTTCAACAAGTGGATAACTGATTCCACAAGTACCGGCAACCCCGACAGCACTGACCAACGAGGAAAAAACCATGGATTTTACCGGCAAGACGATCATTGTAACCGGCGCCGGCGGAGGCATCGGTGAGGGCTATGCAAAAGCCTGCGCCGCCAGGGGTATGAATGTGGTCATCGCTGAGCTGGACCCGGAAAGCGGGCAACGGGTGGCCGGGGAAATTGGCGAGCAGGCCCTGTTCGTGGCCACGGATGTCGCCGATGAAACTTCCGCCGCAGCTTGCGCCGCCACCGCGGTGGAGAAGTTCGGCGGCATAGACTACCTGATCAACAACGCCGCCATTTTCGGCAATATGCGGATTGAAGGTTACCTCACCGTTGACCTGGACTACCTGGAAACATTCATGCGCGTTAACGCCCATGGCTGCCTGATCATGACCCGTGCGGTAGTGGATTACATGACCACCGGCGGGGGTGGCGCCATCGTCAATCAATCTTCCACCGCCGCTTGGATGAGCAGCGGTTTTTACGGGGTCGCCAAGCTGGCCGTGAACGGCATTACCCAGAGCCTGGCGCATGAATTGGGTTGGCGCAAGATCCGCATCAACGCCATTGCGCCCGGGCCTACCGACACCCCGGCGCTGGAGCGCAATGCCGGTGAATACGCCCAGGAGATGCTCAAGAGCATGCCCATCAAGCGCCTGGGCCAGCCCCGGGATATGGCTGAAGCAGCGTTGTTTTTACTTTCCGATGAGGCAGCCTGGATTACCGGGCATATCCTCAATGTGGACGGCGGTCAGTTGATGCGGCCCTGAGCCCTGGCCCGGATATTGCGCCAGCCTTCATCGCGAGGGCGTCGAAGCGCCGCTGTGGTGGGGCGCACGGGCGGACAGACGCTGAAGGCATAGTTGCCACTATGTCGATGTAGGGGTCGCACATGTGCGACCCGCAAACCCGCGGCGCCCGCATGACCCACGGCGGGCCCTGTGCCCTGAGGGTGCGCCATGGCGAACCCCTACGGCATAGGTCAACGTCAACTGGAAATTCCACCGAATCCGCGTTCAGAAGTTCACTCCGAGTTCAAGGCCTATGGTGCGCGGACGGCTGACCACCCAGCGCGGCCGTCCCGGCGTCTCCGCGGCAATAGAGCGGTTGTCTCCGAGGTTGGCAATCTCGTCAGTAAGGTTACGGGCGAACAGCGTGGCCCGGTAACGTTCATTGACCAGGCCGATGCGCAAACCGACCTGCTCGTAAGAGTCGCGCCTGCGGGGTATGGAATTCACTTGAGACAAGCTGTCATCCACGTAGCTGACATCGGCCCGCACCACCAGGTCCATACCGGATACCGCCGCCGGCCAGGTGTAGTCCAGGGCCAGGGCGGCGGTCCATTCCGGCACGAATTGCAGGGGGTCGCCATCCTGATTGATGCCGGCAACGGTCTCGGTGTACTCCGCCTTGGTGTAGCCGGCATTGAAGGTCAGGAAAAGGTGGTCCGCCGGGCTCGAAGTCAACTCAAGTTCCAGGCCCTGGCTGCGCGCTGAACCGAAATTACCAACGAATTGAAACCCGCAGGTGAGTTGCGTTCGCTGCTGAATGCCTTCGAAATCAATGTAAAACCAGGTGGCGTTCACCCGCGTACTGGCGCCCAGGCTTGCCTTGAGGCCCGCTTCATAACTGATCAACTCGTCCGAATCATAGCTGGCGGTGTTGAGATGCTGAAGATCCAGTTCCGCGAGGTCTTCCGGGCAACCCAGGGCGTCGGGTATGGGAGGGTTGGCCCCACCGAGACGAAAGCCCTCGGCGACCGAAGCATACAGAAACAAATTCTCCCGCGCCTGGTATTCAGCCGCCGCCCGGAAGATGTAACCGGATTCACCTTGCTCCCCTTCCGTAATGGGGACACTGGAAAGTGGCTGGTCATCGGCCAGTGGCACACCGGCGGCGAGACCGGCTTTCCGCTCCGCGAAGTACACCTCGGTGTCGAACCAGCGGGAACCCAATACGATGCTCCACTGTTCGTTGAAGGCCACGGTGAATTCGCCGAAAATGCCCTTCTCCTCTACTTCAGATGGTCGGATGGCAGTGAACACCAGGTCGCCGAACGGCCAGATGTCCGTCAGTGGCCCGGGAATATCCAGGAGCTGCTGTAATTCTGCAAAGTTGTCGTTCAACCCGCTGGCGTAGTTGCGCGGCTGAAAGTTTTCGTCATCTTCGGTGTCCTGATAGAAAGCGCCGGCGACAAAGTTCCAGGGGCCATCGAAGTTCGAGGCGAAGCGGATTTCCTGTACAAAGGTTTCAAATTCGTATTGCTGAAAAATCGGCGAAGTGACCGGTTTGACGCCGATGACCTCAAACAGGCCAAAGCCACCCTCGGACTCTGGCAGAGCCTGCAGGAAATTGATGAAAGAGCCACTCGCCTCGGTTTCGAAGGTCTCCCGTTTGAATAGGGAACTGGCCGAGGTGAAATCGCCAAAATCAGTGGTGTAGCCGATATTCAGGGTAAACAGTGACCACTCGTCCTCACCGCCCTCCGCCACATCGAAGTCGCGATTTTGGTCGAAGTTGTCAGGGTCTGTATCAGCCAGCGGGAAGCCATCGAGTTCCGTCTTCTGGTACAGCGCGCGCGGTGCGATGGAAAGGGCCTCGGTGGGTTGAAACAACAGGTAGGCCTGTACTGCGGCAACCTGTTGTCGATCCACATCCTCATTCACACTGACCGCTGGGCCGGTCAGTGCGCCGGGGTTCGAAAGGTGATTGGCGATCTGTCCTGTGCGCCGGTCAAAGACCCCGGCGCGCTCTTCAACCAGGGCCGAAAAAATCCCTGCCATGCGGTCGTTGAAGGGAATGTTGACAGAACCGGACAGCACATAATTCAAGTCTTCGGACTCCCTGGTGCTGGACAATTCCCCTCTCGCCCAGCCATTGAGCGCCTCGAAATCGGGCCGCCGGGTGATATGGCGAATGGTTCCTCCCAGGGAGCGGGCGCCGTACAGTGTTCCAGCCGGGCCGCGCAGCACTTCAATTCGCTCAAGATCGAGAATCCTCGGGTCAATGGTCTCGGTGATGGGGGTATCATCGATATAGAACCCGGTGGTGTTGGTGCCGGAAATGCCGCGCAGGGAGATGGTGCGATTGGACAGGATGCCATCGGTGGCGGCACCGAAGGAAAGATTGGGCACCGTCACCGCGTAGTCGAAAAATTCGACGGCGCCCCGCGCCCGCAATTCCTCGCCCAGGATCGAGGATACGCTCAAGGGCAGGGACTGCACGGATTCAGAGCGTTTGCTGGCCGTGACGATGACTTCCTCAAGCACCGATTGCGCTTGCGCCGTCAGGCACAGACTGAATATGACAAAGCCGGGCAGGGGCCTTGCGCGACAGTAATTTCGGAGAGTTTTTGATTGCATGGGACTGTCTTCCTGTAAAGGGCTTGGCGGCGCATCGTCACTCAATAAGGCCATGGAGGGAGATGCGAGCCTGTGAGCCGGGGAAATTCCATCAACTGTGTGGCCTTTGTCTCAAGCAAACGGGTTGACGATAGTCAGTCCGTCGATACGCCGGCCGTGCTGGAGGTCTTCCGTCAGCAGCGTATCGCATCCGGCGTCGAGCGCCGAGGCGATAATCAAGGCGTCATAAAAATTGAAGCCGCGAGAGCGGGCAAGTACAACTGCATCCACATGGGTCACGACACTGATCGGCCGGATGGGATTGAAGGCCACTCGCAGGTCGTTCACCGCTGCAACGATATCATCCCATTCCAGGAGAAACTTGCGGCGAAGAACGGCAGCGAACTCGTTGAGCACCTGCACACTGATCACGCCTCCATCCAGTATCGCCCGCCGCGCCGTCTCACTTTTCGGCTCGGCTGTTTGCGCGTAAATCAAGACATTGGTGTCGATGAATGCCGTCACCGGGCGTTGGCTTCATTACGATCAAAAACGTAATCTTCGGGGAGGGGCCAGGCACGGGCGCGCATCCGCTTCACCGCCAGCACCCGGCGTTCATCCCTTGCGATGGCTATACGCCTGGGCGTGGCGGACACGACTGCTACATCATCGCCTGGTTTCAGGCCAAGGTCCTCGACCAATGCCTTGGGCAGCCGAACGGCAAGGCTATTGCCCCATTTCGAAACCAGCATTGCTTTCTTCCGGATATCATTTTATTTCGGATATCATACTCCTGATCGCTTACATTGCGCAAGCAAGCGCCGGCATCAAAGTTTCTGCTTCTGGACCAGGGGCAACCGCCGATGGCCTTGGCTTCATGGCCAGGAAATCCCATTTCCCGGTGGTTATGGGCCGGTGCTCGCACTGGTTTAGGGACGGCGATGCGCAGGATGGGCTGCGCCGGATGCTGCCCGATCTCGACGAGCGGGGCCTTAGTTACGCCGACGGCCTGGAACTGATGCAGCGGATGTTCCGGGCGGCCCGCTGAACGTACGTCGAATATCAGCACAGCCACAATCCCCCGACCGCGGACGAAACGCTGGACTACGCGTTCACGCGCGGCGGGTGCGCGTTTTACGTGCTGGACGGGCGCGGGCAGCGCGACATCAAGCACGAGAGCTACCGCATCCTGGGCCGCGAGCAGTTCGGGCGCTTCGCAAAGTGGGCCTGCGCGCTTACACCCGACGAAACGCCGTTCGCGTTCGTCGTCTCGGCCGTGCCGGTGCTTCACACACGCGCCGCGCTGGTGCAGGCTGACGAGCGACCGGGGGGCCTGGGAGACGACCTGCGCGACTCCTGGGAACACGAGTTGCTACTCTATAACCTTGTAATTTCAAAGTTTTACTTTTAAAATGCAAACTATGAAAAGACAGTATCAGGCCCTTGTGGTGGAATATCTGGCTCTCTTTCCCTGCGTGGTCATCGTCGGCGCCCGGCAAACGGGGAAAAGTACGCTGATGAATATGGTGGCGGCCGAGCGACCCTTGTTCGATCTTGAATCCCGCGCCGACTACCTTCAAATTGCAGAGGACCCTGAGTTATTCCTGCGTTTCAACCAGCAACCCCTTGCCATCGACGAGGCGCAACTGCTACCCGAGTTGTTCCCCGCCCTGAGAGTAGCTATTGACAGAGACCGTCATAACAGGGGCAAGTATCTTCTGTCGGGGAGCAGTTCTCCTTACCTGCTGAACGTCATCTCCGAATCCCTCGCGGGCAGGGTCGGCATTATCGAAATTAGCCCCTTTTCCTACGCAGAAACCAGGAACATCGAGCAGCCGAATTTGCTCAAGTTGTTCCGCTCTGACGCAACCGCCACAAGCCTGCTGCGGGAGTGGGCTTCATACCCCCCGCAAGAGGATAACGATTCCCTGACAAGGTACTGGTATGAAGGTGGTTATCCGGAGCCCTGGACTGAAAACAAGGATAGATTCAGCGAGATCTGGAAAGAGCAATATCTTAACACCTACCTCGAACGCGATGTTGCGCGCCTGTTCCCCAAGCTCAACAGCGTACGGTTTCGCCGCTTCATCGAATTGCTCGCGGGATGTTCCGGCGCCATCATCAACTATTCCAATATCGCCAATATCCTGGACGTATCGCAACCCACGGCGCGAGATTACTTTGACATCGCGCATGGCACCTTCATTTGGCGCACGATTCCCGCATACAGCAAAACTACCGGAAAGCGGGTATCAAAACATCCCCGCGGGTATCTGAGAGACAGCGGGCTGCTTCACCACCTACTGCAAGTGCCGTCACTGGGAAAGCTGCTGTCACACCCTCAAATGGGGGCAAGTTGGGAGGGCCTGGTGATCGAGGAAATCCTCAGATGCCTGAACGCAGCGGGAATCGAGCACTCGGCATATTACTACCGCACTTCGGGGGGCGCCGAGGTTGACTTGATTCTTGAGGGAAAATTCGGTCTCATCCCTGTCGAAATCAAACACACGCAATCGGTCAATCCAAGGCATTTACGGGGCATTCGGGATTTTATAACCGATTTTGGTTGCCCCTTCGGACTTGTCGTCAACAATGATGAAAAGGTCCGGCTGTATGACGAAAAGTTGCTTGGGGCGCCCTTCTCCTTGTTGACCGGAGGACCACCCGCAAATTACTCCCGGTGAATTCAATGGCCGGCAGGCGGCTGGTCCGGCGGCGGATTATGACCGCGGTGTGGTGGGCCCGGGCGATGTGGAGTGAAGGGATGCCGCGACCGGCTAAGCGACGCCACCACCTTGCGGCGCTCCTCGTCGGTCAGACGGGAAATCAGCTTGATGAAAACCAGGTGACTGTGTTCCTGAAACGTACCGAAGTGGTGGCGGAATTCCGCAAAGGCTTGCGTCAACTCTTCAGCATTCAAGGTTTCAGCCGATAAGGTCCGGTAAATGGCCCGCTGGCCGTCTCGCATTTTCCGCAACTGCCCGCGCAGTTCGCCACGTACGTTGAACTCGGCAAACAACTCCCGGCGTCTTTCCCCGGTCAATCCATCCAGCCTGAACAGGCCGATGGAAGGATCAATACGTTTCGCCGCCCAGACCGGCGGGCCGCTGGCCCGGCCCAGCAGGAAGCCGGCCAGCAGCAGGTTCAACATGACGGAAACCGCCAGGGCATACCAGGCCCATTTATTGTTCATAATCCGCTACCTCACCAAAAGTCACTGCCGCGGCGTCGGAAAATACCAGCAGGGCCAGGGAATCTTCCGGTTCGCCGGTATCCTGGTAGACACCAACGCCCAGGGTGAAACCAAAAGCCAGGGGCAAGGAAGCCAGCAGCAGGGGACGCCACAGCGCAGTGGTCAGCCAGTCCAGCATTCGATCCGGCAGGAATATCGGCGTGACGGAGGGGAGCCTGGCGATGATTCTGCTTTTCAGCCCGATCGGGGCCGCCGGCGCCGGCAGGGCATTCAGAGCCGCTTCCAGCCGATGCGCCTCCTGCAACAGGCTTTGCGCCGCCGGTTCCGCAGCAACCAGCATAAGCGCCCTGGAACGCAGCGTCTCGGGCCAGCGCGCCGGTTCGGCGCCGTGGCTGTCGAGCAATTCCGCGAACTGTTCTATTTCGAATTTACTGGTATTCATTACCGTAGGCCCTCCGGTACACCCGCAAGCAACAGCCGGGTTTTCTACAATCCTTATTCCCATGCCTGGCTTCCAGGGTCATGGCGCGCACCCGGCCAATTTCTTCTTCAACGAACGCCGCGCCCTGGCGAGCAGCGATTCCAGGGCATCGACGGAGATATCCAGTACCTGGGCCGCCTGCTTGTTGCTGAAGCCCCGGTAGTGACACAGCGCCAGGGCCGTTCGCTGGCTTTCCGGCAAGTCGCCCAGCGCACGGAGTACAGCAGCTCGCTCCCGCTGCCCGGACGGCGGTTGATCGTCCAGAGGCAAAGTTTCGGGGTCCACCTCGGCAGGGGGACGGCGACGCCTGAGACTGTCAATTCCCAGATTACGGGCGATGCGATAGACCCAGGTGGTGAACTTCACCGTATCCGGCCGCCAGGTTCCGGCGCGGGACCATACCCGCAGGAAGGTTTCCTGGGCCAGTTCCTCCGCTTCCGCCGCGTTCTCCACCATCCGGTAGAGGAATGCATGAATGCCATTCAAATGGCGCTCCAACAGCATGCTGAAGGCCTGTTTATCCTGCCTTGCTACCCGCGTCATCAGCGCTTCATCCGAAGTTGACGCCTGGGCGGCTGACGGCGCACAGTGCTGCGCTTCCTCATCGCAGCCGGTCTCGCGGCGCTGCCGCCCATTCACCATTCGCCTGTTTTCAGCGGCGCCATTTGCCCCGGGGAATTTCTTCCCCGCTTAGCTGTCCGTCGCTGTTGGCATCGAGGGCGTTCAAGCGGGCAACTCGGGCTGAAAACTCCTGCTCTGACAACATCCCGTCCTTGTCCTTATCCAGTTTCGCGAAAAGGGCGCGCTTGCGAACGCTGCGGGCGGCTTTTTTCATGCCGCTTGCTTCCTTTCGGGACAGTTCGCCATTGCCGTCCAGATCCGCTTCGTCAAATATCTGATCACGCAGTTGCTGCCTGGAAACGCTGTCATCGGAGCCTCCCCGGAATTTGCGCCAGCCCTTGCCTGCGCCCTTCCCGCCGCAGTTTTTGTGACTGCGGCCGCCGGCTTTGGTTTTGGCGCCGTGATAGGCACTGAACTCCGCCGGGCTGAGCTTACCGTTGCTATCGGCATCCGCCGCGGCGAAGCGCTCGGAAGTGCGCGTTCGCAGCTCATTCAGGTCTATGGGGGGATGCTTCCCGTGCGGTTTGCCCGCCTCGGCGAATTGCGCGGCGGCGGCGCTGACACAGAGGCTGGCGATGAGAAAACAGAATGACAATTTTGTCTGGTTCATGAGGCTTTTCTCCTTGCGTGTTCCAGTGAATTTCCATGGTTTCCTGCAGGTTCCCATGGGAGCTTGATGCTTTTACGCACCATCCTCAATATTCCGTTGCCCCGCTGCCATATTTATTTATCGGCCACAATATGCCAGTTCGACAGCGGCCGCCACCCTGCCCTGTTTTCTAGAGTGACGGCGAGTGTCGGCCCCAATTACGGAGCCCGATTCAGAACCAAAGAGATCAACGAGATGGGTGTCCTTTTAATTTGCGTATTTTGTGAGCCACCACCAGGCCGCCCACACCGGCAGGCTGAGCACTATCGCATAGACCGCGATCGCGACCGGCCCGAGCAGGCCCGCAACCACCGTCGCCGCCACGGTGACCGCGCCAAGCCCGAACCACGCCCACCGGGCCGCCCGCCGGTAACCGAGCAGCCAAACACGCCGGCAACCGAGCGCCAGCGGCAGGCCACAGGGCGCTACAAAGACCAGCGATCCCACCCCCATCAGCAAACCAGGCAACCACGCGCCGGGCGCCTCGGACAGCCCCGGCGCGAGCCGCGCGACTGACTGTGCCACGACCCCGGCCGGCAGCCATAGCAGCGCCAGCACCCAGAACCCGCGTCCGTTGAAGATTCCTCGATCCTCCATCCGATACCCATGCCCGCCAGCGCAGCGCGAATCAAAACCGTAACCCCCTGACCACGCGTTCAGGAGGGAAAGCGGAGTGGCCAATAAAGGGCAACTACCTCTATAACCAAGCCATCAACTTACAGCCGATTACACTATCTGTAAATCCATTCACTAGTGCCTGTAGCGGTAAAACAGTAATGTCCCCTTCTTGTAATTTCACAATGACCCCTTTTAGGTTTTAGTATTGACTCATTATTGATGAGTCAAATATACTCATTCTATGACTAAGCGCCTTCAGGTCCTCTTCGATGAGGATGAATATCTCGAGATCCAGGGGTTTGCCCGCCAACGCCGAATGACTGTGGCGGAATGGGTTCGCCAGGCGCTGCGCAAGGCGCGAACCGATGACCCTGGAACAATCGATGCCAAGCTGCGCGCTATCGCCGAAGCGTCACGGCATCAATTTCCGACTGCGGACATTGAGGTGATGTTGGGGGAGATCGAATCGGGGCGGCGTATTACGTGATCTTCATTGACTCCAACGTGCCGATGTACATGGTGGGCGCTCCACACCTGAACAAGGACCGCGTGCTTGCAACGTTAGCGCAGTTGGTGCGAGACGGTGAAAGGCTCGTCACGGATGTGGGGGTCTATCAGGAGATCCTTCACCGATACACGGCGATTCGGCGGCTTGATGCGATTGATGCTGCTTTTGCGAGTCTGGACGCGCTAGTCGACGACATCCTGAGCTTCGGTATTGCCGAGGTTCGCACCGCCAGGGCGATCCTCGACTCGGTAGATGGCCTCTCCGCGAGAGATGCCTTGCATGTAGCCGTAATGCGTCAGGCCGGAATTCACCGCATTCTGAGCTTCGACCACGGTTTCGATGTCTGCCCCGGCCTCGACCGTTTCAATTGAGGGTGAAAAGGGGTCGCTGGCGAAGCGCGAACCCTTGCCGCTGAGCGCGATAACCTTGGCCAGGGGAAGTCTTTCCCTGATCCACAGGGCGGTGCGCAGGTTCAAAAGCGTCAAAATCAGCCCATAGAAGGCTAAAAGGCAGTTTATTACTAATAAGAATAAAAACTATATTTTAATAACATAATAGCATTAAAAACCGCTAAAACCCTCAAAAAATGGCCTGAAACCCCCTTTTTGAATATATTTCAATACACTGAAATACTACGCAATACCATGCAATACCGTATACGTGAATTCAGGACCTTTTTCGTCGAAAAGTAAGCACAGCGACCAGGGCCGGTGACACTTGACCTCGGTGGCATACACGACATACAGCTCACCCACGTCTTTTGGTGGCGCCAATTATTTTTTGAATTGATGGGTGTCCCTTTTATTTTTTTACGAATAGGGGGCGGATTTCAGGCCGGGTCGAAAATTTCCCTCGCCGCGGCCTTTTCGACGAACGCGGAGCGGGTCATGCCACGCATTCGGGCAGCTTCGTCGAGCGTATCGAGGAAGCCTTTCTCCATGCTCAGGTTGACCCGCACGACCCTCTTTCGGTCCCGCACAAAGGGGATCATCATGAGAACTGCTCCATTGGCGATGTCGTCCGCGACCTGCTCGCGCACAGATTCGAGACCCCGCGGGGGCGCTGGTTCGGTGTCTTCGAAGAATAGGCTCAACGCCTCGATCGAGTTTGGGACGATTTCCCCGAAAGCGTCCGCGGCCGAGAAGCACCCAGGGACCTCGGGAAACCGAATCCCGTAGGCGCTGTCGGCATCCTTGTCAATGACGGCAACGTAGTGCATGGTTTTCTCCTCAAGTCCAGCCGACTTGTCTTGCGATGCTTCGGGCCGTGCCGAGCGGGAGATCCTTCTTCGGGTGGGGCACGATCACGGTGACCGCGCCCCTTCTGAATTTGTGATGCGACCCCCTGTTGCTCACCAGCTTGAAATCCTCGGCTTTGAGACGCTTGACAATGTCGTGACTGTTGCGAATCATGCGCAATTATATACACACCACTGCTGTTGGCACAAACCCGCGCGGTGCTTCTGTTCAGCAACGCATATGGTCTGGGCGCTAATGAACAACAAAAAAGAGCTACCGAGCTCCCAGCGCCGCCTGAGAAGCGGCGCAAAAAGAAGTCGTTGGGGATGTGAACAGGTCGGACGACGGGCAAGGGCAAACGGTCAACGAGACAGGATTAGAAAAACCACAACCGAACGAAAATTGGCGAATCCCGGGTAAAGGGGTCAAAGCCCTTTAAGCCCTCTAAAAGGGCTTTGACCCCTTTACCTCCTCATTCTCCAAAAGGGGCCGGTGGGCATACCGAACTACTCTCGATTGACACCGGCCCCTTTAGTGCTTTATTCGTACAGGGCTATGCTGCAACTTGCAGAGGGTGTAAACCTGCACGAGCAGCCATAGCCACCAATGCATCAATGGTGAAACCGGTTGTTTTACCACTGCAGATGTCACCAATCCGAGAGCGTTGTACGCCCATAACATCTGCAGTTTGCTGCTGGGTGAGTTTGTTTTTCTTCATGTATTCAATGATGGTGTCAAACAGCGCAGCTTTGATTTTCATCTGCTCGGCTTCACCTGGGTCGAAGCCAAGGTCATCGAAAACGCTGCCGGTTGTAACTTCGTGTGTCATGTCTCCAGCCTCTTCTTGGCCTCTATGTAGCGATCAACAATGATCGTTTTATCCGGTTTGGCCGTCGCTTGCGTAGTTTTCCGCCAACAATGCAGTACCGTAACGCCACCCCTGAACTTTGTGACATAAGCCACTCTGTATGCACCATCATCCGACCAGATGCGTACCTCATATACCCCTGTGACCCCCTTCCTCAGGTTCTTCAGGGGTTTCCAGTCCAGTGGCTCGTTGCCCTGTTGCAGGCGATGCAACTGATAGCCGGCATCCTGTTTGGCGTCTTCAGGAAAGCCATCAAGTCCGACTTACTGAATCCCTCCCAATAAATCGGTTTCAGGGTCTTTGCCATGCGGCAGATTGTATAAGATTTTATACAAACTGAGAACAGTATGAACACCGGTGCGTTATCTCGTCTCGCCCCAGGCAGCCCATCGGACACCGGAGCGGGGCTGGTGCACTGGTCCGGGACTTTCCCTATAATGGGGCCGGTAATCCGTACACCCTGTGATCAATGACCTGTCCCGCTTTACTCGAACCTTCTTCTTTCACCGACTTGTTAGCTACTGCCTGAAGTGTGATTCAAAACATGAACACACGGGTTGAGACCCGGCCTTACCCTGGCATAAAACACCTGACGGTAATCCTGTTTCTTATCAGCTTTGTTCCCCTGCCCCTGCATGCTGCCGAATTGGTCAAGATCGAAAATGTCACGCTTGTGGAAGCTGACCTGAATGATGGAGACAGTTTCAAAGTTTATGCCGAGGGTCGTGAACTACACCTGCGCCTTTACTATGTGGATTGCCCGGAAACCACTTTCAACGGCAAGTCCGGACTGTACAGAATTCGTGAACAACAGTATCACTTTGGCCTTGAAGACCCTCAGGATGTTGTGCGCTTCGGCAAACAGGCTACAGAATTTGTCAGGCAGCTTCTTTCGCATCCCTTTACTGTTTATACCAGCTATGCCCAGGCGCCAGGCCGCTCTGCATCAGGCCGGTTTTATGCCTTCGTCGAAACACAGGATGGCCATGATCTTGCCGCTCTCCTTATCGAGCGGGGGCTGGCCAGAATCCATGGCAGCACCCGCCCGGGTCCCGATGGCACACCAAGCGATGCGGTGCTCGAACAACTCCACAGCCTTCGCACCATCGCCCTGTTGAACCGTGCCGGAATATGGCAATCAACCAAACCCCAGACCCTGGCTGAGATGCACCAGCGTCAACGGGAAGCCGATCGGGAACTTAATGAATTCCGCAGCAAGGTGACGAATGTACGCACCCTTGATGACCAGCCTATTGATCTAAACGCAGCTTCCAAGGCTGAGCTTCAGCAAATCCCAGGCGTTGGCCCGGTTACCGCTGTGAAAATTATTGAAGGCAAACCCTATGAGGCGGTTGACGATCTGGTGAAAATCCGCGGTATTGGTCCAGAGAGCCTGGAGGCTATTGCACCTTACGTCACAATAAAATCAGCACAGAAGAAGCCGGAATAACGTGATGAACAAGATTACCGAATTACGCATGGGGACTAACGCCATCAATGTAATGTTGGGTGTCCCTATTCCGTTTCAGCCACGGTGAGCGACCCGTTTCGCCCGCCAACACACCCGTTGCCAAAACCTTTGACAGTGATACTACATTTGGTATCATTATTTCCATGGCAAACACCTGACGATTCCCATGCACAAATCCATCAAACCCCTCTATATCAGGCGGCTAGTGGAATTGATTGAGGAAGCGAAATGAAATTCGAGGACTATCCCATCAACGTCAACCCTATCCCCGAAAGCGAAGGTGGGGGTTATCTGGTCACCATTCCGGATTTGCCCGGCTGTATTGCTGACGGCGAAACCATCGAAGCGGCCATTGCCGGGGCTCGGGATGCATTTCAGGCATGGGCATTGGCGGAGTGGGAGGACCGGGGCGATTTACCACTGCCAAAAACCTACAGCGGACAGTTCGTACAGCGCATTCCGAAGACCTTGCACATGCGGCTGGCCAAACGGGCGGCGAGTGAGGGGGTCAGCCTGAATCAATTGGCGGCGACATTCCTGGCCGAGGGGCTGGGTGGCCGGTAAGAAGGCGTTTGTACAGAGGAGTGGCGAGGGGCCGATTCTCCTTCTGATTTTTCTTGAAATGATGGGCGTCCCTTTTATTCCGCTTTTTCAAGGCTTGACGCAAATTCGCCCCGGCCCGATACTTTGGAAGTCGGAGGCTCGCCGCCAAGGCCTGGAGGCGCTTCTACGGACCAAGGAGATATTATGCCAGTGCTATCGATGTTCTACGGGATAGTCATCCTCAGGTATTTCTTCGACGACAAGTAGCACCATTTGCCTCACATCCACGCGGAATATGCTGGTGAACAAGCAGTGTTCAGCATTGAAGAGGGAGAACTACTGGCAGGCGCCATACCAAATAAACAAATCAGATTGGTACAGGCATGGATAGAAATCCACCGCGAAGAATTGAAAGCCGATTGGCAACTCGCCGTGAATGGTGAGGAAGTCTTCCGCATAGAACCATTGAAGTAAAGGAGGCCTTGGTGAACCCCCACGTCAAACATATTCGGCCCCTTGAGGATTACCGGCTGGAAGTTGTTTTCGACTCCGGGGAACTACGTAGATTTGACCTGACTCCCTATCTTGAGCGAGGAGTCTTTGCGCGTCTGCGGAATCGGGCTCTCTTCAATAACGCACGAGTCGTCGCCGGTTCAATAGAGTGGCCGGGCGGACTGGATCTTAGCCACGACACGCTATATCTGGAAGGAACGCCTGTATCGAAGACGGAGCATGGATAGCGGGGTTCATTCATGGTTGGGTCATGTCAAGCCAACGAAAGCCAGGAGATGGCACAGAGAAAGTCGAAAATTATGCTCAAGAAGCTGAGGGGCATGATGCTGAAGAAAGTTGCTGAGCTGGTGGAGGAATTCATCCTCGAAACCTTCGCCTACCTTGCGCACGGCGTTATGAGTTTAAGGTGGACCCCATAGTCAAGACACCAATTTGACCTGGTCACTCTAACGAACTGTCCAAAAAAAGTAGCGCCACCTCAGTATCGAACAATCCAGACCAACAAGAGAGAACGGTATGAGCACTGCAACGAGATTGGAATTCGACCGCGTAAAGCTGGGCCATCACGACGTGCTGGACGCGCGCGGGAACGTCATTGGCGAACTGCGCTGGACGCTGCTTGGCGGGTGGCGGTTCACCAGCGCGTATCTGGGCGGCGGCTACAACCCGCTCGATGCCGCCAGCGAGGCCCGCGCAATCGCGTCCCTCGGCCTGAACGGAGAGCAGTGGTGGGAGTTCGCCAACGCCAGGCGCGAGCTGCGGGGGGCATACGCCTACATGCTGCGCCGGCTCGAGGCGGACGTACTGGCCGAGGGGCGGGCGATGGCCGAAGCCGGGAGAGTACCCCGCCAAGCTAAAAGAGGAAAAAATCATGAGCAGCGCCATTGATATTCAGGGCGACGCGGTGACGGTGGACGGCAACGCTGTCGGTACGGTCATGGTGAAAGAGCGCGACTATTGGGAACACCGATAGAAGACACCCACCCCCTGTGTTGGCGCCGACTAGTTTTAGGTTTCGTTGAAATGATGGGTGCCCCTTTTATTTTTATCACACGTGTAACTGTTCGGTATTGGCGTGAAGGTGGACAATGGGCGACGCACTGCTTCGCCCATAGCGGTGAGAGCTGTGATGGGCCTTCTATCACTTCTTGCCCAAACGGTTACTCATACGTATGATCCGGTCGCAGCGGCAATGATAATGATATCTATTAGAAATTGGCCGAAAGGGAAAAAATGAGCACACTCTGGAAAATAAACTGTATGGAAAATGCATATCCTGGGATGTGGCAACGTTGGTTCAAAGAGCAATGTGTTGCTGTCGGCTGGGCGAGTGCGTGGGGTTATAAACTTGACGGAGAAAATAAGGGTGATCGTGGATGGAGTACTGCACGGAATGCGATCAAAAGGATGGCTATTGGAGACTATGTCGTAGTTGCATTACGTAATCATCGCGTTGGGCGCATTGGACAAATTACGGGCAAGGCAATAGGAGATGATGAGTGGGATCCATTGGTTCCAAGAAGCCCTGGCATGACAGACGGAGAAATGGGGCGAAGGATTTTGGTAAGGTGGGAGCTTACCACTGGCCCGGATAATCAAGAACTCGTAGTTCAGTTACCAGAAGAAAACAGACTCAATATTGGAGAATTAAGGCCAACTGTAGCACGAGTATTTTCGCTGACCTCGGACAAATTGCGAATGGTCATGAATGACCAGGAAAATTGGGTAAATTTGCTAGGAAAGTTCGGCTATGAAAAGGCATTATCGGATTATATAGGAAATTACCCTAATCGACTTGAAGATGGATTACTCCCGCACCCCAACCTAAAAATACGGGAGCGAGTTTTCAAGGATCGAAGGCGTTCAGATGTTCTACTTATGGACAAGAACAAGAAACCTGTAGTCGTCGAATGCAAACAACATTCACCATCAGTATATGATATAAATCAGTTACGGCACTATATGCAACTTCTACAAGATGAAACAAGAGAGAATCCTAGAGGTATACTTGTCCATGGTGGTGCGCCAAAAATTTCCCATGAAGTGATAGCTGCAGCAAAGAAGCTGCAGCCAGTCGAGATTGTTAGCTACAGCATTGAAGTTAATTTCAGGAAGTCATTTTGACCCCCCCTCCACAGAACCCCGAAGAAATGACATGGTATAATGATGGCGGACATCCCTACGGCCCCATCGACGAGCCGCTCCCTTCGCCAGCCTGTCAAGCTGGACCTAAAGGGGTCGGTGACTTAGAACCACTCTCAATTGTTACCGACCCCTTTAGTACTTAAAGTATCCGTTAAATTAGGGAAGGTTCAGTGTTTCAAGCAGAACCAATGATCATTCGGCGGGTTACAGTATCCCCACGAATGCTTCATTTGCCTCGCGCGTTTCGAGACGAAACATGATTTCGGACTGAAAGTAGAACTGAGGATGACATTCCTCACCGTACGCGTTCCAAAACACTTCCCGACCATTTTGGAATCCCTCCACACAAACTAAGCCAATTACCGCCTGAAAGATGGATGGTTCAAACGTGATGACACTTCGGAGGAACTGACGCCGGTCTCTGAAAAAAGGCTTTCGGATACCTATTTCCCGGAGACGTTTGTATAACGGGGACTGATCTCTCATCCGATGAAACCCGATTTTGACATTTCCCTCCCTCACTTCTCTCTCAAGAAAGGAGCGGATGGTTTCCGCTTTCCTTTTCCTCATTTCCTTTGCAACATTAGCCTCAGCATCGTTAGCAGTCAATTCGCTCAATGCTCCATCATCCACTTCGGCATTATGCACTCCTAGGTCAGGATACTCGGTGTTACGGCCTTTCCAAAGGATGTTGGCGGGATGAACAATAGCGACGAAAGCTAAAAATTCCAGAATTGGCCTATCTATAACAAGAAATAAAGAAGAAAGAACGGCAACTATTGAGAGCCAATAGAGCACATAAAATGTATAGCGTACTGGTTTAGGTGCTGCAAGATTATCAGAAACTCTCCATTCCCCAGCTATCGCAGAACCAGAACGACGAACCTTTTCTTTAAAAGAATACCTGAAAATCAAAAATATAAAGACGAGCAATAGCACCAATAAACCTAACACGATAATCATAGAAGTTTTGTAATCTGTGAACCAACAGATTCCCGCCGCGATTAGAAAATACAAACCAGCAAGAAAAGTCATCGATCATTTGTCCTTATGAAGTCGTTCGACAAGATAACGTACATTTTTTGACACAACCAGTGAAAACAGCGTGAACATCTAGCGTCCCACAAATGTTCACCGACTCCCAATAGGCAAAACATGCATCGGGGAGAGTCCTTTCGTCAACTACCTTCAGCTTTCCAAATTGCTACGGGCGATGATGTAAGCCTTCTTGTGAGCCCGATCTCACGCGAAGTAAATCCTCCTAATGAAGTCTTCCTTCGCTGTTTGCGAATGACCTGGGTTCTTTTTTTCTTCTTGATTGACCACATACCACCACACTTTTCGGTATCAATCCAGGCAACCCAGCTGCCCCTAAAGGCCTTTTGAGGTCTGGGATTCTTGGTGGGCACACTGTCGTGGAGATAACGATCTGAATCAAACCAAGTTTTTAGCCCTGCTTGTAGCTGCAAGGCTTTTTCAAGCACATCAGGCATTGAGAAATCCATTCTTACTAGTGAGACAACAGACTCAATTTGTTGGACGCTGCGCACTGCCTCTTTGCCATTACGCGGTCTTCCGTCTCAGGGAGTTCGGGTCCTTTCGTCGGGCTGGCGCATCGTCGAGACCTTATTCTACGAAGTCCCAATATCTTTCTTTAGTGGTAACTACTCACGCCTTCACAGTTTGTTTAGGCGACGCATGCGCCGCCCGCACATCCGGGGAGCCAAACCGCCAAATGCAAACATTGCGCGGGCCGCGCCATACGGGCGAGGGGCGTGCCACGCCCCTACGCACCCGCCTGCCGGCGCACCAATTCCCAACCCCGGACGGAGCAGAGGGGGGCGAGTAGTTACCTTTAGTGTTGGCAAATTCGTCACAACACTCCGCCGCTGTCATGTATCGGCAACTTGTTGTCACCAACCCGCCAGCATTTCGGCTTCAGAGCCGTGCGTTGACGGGGTTTGGCTTCGAACTTTTCGAGGCCGCCCGAGGGTTTGAAATATTTTCCGATCTGTTCCTGGAACTCTTCCGCACTGTTCCAGAAACCGACATTGACAAACGACCTGTATTTTTCTTCGCACCCGGTAAGCGGCCAGGTAATCCAGTCGAATTCTGCGGTCGAGTGCCCCTCAGACAGGAATTCCCCAATGAGGCCGCTCCGGTCCTCGACGGTGGCGGTCTTTCTCCAGAATTCCAGGAACTTATCAACCCACTTCTGTTTGCGTTTGATTTTCCAATGTATGACAACAATGATCATTCGTTAGCCTCCACCGTGCTCCGGGAACGGGATACAGTTACTGTCTTCACCAGCGGTGCGACGCTTTATGTGCATCCGGGTATCCGCCACATCGTCCGTATAGCAGTCGCGCTACCCTCTGGAAAGCCGTACTGGCGAAATGGCGACCCTACTTCACAAAGACCAAAAGGGGGCGGTGTCCACTCGCGTTAATTTGGCCAATAACTATCGTCGTCCGGGCCGAAAAGGTGATGCCTTACCGCCGACAATCTCCTAGCTGGTCCACAACGTCCCTCAATATTTTTCGCCGCACATCCGTTGGTCCAGGAGGGTCCTTCAATAAACCGATTTCTCCAAGCGTGAGGGCGATGTCGAATGGCACTTGCATTTCGTCTGCTGCCCTAGCTTCTGAGGGATCGTAGCCGGAGTGTCGTCTCACGGCTTCCTTTTCTCTAAGGAGGGAAAGCGTAAGCTCCAATTCTCCCATTGCTAGACGACCTACCTCTTGCGAATCAGGTATAGCGTCCGTCCCATGTATCCCGGCGTAGTGGGCCAGTACGAGCATTCTAGCGATGTCCAAAGTAAGCTCACGCGCATCTCTCTCCGTCTCTATCTTTTTCTGTATCCCGCCCTTGTCACGGATCAGGAAGTGGCACATGGTCTCAGTGATGTAGGTCACGGGATCAATATTGTAGAGTTTCTGCGAGCTGGCAACTGTGCGACCTTGGTGCCTCGCGAGCCTATAGGCCGTGACCCTTGAGACTTTCAAGGCCTCTTCCTTGGTCATTTCTGACAAAGTATTCGAACTCCCCCCCAAGGGTGGCTTACCCTGTTGATCGATCAGACGCTGGAAAGCGAAGAAGGCCACTTTTTCGGCCATGGTTCGATCAAGTTTTCCTCGCGCCCGTGCATGGACGCTGTCGGCGCATCTTTGAATAGCCTCCTCGCGGCCTCTCCCAGGTCGGAGCGCGATTAAGGCTCTGCCTTTGGCGTGAACCAAGATTTCCCTCGCATCCTTCTGAGACACGCTGTCTTCAAGTAGCGCGGCTACTTCAGCCGTCTCCAGCGCGATTTGGTGTTCACCATCTGGAAACACAGCGGTCGTCATCTTGCGGAACACATCTTCAACTTGCGGCTGCCGACTTTTCTTCCTTTTCCAAAACCTCATGTTTGATGAACCTCAGCCAATGCAACAAAGGTAACCGTTCGGTATTAGCGTAATGTCTTGACTGTTGAGGATGAAAACCTCCCTGTTTTGGGCGTTTTTCCGCCATAGTGGCCCATCTATCACGTCTTGCCCGAACGGTTACCAACAAAGATCCTCAATGCGATCACAATAGACCGCATGTCCGTGCGTTCCACCGTCTTCAAGTGTAGCTTGGACTATACCGAGGGAGAACACAACGCTCGCCCGTACTGCCGGGGCCATATTTGAGGATGCGGCGGGTAAGAAGCACTCAACTGTGGAACGTTGCTCCGGCATTTTGGTGGTTGTTCATTTGGGGCTTCTGGGGTGCCGGTTTGAATCGCACCTCCAATTCTCCAGATATGCCCCAAGTGAACGACCCACGGAAAGAACACAACTGAGCCCTCGTTACTTTCCCGTAGATGTAACTACTCCACCCCCTGCTCCGCCCGGGGTTGGGAATTGGTGCGTCGGCAGGCAGGGGCGCAGGGGCGCGGCCCGTGCAATGTTTGCATTTTGCGGTTTGGCTCCCCGGAAGTGCGGGCGGCGAATGCGCCGCCCCAACCTGTGGGGGCGTGAGTAGTTACCCGTAGATGATTTTTCTTGAAATGATGGGTGTCCCTTTTATTCCTGCCGTTAGTCATCGGTTTTTTTGGCTAACGCGAATTATGAGATTTTCAAATCGTGGTTTGCTGCGAATTCAGGATAGCAGCTAGTGCAGGATCCCATGCCTGTTTCTTCTTGATTGGAAGTGATGGGTGCTCTTTATGTTATTGACCCTGGGCAATCAATTACCGACAAAGCGTTCTAACCCGTCCCAAGTTGACCTCTTTACTGGCCGAGTGCGAGGGTCGATTAAACCAACCTCTTCAAGGGTCCATGCCAATCTCCCGTAATTTCTCCCGTAATTACACGGAGCACAAGTAATAACAAGGTTGTCAATTTCCGTTCGGCCACCGCGACAGTGTGGCAACACATGGTCGAACTGCAGCCAAAGACACTGGAACGCGGCGTGCTCCCCGGCATTTGTCCTGGGCCAGGGTAATGCATTTTCGTAATGGCGGCGCATGACGTTGCGGATCTCGGCCCGAATGACCGGAATCCCGCAGAACCGGCAGTGGTATCTGTCACGATTTATTATCTGAAGTTTCTGGTCGCCACTCGGTTCTCTTTTCGGATCCCGGTCATTCTTATCCAGCACTGGTTGTGCTCCCTCGACTGACCGGAATCGATGAATTTGATTACTCTTTGATCCCCAAAGAGACTCAACCCATTTCCGCACTTCCGGCATATTGGCTTTCGTTATGAGGTGTTCTGCCCTGCCATGCTCACCTCCGAGATGTGCATCGACTGCTCTATCAAGTAGTTCGGCAGCATGGAAAATTTCCGGGACTGGCTCACAGAAACAGGGTCGAGGTGCCCAAAAATCTGGATCTGGGGCAGATGAAGCGTCTCCGTTGTTCATGATTTCTCTCAATCCGAGTGAAATTTGAAATAAGAAAAGCTCATAGGCCGCCCGCCACTTATGGCGGCGCTGTCAGTGTACTTGAAAGAAATGATGAGTGTCCTTTTACTTGGTTTACGGCGGGTATTCAATCAAGGTTCAGTTCGACTTGGAATTTCCGCTCACCGATATACTTCAATTGGAACTTCGGCGGAGCCCCCTTGGTCCATGGTGCGAAACCGCACTCAATGAACCATTTGCCGATCTCTGTGCTGATCAGCTCCAGGCAGGTAGCGTCCCAAAAGGAGGCCTTGGAAACATTTACTTCCGCAACACGGCACGACTTGTACGCAGTAAGGCAGAGAATGACGGTTTTCCATTTCCGATCAAAAACTCGGTCACGGTCCTTTACCTTGATTTTCAGACCGTATCCCCCGCCAGTAGGACTCTTTTTACCGTTGTTCCAAGCCGTAGCAATCATATTTATTTCTTCTCTGCCCATGAATTAACGACCAGTGTGGCTCCCTACCTCGGCTACAAACTTACGAGCGCGGCGGAGGCGCTGCATCGTCGCTTCCAAGTCCACGATGCAACCGTCCTTCAGGGCGAGATAGCCGTTTTCAGTGCCGAAAGTGATCTGAGCTACGGCCCCGGATTTTCCGCCGCGAAATCTCCCGGCCTTTTTGATTCTGACATCCCCGGACCGCAGGGCATTGTCTTCCAAAAGCCCCAGCACCTTATACATTAACGGTGCTCTAATCCCCGGACCATCCCTATCGCCGAGGCGTACGGTTAGTCGGGTCGCATTTTCGATCTGGAGATACATAATGACCTTATCCGGTCCCCACTCTATTGGTGTTTCTGCGAAGAAAAAACCTAGAAACCCTCCCGAGGGATTGTTTACGAATTCCCAACCCCATGAACTCCATTCACACGCCTCTTCCATCTGTTTCTCAAGTTCGGTGTAGAAGCCTTCAAAGCGTACCCATTTTTCTCCCCATTCTGACCAACAAACATTACGATAATTGTTGGTCTCTCTTTCCCAGTCTTGAAGATGTGTACGGAAGTTGTCAGCGATGGTGTCACCGGTATCTTGAAAACGAACCAGCACTCCGAGAAGATCGCGCCGCAGGAATCGGCCACATTTCTCCGCAGACGGGAGGTGACATTGCGACGCGTTTCCGGTCTTCATATATACCGGAACGATCTTCCGGTTCGGATAATGCTCCTCCGCTACTTTGATATAGTGCTCAATCTGATTCGAATGCTCATTAGTCCCTACTTTGTCCTCAATGAGAAGAACGAGGCCATCCTCATTCTCATCGTTGATCAGCACCAACACGTCAATGCGGTGATACTGTGTTTTGATTTCGAGGTCTCTAATGTCGGGAATGCTGCTTTCATCCAACTTAGTGGCCAGTAGAGCACGTAGCATTTCTGTACCGAGTCCATTGAGACGTGGGTGTGATTTGCGGTATTTGGGCTGGGACCACGCCAGGATGTAGGCGAGGGTGGCGTCCTGGGCGAGTTCCTTGGTAGCGAACGAATAGAGGTTGGGAATCTCGGTCAAGGTTGGTTCTCCATTTTCCAGGTGGCCAAGGAAGCACTGTTGCATCGGACGCTATTGTACACACCAAAGGGATCGGTGGCAGTTGCACCAAAAGGCGTCGGTAACAATTGCGAACTACCCTCAATTGTCGCCGATCCCTTTAGTGCGGAGGACTGCTCCAAAGCGACTGAATTGCGGGCGGTCCGATGGCTGCCCCTCCCCTCTCAGTCCCATGTCCACTGAACACGCATACCGCATTGACTCGGAAGCGCCTAGGGTCGTAACCTTGAATAGTGTCCAAGGGCAATCCAATAGCCTTGTTTCGAGAGATATTAGAATGACTTCAATCGAGCGCATGCTCCCAACCGGCGAATGCTGGTGCGGCTGCGGCGCTGAGACGGCCACCGGCTCCTTCTTCCTACCAGGCCACGACAGGACTGCCGAGTCCGCGGTGATCACCTTAGAGTACGGCGATATCCCCGGCTTCCTGGTCCATCACGGCTACGGACCGGGGGGCAAGAATCCCAAACATGAGTTAGACATATGGCGTTCCGGGGGAAAGCATGGGCGCGAGGCGTCGTGACCGCTGCTCGACGGAGACGGACGACCCTTGGCGCCGACGCCGAGCCGAGCAGCGGCGCTTGAACAGGCTACGAGGCCGAGCTTTGGCGGATGGCCGTCGCATTGCGGGGCAGCATGGACTCCGACGAGTACAAGCATATTGTCATAGGAACGGCATACGTAGAGTGGGGGACAGGAACCCCTGCCCCCATTCATCATACCGCGCATAGGGCTTTCTGATGTACTTCATGTCAAGGCATGCGCCCTCTTCCAGGGAGCCGTCGCGGGAAGCTGGAATAACCCATCTTCACCTCTGCAGCCAACTCTGCAAGAAACTGCTCTACCCCTTCTTCTGTCGGCGCCGGCTCAACCGTCACCAGGAAGGTCGGCAAGGACGGATTGGCCCTGGGCCGGGTCAAACAACGCAATATTCGCGGCTGGAAGCGGCCTAAACCCAAATGAGTCAGCGACTTACCCAAAATGTCCATGTGACCGCACGTGCAAGCAGCGTTGCGTTCGCGGTGGCAATTCTCGTGTGGCCTGCATTCGCCTTGGGCTGGATTCCTGGCGGTCTGCCTGCAACCGTGATTACGTCGGGGTTCTGCTTTCTCGCCTCGTATCTCTGCTATCGCGTTCTCCGAGTAAGGCACGATGCAGACCAAATCGCTCAGCTTAGAGCGATGCAGGAGCGGGACGGCCTATCTGACGAGGAACTGCTGAGCCACGTTGCCCGCCACCACCCAAACTTAGATCGGTTTGCCAAAACCTTGTCGGCCAGCGCTGACGCGGGGAAGCTCGAGGAGCAGCCGGATGAGCTGGTGACTCTGTTCCCATGGATAGCGTGGTCAGAGACGGACACTGCGGAAACGCGGCAGAAGGTCGTGACCGTTTTCGACAAAGAGCCATCAGCACTCGACAGCAATGAAGCGGGGCTCCTATTGGGGATGCTGGAGGCCGGGCGTGAAGATAAGCGTGGCATGTTCATGATCGTGGCGAAGCCAATCGCGAAACTCCTTGAGCAGACTGGCATCGTGTCGATGGATCCAGCCCAACGCGATGCTTACGGTCGACAGCGACTTCCTGATATAGCCCGGGAGATCGGATTGGCTGAGGAAGTGATCAATGAGTTGGGTTGGGGTTGGTCGAAACGTCACTGGGAGCGTGGATAAGGGACGGCCAGCGAACATCGGGAGGGCAAGCGGCAAACTGGACACCCATTTCTATTGGCGGCGCCAATTATTTTTCTTGAAATGATGGGTGTGCCTTTTGTTCTTTTCCCTTTTATTCTTTTATTTTCCCGGCTAATTCATCAGGATAAAGGTCACTGGGCGGAATAACACTTAACAAGTATCCTCTCAATTATTCGAACTTCAAGATTCGAGATAGGGAACCCTACATGGAGACCAAAATTCATACTCCTAAAGAGCTCTTCAGGACCCTCAGCATAGACTGGTTGCTCTGGGCCATGATCGCCGGGGGGCTTGGCTTAGTCCGTCAGGCTGTTGCCCTTCTACGATTGAGGTCGGAGTTCGGCATACGTCCAGAATCCATTGGTGAGGGGTTAATCATGGTTGCTGGCTTTGTCTGGCGCTTTGCTGTTTGGGCCGCTGGGGGTATAGGTCTGTGGTTTCTGTTCGCCTCAGGACGTCAGTTCGATGCCTACTGGGGAGTTTGTGAAGACAATCAGCAAGTCGTGTCCTGGTATCACAAGGCGGCTGAACAGGGCGATGTCAGTGCACAGTACACGTTGGGCTTCATGTACGCCAACGGCTTGGGAATCCATGAGGACGACAAGCAATCCGCGACTTGGTACCGCAAGGCCGCCGAGCAGGGCCATGCCGACGCACAACTCAGGCTGGGGGATATGTACCTTTATGGCAGAGGCGTTCCCGAGGACGAGGCGCAAGCTCTGATCTGGTACCGCAAGGCAGCTGAGCAAGGCCATATGGCCCGGTACCTCAAGGCGGTTGAGCTGGACGATGCCGCCGATGCACAGTTTATGTGGGATGTGATGTACGCCAACGGGGAAGATGCTCCAGAAGATGTCGAGCAAGCTATGGCTTGGTTCCTCAACGCAGCTGAGCAGGGTGACACCGAAGCCCAGACCAGGCTGGGAGACATGTACGCCTTCAGAAGCTCTCCCGAGGATAAAGCGCAAGCCGTGGCCTGGTACCTCAAGGCAGCTGAGCAGGGTGACGCCGATGCTCAGATCAGGCTGGGAGGTATGTATCACTTCGGCTTGGGTGTCGCCAAGGACGGCGCGCTGGCCGCGATCTGGTATCTCAAGGCGGCTGAACAAGGCGATGCCCGGGCACAGTTCAACTTGGGACGCATGTACGACAACGGCTTGGGTGTTCCCGAGGACGGTGCGCTAGCCGCAACTTGGTACCTCAAGGCGGCTGAGCAGGGTGACACCGATGCTCAGGTCAGGTTGGGAGATATGTACGTCATCGGCGAAGGTGTTCCTGAGGACGAAGCGCAGGCTGTGGCCTGGTTCCTCAAGGCGGCTGAGCAGGGTGACGTCGGCGCACAGCTCAGACTGGGTGACATCTACGCCTTCGTCGGCAAAAGCATGCCCAAGGACGAAGTGCAAGCTGTGAGCTGGTACCTCAAGGCGGCTGAGCAGGGTGACGCCGACGCACAGTTCAACTTGGGACTTATGTACGACAAAGGCTTGGGTGTCCCCGAGGACAGCGCGCTAGCCGCGACCTGGTATTTCAAGGCGGCTGAGCAGGGCGACGCCGATTCACAGTTCAACTTAGGACTCATGTACGCCAAGGGCAGGGGTGTTCCCAAGGACGAAGCGCAAGCCGTGAACTGGTACCGCAAGGCGGCTGATCAGGACCACGCCGGTGCACAGTTCAACTTGGGCATCATGTACAAAAATGGCAGGGGCGTTCCCAAGGACGATGTTGGAGCCTACGGCTGGTTTAATTTAGCCGCTGCACAGTACCCGGAAGACGCAGGGAAAGCCCTTAAAAGACTCAGACGGTCCATGGACTCCTCCCAGATTGCCCAGGCACAGCGGTTCAGCTTGGAACTCCTGGCGCAGATTGATGCTGGTCCCTTAATATTGTCCCCATGGACGACATGCAATCCCTGACCTGGTACAGCAAAGCGGCCAAGCAGGGCAACCCCAGGGCACTGTTCACTCTCTGGGCCTTGTACTACAGGGGCGAGGGTGTTCCCAAGTACTACGCGCAAGCCGTAGCCTGGTACCGCAAGGCGGCAGAGCATGGACATGTGTGTAGTGCAGTAGTAGGCCCCTTGGCTTAACCAAACAAAAAACTTCACTTGGAGTTTCTGTGGAGATTTCAACAATTGTTCTTGTCGGCATTGTATCCATCATCGCAATAGTTGGCGGATACGCGATCCTGATTCGTCGTTGGGGCGCGACGGCGCTTCACCTAGCTGCTGCGAATGACCAAATCGAGACAGTGATTTCACTATTGAGGGACGGTTCGAATACCAATAAACAGGATAGATGGGGCAGAACCCCTCTCTATCAGGCGATTATTGCTGGGAGCTCTGATCTAGTTGATCTTCTACTTAATTTCGGGGCTGACCCAAACATTACGGATCACAACGGCGAGGCTTCACTTCACCATGTCAGTTCCCGTCGTGCGCAAAATGGCACAAAAGAGGTGATCTCCAGTTTGTTCAAACACGGCGCGAATCCTTACATACGCAACAGGAACGGAGAAACTCCGCACGACAGATCGATGCGACTCAATCTGGTGCAATTAGCGAATGTCCTCGTACAAGAGTCAAAGATTGCAGACTCTCCAGAGGAAACCGACATTGAAATTCAGGGCGTTCACATGGACGGTGAGCAGGTCGTGAGTCCGTACCGCAAGGCGGCCGAGCAGGGTCACGCCGCTGCACAATTCCAACTGGGTAACATGTACGCTAACGGCGAAGGCGTCCCCAAGGACGATGTGCAAGCTGTGGCCTGGTACCTCAAGGCAGCAGAGCAGGGCCATGCCGATGCACAGTCCAGCCTCGAAGGCAGGTATGCTAATTTCGTACATTCGGATGCCAAGGACGACGCGCAAGCCGTGGCTTGGTTCCATCTGGCGGCAGAGCAGGGCGACATCGGAGCACAGCACACTCTGGGAGCTTTGTACGGCAATGGCTTTGGCGTTCCCCAAGACGATGCACAAGCAGTGAGTTGGTACCGCAAAGCGGCTGAACAGGACCTCGCCCGCGCACAGTTCAACTTGGGACTCATGCATGCTAACGGCGAAGGTGTTCCCAAGGATGAAGCGCAAGCTGTAATCTGGTACCGCAAAGCGGCTGAACAGGACCTCGCCCGTGCTCAGTTCCGCTTGGGCATCATGTACGCAAATGGCAGAGGCGTTCCCAAGGACGAGGCGCAAGCTGTGACCTGGTACCGCAAGGCGGCTGAACAGGACCTCGTCGGT
>JAPOQD010000085.1 GCA_026710905.1 Halieaceae bacterium
CTGCTGGCCTTCTACAGCTTCCCGGCCAAACACTGGCAGAGCCTGCGCACGAGCAATCCCATCGAATCGGCCTTTGGCACCATACGGCATCGCACCAAACGAGCAAAGGGCTGCTTGTCACGGGACGGCATGTTACACATGATGTTCAAGCTCGGCATGTGCGCCGAACAGAACTGGAGAAAGTTACGCGGCTTTGACTACCTGGCCAAGGTCATTGAGGGTGTGCAATTCCGAGACGGGATTGAAGTCAAGGAGAGTGAAACGAAAGATCCGGTCGCCGCCTGATGAATTCGTCATACACCAGATTTGACCATAACTCAGATAAGTAAACTGTCCCCTTAATTCACGGTTTGGAATCAGGGTCGCAAATAGTAGCCACCGTCAACTGAAAAATCGTGCCCCGTCATATAGTCAGAATCACTGCTACAGAGAAATACAGCAACCGGACCAATATCTTTATAGGGATCGCCCAAATACCCGAGGATATTGGCCGTATTTTCCAAATCGGCATCGCCATCCTGCAGGGCCATATAAGCTTCATAAGCACCTGCCGAATTATCCGTTAGTATCGCAGGAAGAATACAGTTAACCGTAATTTTATATTGTCCCCAGTCGCGCGCTGCCACCTTGCTGAGACCGCGGACGCCTTCTTTTGTTGCAACATAAGCGGAAGCGCCCTGCGCGGCATATACTCCGGCCGGCGAGGCCAAATTGATAATCTTGCCGCCGTTTTCTTTCAGGTACGGAAAGACTGCTTTCATGCCCCAGACGGTGGACCACAAGCCAGTGCGCATCGTCCACTCCCATTCATCCAAGGGCAGATCCTCAAACGACTTGGGCAAGGAAAACGTCATTGGATCTTTTTCGGTACCAAAACTTTGAGCGTTATTGATCAACACATCAATCTTGCCAAACAACTCCGCGCTACGTTCGATCATGGCGTCAACCTGCTCCTTCTGACTGACATCACAGACCACTGCTTCGGCGATACCACCTTTGGAGCGAATTTCTTTGACGACTTTTTCGATGCTCGATGCCGTTCGGGAAGAAACAACTACTTTGGCACCCTCCTCGGCTAACGCAAGGCACATGCCTCGGCCAATGCCTCGGCCTGCGCCTGTAACAATCACTACTTTATTCTCGAGTTTTGCCATTGCTCACTTTCATCTTTAGTTTATGGGGTTCCGGGGACAGTTTACTTAACTATTACGGGGTTCCGGGGACACGGGTTCCGGGGACAGTTTACTTAACTATTACGCGAGATAAGTAAACTGTCCCCTTAATTCAAAGGCCGCGCGCAGTAAAATTCGCCTCGCGAATTGCAGTTTCCAGATACCTCGGTGACAGCGCGTCACCAATGAGATGGGCACTGGTGCCCTGCTCTTTCAACTCTTCATAGATGTCGTTGTTGCTTCTGTTGAAAGACACCAGCACGACCATCTCCGCTTCAACAATTTCTTCAAGGCTTCCATACACAGTGGCTAACACAACCTTATCTTTCTCTATCCGACGTACCGCACTATTGGGAATCACCCGGAAACGACCGGTCGCATGCAGTCGTTTCTTCGCCTGCTCTGCCGAGTAGGTGAATTCCATCTGCGGCGCCATTGAGTTACAACGTGTCACGAAGACGACTCCGCCTGCGCCACGCGCCAGCAGGGTTTCCGCCACAGCGATACTCTCATAGTGACCCACATCGTCACTCACGATCGCAGTACCCCCGGGGCACAAGCGGGTATCCGACATGATTTCATGGCTGGACTTCACATGGGGCTGGGTAGCACCCTCAGTCACTGCCCCCGGATTGAGCAGGCCCGCCCCATCCATCGGCGGCATAGATCCCGTGGCGATGATGATCTCATCTGCATTCTCAGCAGTGATGTCCCCCGCCTCCATATAGGTGTTCAACTTGACCTCGACACCCAGTTGCGAAAGTTGTCGCTCCTGCCAGTCGGTAATATCGCCAATACTTAATCTGAAGGGCGCCTTCTTCGCCAACTGCATCTGGCCGCCCAACTGTGCCGCGGCTTCAACAAGTACCACCTGATGACCCTTCAGTGCCGATACTCGCGCCGCCTCCATACCGGCCGGCCCTCCACCTACTACCAGGATCCGCTTGGGCTTCTCCGCAGTTTCTACCACGTCATCCTGGTATCGGGTCTCCAATCCCGTCGTGGGATTAACCGCGCAACTCATCGGCATCATGCCGCTCAGGCCGCCGCGCATAACATTGGCAATACAGGCCTGGTTGCAGCCAATACATGGCCGGACGTCCTCTTCCCTGCCCGCCGCCGATTTGTTGACCAGTTCGGGATCGGCGATGGTGGCTCTCACCATGCTCACCATATCGGCCTGACCCAGGCGGATAAGCTGGTCTGCCTCCTCCAGCGTCCGGAACCGGCCGGTGACCAGGCGGGGAAGCCGGGTCTCCCGGGTAATGACCTCCGCCACCGGCAAGTGGTAACCGGACGGCGCCGCCATAGTCGGAATCATAGAGTGCATATCGTAGTAACTGCCACGGGAGATGTTGATCATATCGATCAAGCCGCTGGCTTCGACAGCCGCCAGAACCTGCTGACTTTCCTCGGCAGACATGGCCATGCCATCGGCAGACAGGCGGATGCTCAAGGGGCGCTCTTCCCCGAGCTCCGCCCGAACCGCTGTCAGCACTTCCATCAGGAAACGCATGCGGTTTTCCAGGGAGCCGCCGTAATCATCTTCTCGCTGATTCAATACCGGCGACAGAAACTGCTGCACCAGGTAGCTGTGCCCTCCATGAATCTCGATACCATCGATGCCATTGTCCAGGGCGATTTTTGCGCTCCTGGCGTAGGCCTCGACCAGTTCATTGATCATCATCCTGGTCATGGCGATTCCCGGCACGCCCAGCAGCGGCGAGGTATTCTCTGAAGGCCCCCAGGGTGGCGAGCCGTCTACAGGGCGCCCGTGGAAACCGGCGTGCCACAACTGCTGCATCATCTTCATGCCGGTGGGCGCAACCGCTTCAACCAGCCGCTTGTAGCCATCGGCGATGCCCGGATCGTAGCTGCGCATAGGGCCGTAGCAGGACGGATGCACCGAGCACACTTCCAGCAATGACAGCCCTACCCCGCCCTTTGCGCGTGCCAGGTGATAGGCGATAAAAGCCGGACCGATGGTGCCCGGCTCCTGTGAGCCGATCGTGGTACCGTGAGCAGTGCGCACGATACGGTTCTTTATTTCCAGGGAACGCAGTATTATCGGCGACAGGGCGTGCTCATATTTCATGAATTCAACCCCAATTCGATGGCTTCATCTATGCCGGGAATACCATTTTTCATTTTTTGTCTCCTCACAGGTGATTAAAGCGGCGATCCCAAATCAACTATCCCGCCCGTGAATTCGCTCAGCCACTCGTAGTCGGTAAACACGGTGCAGGCCTTTTTGCAGGCTGCAGCGGACGTGCGCCCTGCAGCATAAGCTAAATCACTTTGTTCACTTCCTCTTCAACGATCACATACAAATTGATCGGAATGCCGTTGAGCCAGGACATACCGGATATTCGTTCCGTATCTTCCGGTCGATCACTGGCGAGAATATTCGAATTGACGCCCTTGTGATCATTGGCTCGTCCCCACCCAGCGGCGTGGCCCCAGCCATGGGGCAAGGCAATATTCCCCGGTTTCATATCCGCGGTAATCTTGGCCTCGGCCTGAATCTCCCCCCAGGGAGATCTAATACCCAGCTTGTCACCGGAGATCACACCCACCTGTTCCGCATCCGCCGGATTGATCTTCGCTGTATTGACTCGCCCCGCTTTCATCAGCGAAGGTGCGTTGTGCAGCCAGCCGTTCATGGACAACATTTCCCTCTGGCCAATCAAGCGGAAGGCATATTCATTGTACAACTCTCGCTCTTCCTCCAGCCGGGCCAGTTCAGCAACCAGTTCTCTGGTGGCCAGGTCGATCTTTTTGTCGGCGGTACGAATTTTTTCATCAAACAATCTAGTGGGCAGCGAGTCGCGCAGCGTGATTCCCTCAGGATGTTGCTCAACCAGTTTCTTGAAGGAGAGGCCCTTTCTGAGGCCAAACAGGTCGCCGGCACTGCTGGTCCGTATCAGCAGATCGTAGAAAAAGCGCGGCTTAGCCTTGATGCCCAGTCTGGCGGCCATGCGGAAAATTCTGCTTTCATAACAACCACCCAATCCAAGGCGGCGGCAGAGTTCGTTCAGTATTTCCCATTCAGGACGCACCTGCCCACGCGGGGGCACCAGCGCCCGTGTAGCCCACAGGGAGGGTCGAAGCATGGACCCAAGGATTTCGCCGCTTAGCTTTTCAGTCCCATTCTCTGGCAGACCCTTGATAAGACCCCACGCCAATCTCGCCATCCCATTCCACTTCGATGCGATGTTCGTGCGATAGCAGTCCTACCTCTTTCAGCCCACCGCGTAATCCAAGCGAGTGCAAGCAGGGTGGCGAGAGC
>JAPOQD010000194.1 GCA_026710905.1 Halieaceae bacterium
AAGGTGCAGGTCGCCGGACGTCTGGGTGGCGCCGAGATTGCACGCACCGAATGGTATCGGGAGGGCCGCGTACCATTGCACACGCTGCGCGCGGACATTGATTACGCCACCTGCGAGGCCACCACGACCTACGGTGTTCTCGGAGTGAAGGTATGGATTTTCAAAGGTGAAGTAATCGGCGGCGAAGAACAGGCCGACGGGAAAACAGGAATTGGTCAGGGGCTGGGATGATGCTGCAACCCAAGCGTACAAAATTTCGCAAAATGCAAAAAAACCGCAATCGTGGGCTGGCGAACCGTGGCAACAAGGTCAGTTTTGGTGAGTACGGTCTGAAGGCGGTTGGGCGCGGCCGTATAACCGCACGCCAGATCGAGGCTGCCCGGCGCGCCATGACCCGCCGCATCAAGCGTGGCGGCAAGATCTGGATCAGGATTTTCCCGGATAAACCCATTACCACCAAACCACTGGAGGTTCGTCAGGGCAAAGGCAAGGGTAACGTGGAGTATTGGGTAGCCCAGGTGCAACCGGGAAGGATACTTTACGAAGTACAGGGTGTATCCGAAGAATTGGCGCGTGAGGCATTTACCCTTGGAGCCGCCAAAATTCCTGTTGGAACTACATTTGTCAAACGGTCGGTGATGTGATGAATACAAGCGAACTGGGTGAAACTTCAGTGCAGGATCTGCAGAAAGAACTACTCTCCCTGCGGGAGCAGCAGTTCAAGCTGCGTATGCAGAAGAGCACCGCCCAACTGGGACAGACACACCTGCTGAAGCAGACCCGGCGTGATATTGCACGCCTCAAGACGGCGCTTGCTCAACGGGCCGGGGACTGACCCATGGCGGAGCTATCGAACAATGCGCGCACTGCGACTGGCCGGGTCATCAGCAACAAGATGGACAAGACGGTTACGGTACTGATTGAGCGCCGGGTAAAGCATCCGGTTTACGGCAAGTACATTACCCGTTCTTCCAAGGTTCACGCACATGACGAAAACAATGCGTGCGCCATTGGCGATAAAGTGACGATTGCCGAAACCCGGCCGATTTCCAGGACCAAGAGCTGGAAATTGTTGAAGATTGAGGATAGCCCTGCCCAGGTATAGGCGGGCTGGAGTGGAAGATGATTCAGACACAAACCTATTTGGACGTAGCCGACAACAGCGGGGCGCGCCGGGTCATGTGCATCAAGGTGCTGGGCGGCTCGCGCCGCCGCTATGCGGGAGTCGGCGACCTGATCAAGGTGACCATCAAGGAAGCCATTCCCCGGGGCAAGGTCAAGAAAGGACAGGTCATGACCGCCGTGGTGGTGCGCACCCGCAAGGGCATACGCCGTCAGGACGGTTCACGGATCAAGTTTGACGATAATGCGGCGGTATTGTTGAACGCACAGAACGCCCCGGTGGGGACGCGCATTTTTGGGCCGGTAACCCGTGAATTGCGCGGCGAGCAATTCATGAAGATTATTTCCCTGGCGCCGGAAGTTCTGTAGTCAGGGAGAGGTTCAGACATGCAAAAGATCAAGCGTGACGACGAAGTGGTTATCCTGGCCGGCAAGGACCGGGGCAAGCGTGGCAAAGTGCGCAAGGTCCTGGAAGGTGGCAAGTTACTGGTGACCGGCGTCAACATGGTCAAAAAGCACACCAAGCCCAATCCTCAGCAGGGTGTGGCAGGTGGTATTGTCGAGCAGGAGAGGCCGATTCAGATCTCCAACGTGGCGATTTTCAATCCCGATACCAATCGGGCTGATCGGGTGGGCTTCAAGCTGGACGGTGATGACAAGGCTCGGATTTTCAAGTCCAGTGGTATGAAGATCGATTAATTGGCGGACCTGGAGAATATGGCTGCATTAAAACAGATTTACCGGGAAGAAATCGCGCCCAGGCTGAAACAGGAACTGGGTCTCGATAATGTGATGGAGGTTCCCAGGGTTAGCAAGATCACCCTGAATATGGGGGTTGGCGAAGCGCTGGGCGACAAGAAGATCCTGGAACACGCCATGAGCGACATGGAGAAGATTGCCGGACAGAAGCCGGTGGTCACCCGGGCGCGCCGGTCCATTGCCGGCTTCAAGGTTCGTGAAGGTTGGCCGATTGGTTGCAAGGTGACCTTGCGCAGTGATCGCATGTATGAATTTTTGGAGCGCCTGATCAGTATTGCGATACCGCGGGTTCGGGATTTTCGTGGCATTAGTCCGAAGTCCTTTGATGGGCGTGGCAACTTCGCCATGGGTGTCAGTGAACAGATCATCTTTCCGGAAATTGACTTTGACCGGGTGGACGTCTTGCGTGGTCTGGATATCACTATTACCACCACGGCCCGTGGGGATGAGGAAGGCCGCGCCCTGCTGCGCGCTTTCAACTTCCCCTTGAAGCAGTGAAAGAGAGGTTTGGGGCATGGCGAAAAAATCGATGATTGCGCGTGAGAAAAAACGATTGCTCATGGTGCAGAAATACGCGGGCAAGCGCGCTGAGTTGAAGGCGATTCTGACTAGTACGCAAGCTGGTGATGATGAAAAATGGGAGGCGCAGCGACAGTTGCAGAAGTTGCCCCGCAATGCCAGTCCCGTTCGGCAACAGCGCCGCTGCCAGCAGACCGGGCGGCCGCACGCGGTGTATCGAAAGTTTGGCTTGTGCCGTAACAAACTGCGCGAGGCCGCCATGCGCGGAGATGTCCCCGGCCTGGTCAAGGGCAGTTGGTAAAACTACCCAGGATGAACAAGAGAGCAAGACTATGACTATGCAAGACCCTCTGGCTGACATGTTGACCCGTCTGCGCAATGCGCAGACGGCGGGCAAGACCAGCGTGGATATTCCTGCTTCCAACCTCAAGGAGGCGGTTTGTGAGGTGCTCAAGGCTGAAGGCTATATCGCAGACTTCAGCACCGTCGAAGCAGGCCCCGGCGGGAGTATCAGGGTCAGTCTCAAGTATTTTGAAGGCAAGCCGGTAATTGCCGAAATTGATCGGATCAGCCGTCCCGGATTACGCAGATACGCCGATAAGGATGCGCTGCCGAAGGTGCGTGGCGGCCTGGGTACGGCAATCATTTCCACCAGCCGTGGGGTGATGTCAGATCGTGCCGCGCGTGCTGCCGGGGTCGGCGGCGAAGTGTTGTGCACCGTATTTTAGAAGCTGAGAGCGCCGGGGCGTCCACTATGTCCAGAATTGCGAATATCCCGATAACACTGCCAAGCGGTGTTGAGGTCAGCCTGAATGGCAAGGATCTTGCCGTCAAGGGGAGCAAGGGTGAGTTGCGTTTGAAGGTAGATGACGGGGTAGAAGTCAGTCAGCAGGATCAGACGCTGTCTTTCTCGGTCTGCGGCCGGGGCTCGGCGGCCATGGCGGGAACCACCCGCTCCCTGGTGAACAATATGGTGATCGGTGTCTCCGCTGGTTTCGAAAAGAGACTGCGGCTGGATGGCGTCGGCTACCGCGCCGCCGTATCGGGCAGGAAGGTGAGTATGACCCTGGGTTTCTCACACCCGGTGGAATACCGGCTACCGGAAGGAATCTCCGTGGAAGCCCCCAGTCAGAACGAAATCGTGGTGCGGGGCATAGACAAGCAGATGGTTGGCCAGACGGCGGCGGAGTTGCGCGCCTTCCGTCCACCAGAGGAATACAAGGGTAAAGGTGTTCGTTACGCGGATGAGCGGGTCCGCCGTAAAGAAGCCAAGAAGAAGTAGGTGGGCATTCATGAGCGCCAGAAATGATTCCAGGTTGCGCCGCGCCCGTCGCGCTCGCGCCAAAATGCGGGAGTTGGGTGTAAACCGGTTATCGGTTCACCGCACGCCACGCCACATTTATGCACAGGTGCTGGCTCCGGCCGGTGACCGGGTTCTGGCCTGTGCTTCCTCGTTGGACCCCACTCTGCGCAAGGGCGCTACCGGCAATGTGGAGGCCGCGGCGAAAGTCGGCAAACTGGTGGCGGAGCGGGCCCAGGCGGCGGGAATAGAGAAGGTTGCATTTGACCGCGGTGGTTACAAGTATCACGGACGGGTCAAGGCTCTGGCCGAATCCGCACGTGAACATGGTCTGAAATTCTAGGGGTTACCCACTATGGCGTTTAATGATCGCAAGAACGACGACAACGAAGGGCTGCAGGAGAAACTGGTCCAGGTAAACCGTGTGGCCAAGGTGGTCAAGGGTGGCCGTATCTTCGGTTTCACCGCGCTGACAGTGGTTGGTGATGGCAACGGCAGGGTGGGTTTTGGCCGTGGCAAGGCGCGTGAAGTGCCCGTTGCGATCCAGAAAGCACTGGAAAGCGCCCGCCGTAACATGATTGATGTGGAACTGGATAACGGCACCCTTCAATACCCGATCAAGGCGAGTCACGGCGCTTCCAGGATTTACATGCAACCCGCTTCGGAAGGCACCGGAGTAATCGCCGGGGGAGCAATGCGGGCGGTGCTGGAAATTGCCGGTGTACACAACGTACTGGCCAAGTGTTATGGCTCTACCAACCCGGTCAATGTGGTTCGGGCTACATTCAAGGGTTTGCGGGAAATGACTTCTCCCGAAGCGGTGGCCGAGAGACGCGGCAAGACTGTCGAAGAAATTTGAAGCAGGTATGGATTGGCTGAGACATGGCTAAAGCAATGATCAAGATCACCCAGGTTCGCAGCAGCAGCCGGTGCATAAGAACTCATCGGGCCTGCGTTGCCGGTCTGGGTCTGCGCCGTATCGGCCAAACCGTGACAGTGGAGGATACCCCTTCGATTCGCGGCATGATCAACAAGGTGAACTACCTGCTACGTGTAGAGGAGCAAGGGCAATGAGTTCTGAAAGCATGCGTCTGAATTCGCTGAGCCCCGCGCCGGGTTCACGCAAGAACGCAAAGCGCGTGGGCCGCGGGGTCGGCAGCGGTTATGGGAAAACCTGCGGGCGCGGTCACAAGGGGCAGAAATCCCGTTCCGGAGGTAACATCAAGCCCGGTTTTGAAGGTGGGCAGATGCCGTTGCAGAAGCGCCTGCCCAAGTATGGCTTCAGTTCCCGTGTGGCGCGCACTACCGCGCAGGTATGCCTGGGCGAGTTGAATCGGGTCGAGGCAGAGGTAATAGATCTGCAGGCTCTCAAGGCCGCAAGCCTGGTCAAGGCAGCGACGTTGCGCGCACGCATCTTTCTGTCCGGGGAGCTGAACCGGGCAGTTACCGTCAAGGGCCTGACAGTGACCAGTGGCGCTCGCGAAGCCATTGAGCGTGCGGGCGGGAAAATCGAGGCGTAAATGGCTGCTCCGCAATTATCCGGAGGGGGCAATACCAAGGGGCTGGGCGAGCTATTTGCGCGTCTGCGTTTTGTGTTACTGGCGATTATTGTTTATCGCATTGGCACCCACATACCCGTACCCGGTATCAACCCCGACCAGATTGCAGCACTGTTCGACCAGAACCAGGGCACCATTCTCGGTTTGGCGAACATGTTCAGTGGAGGTGCGCTGGAACGCATGAGTATCCTCGCGCTGGGTATCATGCCTTACATTTCCGCCTCCATCATCATGCAATTGATGTCGGCGGTGACCCCGCAGTTGGAACAATTGAAAAAGGAAGGTGAATCGGGCCGCCGCAAGATCAGCCAGTACACGCGCTACCTGACGGTAGTGTTGGCGCTGTTTCAGGCTACCGGCATGTCGGTCGGCATGGCTAACCAGGGTATGGCCTATAGCGCAACGCCAATATTTTTTGTGGTCTCCATTACTTCGCTGGTGACCGGCGCCGTTTTCATGATGTGGCTGGGTGAGCAGATCACCGAAAAAGGTGTAGGTAACGGCATTTCCCTGCTGATTTTCGCCGGTATTGTTGCGGGCTTGCCCGCTGCCATCGGCCAATCCCTGGAATCGGCGCGTCAGGGTGAACTCAACATCCTGGTGCTTTTGTTTATCCTGGCGTTGGCGGTGTCGGTGATCTACTTGATTGTGTTCATCGAGCGTGGTCAGCGTCGCATTACCGTCAATTATGCCAATCGGCAGCGGGGCCGCCAACAGTTTCAGGCCGAGAGCAGCCATTTGCCGCTGAAAGTGAACATGGCCGGTGTAATTCCGGCCATCTTCGCGAGCAGCCTCCTGCTGTTCCCGGCTTCCATCGCGCAGTGGTTCGGAGGTGGCGGCGAAGCTGATTGGCTGCAGGAAATCGCCCTGGCCATCGGCCCCGGTCAGCCCTTGAACATCCTTTTGTTCAGTGTACTGATTGTATTTTTCTGCTTCTTCTATACGGCCTTGATCTACAACCCGGAAGAAGTGGCGAACAACTTGAAGCGTTCCGGGGCGTTCATACCGGGTATCCGGCCCGGGCCGAGAACCGCCGATTACATTGATGGCATCCTGACCCGCTTGACCGTATTCGGCGCTACCTACATCACCCTGGTCTGCCTGCTGCCGCAGTTTTTGGTGGTGATGTGGAATGTACCCTTTTATCTGGGTGGCACCTCGCTCCTGATCGTGGTGGTGGTGGTCATGGATTTCATGGCCCAGGTGCAGAGCCACATGATGTCGCAGCAGTATGATTCGGTCATGAAGAAGGCCAACTTGAGAAATTATGGAGGCGCCGGAAGGATCCGGTAGGTGGGAAAAATCATGAAAGTGCGTGCTTCAGTCAAGAAAATATGCCGGGACTGCAAAGTGGTTCGGCGCAAGGGAGTGGTACGGGTAATATGCAGCGCACAACCCCGCCACAAGCAGCGTCAGGGTTGATTTTGTTAACCGATATGGCTAGTATGCCCGGCCTTTTGCGCCGCCACTCCACCCCGCCATCGGCAGGCTGGCGTGGTGGTTTTTGTTTGCTTGGTGGACTGATACAGACCTTGGTCTCGCGAAATCTGTTGGAGAGTTCTGGATGGCTCGTATTGCCGGGGTAAACATACCCGATAACAAGCACGCTATTATCTCACTGACCCACATTTTTGGTGTCGGCCGCACCAGGGCGCGCCACCTTTGTGCGGCCACCGGCGTGGACGAACAGACCAGAATTGGCGAACTCAGTGAAGAGCAGATGGATGCCCTGCGCAGCGAAGTGGGCAAACTGATGGTGGAAGGCGACCTGCGCCGCGAGGTTTCCATGAACATCAAGCGCCTGATGGACCTGGGTTGCAACCGCGGTCTGCGTCATCGCCGGGGATTGCCGCTGCGTGGTCAGCGCACCAAAACCAATGCCCGAACTCGAAAGGGGCCGCGCAAACCGATTCGCAGGTAAGCCGGTTCCTACGAATCCTTCATTAGTGTAGCTGCACCACGGTGTAGTGTTGAGATCAGGACAGGAATACATCATGGCCAAGCCAGGCGCCAGGGCAACACGCAAGAAGGTCACCAAAACGGTGGTTGATGGCATCGCCCATATTCATGCCTCTTTCAATAATACGATTATTACCATCACTGATCGTCAAGGTAACACTCTGAGTTGGGCTACCGCCGGTGGTTCCGGTTTCCGCGGTTCACGCAAAAGCACCCCGTTCGCCGCGCAAATCGCCGCCGAACGCGCCGGTGAGGCCGCCAGGGAATACGGTCTGCAGAACCTCGATGTGCAGGTGAAAGGTCCCGGACCGGGTCGCGAATCCGCTGTACGCGCCCTCAATAATTGCGGTTTCAAAATCAGTAACATCACCGACGTAACGCCCATCCCGCACAATGGATGCCGGCCTCCCAAAAAGCGGCGTGTGTAAGGGCAGGAATTAAAAATGGCCAGATATTTAGGACCCAAATGCAAGCTGTCTCGCCGCGAGGGAACTGACCTGTTCCTGAAGAGTGGAGTACGGGCGCTGGAGAGCAAATGTAATGTTGAAAATGCGCCCGGACAACACGGCGCCCGGCGCGGGCGCCAGTCTGATTACGGGGTGCAATTGCGGGAGAAGCAGAAAGTACGGCGCATCTATGGTGTGCTGGAAAGACAGTTCCGCAATTATTATCGTGAATCCGCACGGCTCAGGGGCGCCACCGGAGAAAACCTGTTGCGCCTGCTCGAATCCCGGCTCGACAACGTGGTGTACCGCATGGGCTTCGGCTCTACCCGCGCGGAAGCTCGTCAGTTGGTGTCCCATCGGTCGATCCTGGTAAACGGCCAGCGGGTTAATATTCCTTCTTACCAGGTAAGTCCCGGTGACGTGGTCTCTTTACACGGCAAGGCCAGCAAGCAACTGCGAGTGCAGTCCGCCCTTGCGCTGGCTGCATCGCGCGGCGAACCAGAGTGGGTGGAAGTGGACAGTGAGAAGCTGGAAGGCACTTTCAAATCCTACCCGGAGCGGCAGGACCTCCCTTCCGAGATCAATGAAAATCTGATTGTCGAACTCTACTCCAAGTAATTCACTAACCGAACACAGCACAAGGTACCCATATGCAAACCTCAGTAGACGACTTTTTGACGCCACGAGTGATTCGTGTTGACAGCAAGAGCGACACCCGGGCCGAGATTACGCTTGAGCCGCTGGAGCGAGGTTTCGGCTATACCCTGGGTAATGCCCTGCGCCGTATCCTGCTTTCTTCAATGCCCGGATGCGCAATTACCGAAGTGGAAATTGACGGTGTGCAGCATGAATACAGCGCCATTGAAGGTGTACAGGAAGACGTCATTGAAATTCTGCTCAACCTCAAGGGTGTGGCCCTGATGATGCACAACAAGAATAGTGCGGAACTGACCTTGAGCGGCAAAGGGCCGGGTACCGTGACGGCAGCGGATATACAGGTTGATAACGAGGTGGAGATTTGCAACCCGGAGCATGTGATCTGCCATCTTAACGGGAAATCGGAAATCAGCATGATGCTGACAGTGGCTCGGGGGCGTGGCTATTCTCCCGCCGACAGCCGGGTCAGTGAAGACGAGGAAACACGCCCAATCGGCAAACTGCGGCTGGATGCCACCTATAGCCCGGTACGCCGCGTGTCATATGTGGTGGAGTCGGCACGGGTCGAACAGCGCACAGACCTGGACAAGCTGGTTCTGGACCTGGAGAGCAATGGCACGATTGATCCGAAAGAAGCGATCCGCCGTGCCGCCACGATTCTACAGCGGCAGTTGGCCGTCTTTGTCGATCTGGAGGGTGAGAAGTTCGACGAAGCGGGGGATGTCGAGGACGAAATCGATCCGATTCTGTTGCGCCCGGTGGACGACCTGGAACTGACCGTGCGTTCCGCCAATTGTCTAAAGGCAGAGAATATCTATTACATTGGAGACCTGGTTCAGCGCACCGAAATAGAGCTGTTGAAAACCCCGAACCTGGGCAAAAAATCGCTCACTGAAATCAAGGATGTGCTGGCTTCCCGCAACTTGTCGCTGGGTATGCGGCTGGACAGTTGGCCCCCCGCCAGTGTCAAGGTGGATAACCGGGCGCTGGGCGTCAACTGAGCCTGACCGGGTTGATCCGGCCATAAAGGGATTGGAAAAATGCGTCATCGCCATAGTGGATCACAATTAAACCGCAACAGCGCTCACCGCAAGGCCATGTTTCGAAACATGGCTACCTCACTGTTTGAACACGAGTTGATCAGGACCACCCTGCCCAAGGCCAGGGAACTGCGCCGTGTGGCCGAGCCGCTGATCACCCTGGCCAAGAACGACAGCGTCGCCAATCGCCGCCTGGCGTATGCCCGGCTGGGGGACAAGGCTATGGTCGGAAAGTTGTTTGGTGAGTTGGGCCCACGCTACCTGGACCGCCCGGGGGGGTATCTCCGTATCCTCAAATGCGGCTTCCGCAGCGGTGACAAGGCGCCCATGGCCTATGTGGAACTGGTGGACCGCCCGCAGGATGAGGCCGCCTTCGAAGACATCGAGGACTAGCAGCCTGCCGGACTTGGGACTGTCCTACTGCGGAAAAGCCGTTTTGGCCCATTTTTCTGCAATCCTTCGTCACACGAACCACTATTATCCTCAGAATTGCAGAAAAAATGACTCAAAACGGTCTTTCCCTCGCTACGGACGCCCAAGCCCGACAGGCTGCCAGCCCTGCGGCGGGTATGCCGAGAGCCGGTTTTCGGCATCCGAGGACTACAAGGTGAGTGAATCAATTTCCTCAGTGCCGGACAACGAAGCTCCGGTGCTTGCCGTAGACCTCGATGGCACCCTGATTCGCGGTGACCTGTCTGGCGAATCCCTGTTGGTTTACCTGCGTGGCAACCCTCTACGACTGTTGCGGGTGTTGTTGTGGCTGTTCAGGGGCCGGGCCTTTGTAAAGCGCCAACTGGCCCAGTTGGTGGACATCGACTACACCAGGCTTCCGTTTCGGGACGATGTCCTGGAGTTTGTCCGCACCGAACACAGCAATGGCCGAAAAACAATGCTGGCCAGCGGCTCGGATGAACTGCTGGTGAATCACCTGGCGGATTACCTGGGTTGTTTTGACGAGGTCCTGGCCAGCGATGGAAAAGTCAACAGGACCGGCCAGCACAAGGCTGCCTGCCTGACTGAGGCCTGTCCCGGCAAGGGCTTTGATTACCTTGGCAACAGCAAGGTGGATGTGCCGGTATGGCGGGCCTCCCGCACCGTGCACGTAGTCTCCTCCAATCCCGGATTTACCCGCTTTGTACAGGCCCGATTTACCATCGGCAAATTGTTTGAGTACCGGGTCAGCTTTCTTTCGAGTTTGCTGCGCCAGTGCCGGATCACCCATTGGCTGAAAAACCTGCTGCTTTTTGTGCCCCTGCTGGCAAGTCATTCCTATGGCAATGCCGCGGCCACCACCACAGCCGCAATTGCCTTTCTGTCATTCAGTTTGTGCGCCAGCGCCATCTATCTTCTTAATGACCTGGTCGACCTGCCTTTTGACCGGGCCCATCCGCGCAAGCGCAAACGGCCGCTGGCAAATGGAGATTTGCAGGTTGTGGTGGTGTGCCTGTTACTGATGCTGCTGTTGCTGGGTTCCGCGGTGTTGGCGCTGCTGTTGCCGCCGGGCTTTCAGGGCGTGCTGTTGCTGTATGCAGTGACTGCCATTCTTTACTCGGCACGCCTGAAACGCATACCCTTGGCCGATGTGCTGGTGCTGGCCTGCCTGTACACCCTGCGCATCATCGCCGGCGGCGCGGCGCTGGGCCACCCTCCGACATTCTGGTTATTGGCCTTCTCCCTGTTCCTGTTCTTTTCCCTGGCGCTGATGAAGCGCTACACCGAATTGCGGGAAATCGAGATGGGCGGATCACCTGATTCCGGGCGGGGTTATCGGGCGGGCGACAGCAGCTTCGTACTGGCCCCAGGAATGGCCGCCGGTTTCGCAGCCGTGGTGATTCTCGCGCTGTATATAAATGGTCCGGCGGTACAGCAGCTCTATCAAAATCCGGCCTGGTTGTGGCTGACTTGTCCACTGTTGCTGTTCTGGCTCTGCCATGTCTGGTTCAGCGCCAACCGTGGCCGCATGTACGACGACCCCATACTGTTTGCGGTGCAGGATGTGGTCAGCTTACTTTGCGCCCTGGCGGTGACGGTGTTGTTCCTGGCGGCTTTGTAATGCGTTCCTGGGGCGGTCTGCCTGAAGGGGAACAAAGAGAACTTCGGGTCGGCTGGCAAGACCAGGTATTGAGCGTATGGCGCCAACAGGTACTGCCGGCCGGTTGTGGCCGCAGCTATGGCGACAGCGCACTGGCTGCCAGCGGCGCCGTACTGAATACCTGTGGCTTGGACCATGTTCTTGCCTTCGACCCCGCCTCGGGGGTGATCCGCTGTGAGGCCGGGGTAACCCTGGGACAGATCATGCAGTTGACCGTGCCGCGGGGTTGGATGTTACCGGTGCTGCCTGGAACCCGGTTTGTCACGGTGGCCGGCGCCGTGGCCAACGATGTGCACGGCAAGAACCATCACCGTGATGGAACTTTCGCCCGTCATGTCAGCGAACTGGCCCTGCAGCGTTCCGACGGCGAGTTGATTCGCTGCTCACCGAAACATCATCAGGAATGGTTCTCTGCCACTTGCGGAGGCCTGGGCCTGACCGGCGTGATTCTCTGGGTGGAACTGCGCTTGCGGCCGGTCAGTGGCCCCTGGCTGGATGCCGAAACCATCAAGTTTCACTCTCTGCAGGAATTCCTGGAACTCAGCGCCGCCTCGGATGACAGCCACGAATACACGGTATCCTGGATCGATTGCCTCGGCGCGAGGCCCCGGGGCCATTTTTTACGAGCACTGCATAGCGCTGCAAGCGAGGCGGCCCCGCGGCCGGGAGTACACTTCAAGGTGCCCTTCGCACTGCCGCTGTCCCCACTCAATCGCTTTAGCCTGAAGGTTTTCAATAGCGGCTATTTCCACCGCCAGTTGGCGCCACGGAAATCCCGCCGGGTCGCCTGGCCCGGCTGGTTTTTCCCACTTGACTCGGTAGGGCACTGGAATCGCCTGTACGGAAGGCGCGGCTTCAGGCAGTATCAGTGTGTGGCGCCTGCAGAAGCAATCAGCGAATTGCTGGATATCATCCGCCGCTCGGGGCAGGGCTCCCTGCTGGCGGTGCTGAAAGTCTTTGGCGATATCCCATCCCCGGCCCTGTTGTCCTTTCCACGCCCCGGCGTGACCCTGGCGCTGGATTTTCCCTGGCGCGGCGCGAAAACCACCGAACTGTTCAAGCGCCTGGACGCGGTGGTGTTCGGCAACGGCGGCGCCATTTATCCCGCCAAGGACGCGCATATGAGCGGAGCGGATTTTCGCGCCGCCTATCCGCGCTGGGAGCGGCTCGAACAACTGCGCGACGCCAATATCAACTCCCTGTTCTGGCGCCGGGTAACGGGGGCCGTCTGATGACGCGGGCGGTCATCATCGGCGCCACCTCGGCTATAGCCCAGGCCACGGCCAGACTATGGGCCGCCCGGGGGGACTACCTGTTGGTGGCGGCGCGCAATAGTGAACGACTGGCTACCGTGGCGGGAGACTTGCAGGCCAGGGGCGCCGCCCAGGTGGAACAAGTGGTTTTCGAGGCCTGTTCCGAGACGGATTACGCGGCCTTTGTGCAGGAAATCTGGGGCCAGGGTGTAGACGTGCTGTTGCTTGCCCATGGCTCTCTGCCTGAACAGGCAACGGTGCAGGATGATGTGGAAGCGTCCCGGCAGGAATTTGAAACCAACGCACTCGGCGCCGTGAGCCTGTTGGCGGCATTCGCTCCGCGTTTCGAACAGCAGGGCAGTGGCCAGATGGTGGTGATCAGTTCGGTGGCCGGGGATCGGGGTCGCCGCTCCAACTATGTATACGGTAGCGCCAAGGCCGCGCTGAGCACGTACTGCCAGGGGCTGAGGAGCAGGCTGGCCGGTGGCGGGGTGCGAGTGCTGACGGTGAAACCGGGCTTGGTGGATAGTCCCATGACTGCGCACATAAGCAAAGGCTTGCTATGGGCGAAACCCGAGCAGATTGCACGGGGCATTGTGCGCGCCATTGAGCGGGGCAGCGAGGTGGTTTACCTGCCCTGGTTCTGGCGCTATATCATGCTGCTTCTCAAGCTGATCCCGGAACGCATTTTCAAGCGCTTGCCGGTGTAGCCGCAATGTGGCGCCAGCACGCCCGGACTACCCGTTTCGCACTTGTATATCAACGCCAGGCATGAGTTTTGGCCTGGATACAATTTGCAACCACCACGCTTGGCGCGTTCTGGCGGCCTCAAAGCCTTCCCAGCACACAATCACCGCTTGACCATGCAGCCAGCATGGCGCTTCGCGTCGATTGCGCGCTGGGAAGGCTTTGTGACTCGCCATCTCCGCGCCAGCTGGCGCCACATTGCGGCTATAGCCCGAGCCGATCAACCGGTTTGGGAGCGAAGTGGAGCCGGGCAATCTGCAACAGAAGATAGCGGCGTCACCCAGCCAAAGGGGTCATCGCGCAGCCCGTACTGAATACCGGTCAACTCGTCAAATAAACGCTTGGCCACCGGGCCCGGCAAGTTATTGTTGATCTCGTGAACCCGATCGTGCAGGGCAAGTTGGCCCACCGGCGAGATAACCGCGGCAGTACCGCAGCCGAACACTTCGGTGACCTCACCTGCTTCGATATCCGCCAGCAACCGGTGAATATCCAGGCGCTCTTCGCCGACCTCGTAACCCAGTACGGGTGCGAGTTGCAGTAGAGAATCCCGGGTGATTCCGGGCAGGATACTGCCGCTCAATGAGGGTGTGACAATCTTGCTGCCGCCATAGACAAAACAGATGTTCATGGCCCCCACTTCTTCGACAAAGCGGCCTTCGACCGCATCCAGCCACAACACCTGGGTGAAGCCCTTGCGGGCTGCTTCCTCGCTCACCAGCAAGCTGGCCGCGTAGTTGCCGCCGGTTTTGACTTCGCCCACACCGCCGACAACCGCTCGGCGGTGCCGGTCGGCAATGTAAACCGAAACCGGGTTGAATCCCTGCTCGAAATAGGGGCCCGCCGGGCCGGTGATAATGAAGTGCAGATAACTGTCTGCCGCACCCAGACCGAGTTTGGGACTGGTGGCTATCATGGCGGGCCGGATGTACAGGGAGGACCCCTCCTGATCAGGAACCCAAGCTTGGTCCAGACCTACCAGGGTGTTCAGCGACTCCAGGTGAAAGGCCTCATCCACTTGCGGCATCATCATGCGCGTGGCGGAATCGTTGAAACGGCGCATGTTCTGGTCCGGCCGGAACAGGTTGATGCCACCGTCGGCGCGTCGGTAGGCCTTCAGCCCCTCGAACACTTCCTGGCCGTAGTGCAGCACCGCGGCGGCGGGGTCTAGGGAGAACTTCCGGTAGGGGCCAATCCGGGCATCGCGCCAACCGCTACCCTCATCGTAGACCTGAGTGAACATGTGGTCCGAGAATACCGTGCCGAAACGGATATTTTCCGGAAAAGAACCCCGTTTGTTTTCGGCCAGGGCGTGAATTGTGATGGACATGAATGTTATGCTCCGAACTGCCCGGTTACAGGGCCTTCCCTGAGTATTTGAGTATGCCTCAACTAGCCCGCATATTGCATCAGTGGATGCGATGATCGCGCAGGATTTTACATCGAGACGCGTCCTCCCCGGAAAACCTTCAAAGTTGACTGACAAGTGGCAGTTGGGTCGAGTTTTTGATCTCGGTGACGGCGATATGCGAGTGTATTTCGCCAATGAGTTCAAGACTGGTTAGTTGCTCCCGTATGAACCGTTCGTAGTGGCGTATATCACGAGCCACGATCTTCAGCATGTAATCCCAACTTCCCGCCATGGTGTAACATTCCAGCACCTCCGGAAAGTTTTTCACCTGCTCTTCAAAAGCCTCCAGGTATTTGCGCCCCTGGTTGGCCAGATTGATCGTGGTGAACACCACAACCTCCATCCCCAGTTTTTCGCGGTTCAGCAGGGCTACCTGCCGTTCGATCAGACCCTCCTCGCGCAGGCGCTGGATACGGCGCCAGCAGGGGGACTGGGACAGGTTGATACGTTCGGCAATCTGCTGCGAAGTCAGGCTGGCATCCTGCTGTAACAGGTCCAGTATCTCGATGTCCAGAGAGCTGAGTTCAGTGGTCACTTTTCAAATAATATATGCTCATAAAGGTTATTTTATAAAATATTTATACTGAAAACCACAAATATATAGGAATAAAACATAAATATTTCCAAAAAACAGCGTTATTATTTTCCCATCGAATAGGCCTGAAGGAGCGGAGAAAAAAAGGGGTCAGAGCCCTTTAATCCCTTCGGTTACTCGGCGGGGCCTTTCACCTGGGATTGGATTAAAGGGCTCTGACCCCTTTTTTAGGTAGTTATGAAACAGGACACTTCTATTTCACTCGACGACAAGTATGCGCTGGACACCACCCGCGCCTACATGACCGGTATTGAGGCGCTGGTGCGGCTGCCCATCCTGCAACATCAGCGTGACCTGGAGCGCGGCCTCAACACCGCCGGGTTTATTTCCGGCTACCGGGGTTCGCCACTCGGCGGTCTTGATCGGGCCATGTGGCGGGCGCGGCGATACCTGGACCAGCACCACATCAAGTTCCAGCCCGGCGTGAATGAAGACCTTGCCGCCACCGCAGTGTGGGGCAGCCAGCAGGTCGGCTTGTTCGAGGGCGCCAGATATGACGGCGTGTTTGGCATGTGGTACGGCAAGGGCCCGGGGGTCGACCGCAGCATGGATGCGATCAAACATGCCAACGCTTTCGGCACCTCGCGGTACGGTGGTGTGCTGGCCGTGGCCGGCGACGACCACGCGGCAAAATCCTCAAGCTTGCCGCACCAGTCCGAGCACATGTTCATCGGCGCCTCCATTCCCGTGTTGTGCCCCGCCAATGTGCAGGAAGTGCTGGACCTGGGCATTTTCGGCTGGGAGCTATCCCGTTACTGCGGCGCCTGGGTGGCCCTGAAGGCCATTACCGAGAATATGGACTCCGCCATTTCGGCAGAGATCGACCCGGGCCGGGTCAGTATCGTGCTGCCCAAGGATTTTCAACTGCCGAAAGACGGCGTACATGCCCGCTGGCCCGATGAGTCCCTGGACCAGGAACGGCGTCTCAACAAATACAAGATCTACGCCGCCCGGGAATTCGCCAGGGTGAACCGGCTCAACCGTGTGGTTCTGGACAGCCCGAGGGCTCGCCTGGGCATCGTTACCACGGGCAAAGCCTACCTGGACGTGATGCAGGCCCTGGAAGACCTGGGTATCGATGCGGCCAAGGCCTCGGCGATAGGTCTGCGGGTTTTCAAGGTGGGTATGAGTTGGCCGCTGGACCCGGTGAGCGCCCATGCTTTCGCCCACGGCCTGGAGGAGATCCTGGTAGTGGAAGAGAAACGTTCGATCCTTGAAGACCAGCTCACCGGCCAACTCTATAACTGGCCGGTGGAACGCCGCCCACGGGTGGTCGGGGAGTTCGATGAGCAGGGCCACGACCTGCTGCCCAACCTGGGCGAACTGACTCCGGCCATGGTGGCCCGTGCCATGGCCGGCCGCATGGGTCGCTTTTACCGGGATGAAAGCATCGACAAGCGCCTCGAATTCTACCGGCGCAAAGAGAGCTCACTGGCGCAACCACGGGCGGTGCTGGAGCGCATACCCCACTATTGCTCCGGTTGCCCGCACAGCACCTCAACTCGCATACCTGATGGCAGCCGTGCTCTCGGCGGCATCGGTTGCCATTACATGGGCACTTGGGAAAAGGGCGATCGCCTGGCGGTAACCTTTTCCCATATGGGCGGCGAGGGAGTGAGTTGGGTTGGGCAAGCCGCCTTTACCGATACCCCGCACGTTTTTCAGAATCTCGGGGACGGCACCTATTTTCACTCCGGTCTGCTGGCGATTCGACAGACCATCGCTGCCGGAGTCAATATCACTTACAAGATCCTATACAACGACGCCGTTGCCATGACCGGCGGGCAGCCGCTTGACGGTAACCTGACAGTGGCGCAACTCATCCAGCAATTGCGGGGTGAGGGGGTAAAACGTCTGGCCTTGGTCTCCGATACTCCCGAGCGGCATATCGGTAGCATCGAGGCTTTCGAGGGCTTCAGTCTCAGCCATCGGGATGGATTGATCGGTGTTGAGAAAGAACTGCGCGAAACCCCCGGAACCACGGTGCTGATCTACGACCAGACCTGCGCCGCAGAGAAACGCCGCCGCCGTAAAAAGGGGCTGCTGGAAGATCCCGCAAAACGGGTGCTGATCAACCGGGAAGTGTGTGAAGGCTGTGGGGATTGCAGCATCCAGTCGAATTGCCTGTCGGTGCTCCCGGTAGAGACCGAGTTGGGGCGCAAGCGCCGTATTGATCAGAGCGCCTGTAACAAGGATTACTCCTGCCTCAAGGGCTTCTGTCCCAGTTTCGTAACCGTGCTGGGCGGCCGCTTGAAGCGGCACGAGGCCGCCGCAGACGATTTTCCCGCTCTGCCGGAGCCGTTGCTGGCCAGTATTGAGGAACAACCCTGGAATATCGTGGTGGCAGGTGTGGGCGGCACCGGTGTGCTGACCATTGCCGCGCTGGTTGCCATTGCGGGCCATATTGAAGGCAAGGGTTGCGCCACCATGAACCAGACCGGACTGGCCCAGAAATTCGGCGCGGTGGTCAGTCATGTGCGCATCGGCAAGCGCCAGTCCGATATCAATTCGGTGCGTGTTCCCGCTGGTGATGCCGACCTGCTGCTGGGTTGTGACCTGGTGGTGACGGCTGGCGATGAAGCGCTGGCCAAGGCCAATGTGGAGCGTACCTGGGCAATCGTTAACGACTTCGAATCCGTCACCCCGGATTTCATCAGCAACCCCGATCTGGTGTTTCCCGCGGCGGCCATGAAATCCACTATCTCCGAGGAAGTGGGCCCGGGCAAGGTCGACTTTCTCAACGCCACTGGTTTGGCCACTGGCCTGTTGGGAGACTCCATCGCCAGCAACCTGTTTCTGCTCGGCTATGCGAGCCAAAAGGGTTTGTTACCGGTTGCTCCCGAGGCGCTGGATCAGGCGATAGAATTGAACGGTGTGGCGGTTGAACTCAACCGGCAGGCGTTCCTGTGGGGTCGCCGAGCTGTGCTCGACCTGGATGAGGTGGAAATCAGAGCCAGGCACAAGCCTGCTTTCCAACCCCTGGAAAGCCTTGCAGAGATCATAGCGGATCGCTACCAGCGGCTGGTGGATTATCAGAACCGCGCCTGGGCCGAGCGCTACCGGGAACAACTGCGCCTGGTCGTAGATGCCGAGGAGCGGCGAGCTCCGCGGGCCGGGCAGCGGTTGAGCAAGGCGGTGGCCCGCAACCTGTACCGGTTGATGGCCTACAAGGATGAGTACGAAGTGGCGCGCCTGTACTCCTGCCCGGCTTTCAAGGAGCAGTTGCAAAATGAGTTCGAAGGCGATTATCGCCTGCAATTTCACCTGGCGCCGCCCCTGCTGGGCAAGCGGGATGCCGATAGCGGATTACCTGTTAAACGAACCCTGGGCGCGTGGGTGCTGCCGGTATTTTCCCTGCTGGCGAAGTTGCGCTGTTTGCGGGGCACCGCCCTGGACCCGTTCGGTTATATGGCGGAACGGAAACGGGAGCGGCAACTGATCGTGGACTACGAAATCCTGCTGGCCGAGTTGGCCCAGGGTTTGCGTCAGGAAAATTATGACAGCGCCGTGGAACTGGCCGAACTGCCGGCCCTTGTGCGCGGTTTCGGGTATGTGAAAGCCCGCAACCTGGAATCCCAAAAGCTGCGCCAGCAGCACCTGCTCAAGGCGTTTCGCAGCGAGGGCGTCAGTGTTGTCAATGTATTCGAGTCGGCCGCCTGAGGAGGAAGATCATGTCTGTATACCAACATCCGGATTTTGACCAGCATCAAATGGTGGCATTCAAGCAGGATCGGGCCTCCGGTCTGCAAGCGATTATCGCTGTCCACGACAACAATCTGGGTACGGCCACCGGCGGTTGCCGCATGTACCCCTACGCAAACGAAGCCGCCGCACTGACCGATGTGCTGCGTCTTTCCCGGGGCATGACCTACAAGTCAGCCCTGGCCGGTTTGCCGTTGGGTGGTGGCAAGGCGGTAATCATCGGCGACCCGGCGCGTGACAAGACTCGCAGTTTGCTGTTGGCCATGGGTGATTTTGTCGACAGTCTGAACGGCAAATATGTTACGGCGCAGGACAGCGGTACCGACGCGGGTGATTTGGCGGTCATCGCAGAAAGAACCTCCCACGTCTCGGCTCGGGCCGGCAACCTTGGCGCCGATCCTTCAATCAGCACCGCCCTTGGAGTTTTCGAGGGTATCCGCGCCGCGGTGAAGTTCCGTTTTGGAACTGATCTGCAAGGGGTAGGCGTTGCCTTGCAAGGGCTTGGTAATGTGGGTTATCGCCTGGCCCGGCTGCTGCGTGCGGCAGGCGCCGAAGTCTGCGGGGCGGATGTGCGGCAGGACAATGTCGACCGCGCAGTGGCGGAATTGGGTGTGGTGGCGAGGCCCTGGCGGGAAATACTCAGCGCCGGGGTGGAGGTGCTGGCGCCTTGTGCTTTGGGCGGTTCCATCTGCGCGGAAAGCCTGGACCGCATCAGCGCCACGGTCATTGCGGGCGCGGCCAACAATCAACTCGCCACGCCGGACATGGACGCCACACTGTGTGAGCGCGGCATTCTCTACGCTCCCGATTACGTGATCAATGCCGGCGGCATTATCGATGTCCACTACCGGGGGCGGGGCATGACCGGTGCGGTCTTGCGGCGTCGGTATGTGGCTCGGATCGGCGCCCGGCTGAGCGAAATCTTCAGCCGGTCAGCCGCCACAGGCAAACCTACCGGTGAAATCGCCGACCGTATGGCGGAAGCCATCTTCCGCGCCCCGCAGGAGAGCGATCGCGCCGCGTAACGAAATTTGGCAAAAAAAGCGCCAAAGCGGGCGTTTCCGCAGTAAAATCGGCCCAATCCGGCGGGGCGCCGGGCCAGGATGACCGAGAGTCTTCGTCTTTCCGATAAAAGGCCAAGCAGTTTCCCCGCCGCTTGAACCAGGGTCGAGTGGAGTCCCATCCTTGTACAGACAATACTTCGAGCTGATCAGATACCGGGTATTTGTCGATCTGAAAAGTGAAAGCGCACAGGCTTACCTGGGCATGCTCTGGTGGGTGCTTGAGCCGTTGTTGTACCTGGGCGCCTTCTATCTCATCTTCGAGGTATTCCTGCAGCGCGGCGGGGAGGGTTTCGTCGGTTTTCTGCTGTGCGGTCTGGTGTTCTGGCGCTGGTTTGACGCCACCATCAAGCGGGCGTCCGCTTCCATTCAGAACTCGATCGGTATTATCAACCAGGCCTATTTGCCGAAATGGGTATTCCCGGCCACCGAAGTGGCTTCGGGTACCGCCAGGTTCGTATTCGTGCTGGCCCTGTTTCTGCTGTTTTGTGTTTTCTATCTTGGTCAGGTATCCAGCGTATGGCTGTCTATCTCCTTTCTGTTACTGGTTCAGCTACTGTTGATTTGCGGGGTCTCCTTTACGCTCGCGGCGATTGTGCCGTTTTTTCCCGATCTCCGGAAAATCATCGATAACACGATGATGCTGTTGTTTTACATGAGTGGCATATTCTTTGATATCGACAAGCTCAATGATGAACTGAAATTCTGGTTATTCCTGAACCCCATGGCGGTTCTCATTCAGCAATATCGGATGGTGTTGCTGCAGCAGGAATTGCCGGCCTGGCAGGCATTGATGTATATCCTGTTTCTTTCCCTGGTGTTTTTTGTCGTGGGTCTGGTGATCTGCCACAAACTTGACAAGCGGTATGTACGGGTAATCAATTGAACAATAACAACAGATTCCAGGGCGGCTGACATGAGTGATCAATTGTTGATTCGCATGCAGAATGCCGGCTTGAAATACAACATGAAAACCGCTGCCGGCAAACGCCGGGAGCACTGGGTGCTGAACAGTATTGATCTCGATATTTTTCGCGGTCAAACCGTCGGCCTGATCGGCAGGAACGGCGCCGGGAAAAGCTCAATGCTGCGGGTGTTGGCGGGTCTGATTGATGTCGACCGCGGTGTCGTCGAGAACCACGCCGCAAGAACCGTGCTGCTGAGCTTTCAGTTGGGCTTCAACAACTTGTTGACCGGGCATGAAAATGCCATCTACATGGGCCTGTTACTGGGTATGACCAGGTGGGAAATTGAAAGCAAGCTGGACGAAATTGCAAGGTTCTCGGAACTGGGTGAAGCGCTGGAGCAGCCGCTGGGCAAGTATTCCTCCGGTATGCGGGCGCGGCTGGGCTTTTCGATCGCCATTCAAGTGGATGCGGACATCATTCTGATTGACGAAGCCCTGGGTGTCGGCGACCACGCCTTTCGGGAAAAATCCGTGGCGGTAATGAAAGACCTGATCAAATCGGACAAAACCATTCTGTTCGTGTCCCATGATCAACAACACGTGAAGGAACTTTGCGACCGGGTGGTATGGCTGGAAAATGGGCGTATCGTGGATGAAGGTACGCCCGACTCGGTATTTGAGCACTACTACGAGTACGATCATGCTGTAGTCAGCTTGGCGGCAAACCTTGGGGTTACCGAAGCAGAGGTCAGAAGTCACCCCAACAGTGCGGTTCCGCTGGATTGGCTACGAAAGTTCAGGGGCAACTTGAAATCTCAATGGAATGAAGAAGATGAAATCTACCGTTCCCGAAAAATGTTTGGTCTGCGTATCTATCGGCCCGCAAGAACGGTGGTATGCAGTCAGATTGTGGACGAGGAATGTGGCGCCTGCACCTGGGTCGAAAATAGGCGCCAGATCGCCAGGGGTGAAAGAGTCGAGATTGAGGCCTGTCATGCCGGCTATGTCAAGTTCTCGGAATCCCTGTTGTCGCGGCTGAATCTGACCGAGGCCCAGTATCGGGAGACGGAGCTTTGTCAGCGCATACTGGACTCGCTGGTGCGGGTGGGAAAGTCGCATATGGCCAGAGCGCCTCGAATATCCGGGCCCCTTGGTGACAGGTGAAAGGCCGTCGAATGTCTGGTCCTGATGGTGTCCCTGGATCGCGTAACCGGTAACGGAGCAGCATGAAAAATTTTCACAATGCCAGCCATCTATTGTCGAATCAGGTCGGCTTGCAAGCCCGTTTTCGGCAGGATGGTTATCTCTATCTGAAGCAGGTCGTTAGCCGGCAAAAGCTACTGGCGCTGCGTCGGCAAATACTCGGCATTTGTCAAAAAAACCATTGGCTCAAACCAGGGGAAAAGCTGGATGACGGCATTAGCTGGACCACACCCAAGGTCGAAGGTGAGGACGATTATTTTGCCGTCTACGACGAGATCCAGAAACTGGAAACCTTTCATGCCCTGGCCCACGACTTTTCGATCATCCGGGTCATGCATTCCCTGCTCGGGGCATCGGCTTTCCCGCACCCCCTGTCGATTTGCCGGCTGGTTTTTCCCGATAGCGAGTTGTGGGCAACGCCGCCGCATCAGGATTACCCCAACAACCAGGGCAGCGAAGATCTTTACGCGTGCTGGATTCCGTTGTCCGACTGCCCCCGCGAGCAGGGGGCGCTGGAAATATTGGCGGGCTCCCATACCCTGGGGCTGTTGCCCTTGAAATACTCACTGGGAGCAGGTCATCGCCAGGCAGACCTTGGCGAAGAGGCGGCCGGGTTGGAGTGGACCGGCGGCGACTTTGCCCTGGGTGATATTCTGGTGTTTCACAGCTTGTCGGTACATCGGTCCCAGCCTAACTCAACGAGGCAACTGCGCTTATCAGTGGATTACCGCTATCAGGCGGAACATCAGCCGCTGACAGAGCGCTGCCTGCAGCCGCATTTTGGGCGCTTGTCGTGGGAGCAGATTTATCAGGGTTGGCGGAGCTCCGAATTACCGTATTATTGGAGGCAAAAGTCTTTCGAGATTGTGCCCTGGCGACCGCAGTTACAGGAGCTGCCTGATGAACACCTCGCGGAAGCGGTACGCATGAAGCGGGATTTTGACCAGCAGCGTTTGGCCCTGAAAAAGAAATATGACCGGCAATCCATGCTTTTGAAAGATACCCGGAAGGAGAGCGAACATGCCGGGGAAAAAACCCGATTCTAACCAGGAGAATGCTTCATGGGTCTTTCTTTAGCAGGCGCCTTTTCGCATGTCCAGCAGCAGGGAAATTGTTCTCTGGCCCCGGCTTGTGGAGTCTGCCGGTGAAGAAGTGGTTTTCCCGCCGGGGCACGAAGAATAGCTCGCCAGGGGCTGACGCCGGTCGTGGAGAAGACTATCCGGATCGTTTCCTGCTCGACTATAGCCGGCTGCGCCAAATTGCCCGGGACGGCAGGGAGAGTTATCTGGGAGCCGAGCCGTTTCCCCATATTATCATTGAGGATTTGATCAGTTCGGAAACTCTGGATCAGGTGTTGCGCCGTTTCCCCAATGCGGAAGACCAACTCAACTGGCGCAGAATCCTGGCCAAGAACCCGGCAGGGGAAACGGCCCAGTTCAACAAGCAGGGTTTGCCCAATGTTAGCGAGATGGCGCCGGTGATTCGACAATTGGTCTGGGAACTCAATTCCGGCTCGTTTATTCGCAGCCTGGAGATGCTGACCGGTATCAAGAATCTGTTGCCGGACCCCGCGCTTCGTGGCGGAGGCATTCACCAGATTTTGCCGGGTGGGATTCTCGGTGTACACGCGGATTTTACCCGCCATGTCGACTACGACATGGACCGTCGGATCAATGTCCTGTTATATCTGAACAGGGACTGGAAGGATGAATACGAAGGGCACCTGGAATTATGGGATCAATCCGTAAGCCGTTGCGTAAAACGGATCCGTCCCACCGGAGGCCGCTGCGTCATATTCAACACGGATGATGACTCCTTTCACGGTCACCCGAAACCATTGGCCTGCCCCGAGGGCATGACCAGAAAGTCCATCGCCCTTTACTATTATACGATCGGCCGGTCCGGTAAAACGGTTGCGCCCACCGGGGCCACGGACTGGCAGGTATTGCCGGAAATTACATTGCCGGAGTTGCAGTAGTTCTGCATTTACCTGAAATCAAGGGTTGCTCAAGACATGACGCAAGTGCAGGTAATTGACTATCAACGCTTTGAGTCGTCCCTGGACGCGCTGCGGGAGCGCTACGGGAACGCCCAGCCCTTTCCCCATATCGCCTTCGATGATTTCCTGCCGAAAGCCTATGTCCAACTACTGAACGAGCAGTTTCCCGATACCGAGGCGAAACGCAAACAGGGCTCCGAGCATACCCCGGTAATCCTGGAAAACGGGCAAGAGGCGCAGTTGGGCAAGGAGTGGTTATCCAGGGAATCGTTCGTGAGCCTGCCTTTCCGGCGCCTGTATTGGGAGCTGAACTCCACGCGTTTTGTGCGCTTGCTGGAAGACTTGACCGGTATTGAAAAACTGCTGGTTGATCCACATCTGTTCGGTGGCGGGGTGCATCAAGTCAAGCCAGGCGGTTATTTGAAAGTTCATGCGGACTTCAATATTCACCCGGATTTCGGCTATGAGAGGCGCTTGAATCTGCTGATTTACCTGAATGAGAACTGGCCGCCCGAGTACGGGGGAAATCTTGAATTCTGGTCGCGGGACATGCGGCAATGCGTTCAGTCTTTTGCGCCGCTTGCCGGGCGCTGCGTAATCTTCAATACCCTGTCGACAGCTTTTCACGGGCATCCTCATCCCCTGACTTGTCCGCCGCACCGCCGTCGCCGCTCCATTGCCCTCTATTACTACTCCCACGGCTGTCCTGAAGAGGGGGACAAGGCAGCCCATGGCACCTTGTGGCAACAGCTCCCCGGCGAAAGTTAGCTATTTGGGTTTCTCCGGCTCGGCCTTGACTTTCTCTTTGCCGGCTTGACCGGCAGGCTGTTTCTTTTCGGCCTTGGGCCGCCTGGCTTCCCTGAAGCGCCGGGCATCCAGGAAGTCGCCGGCGTGTACATAAAACTGCCGCAGCCGCTGCTGCTCTGTCTCGCTGCTTTCAAACAACAGTTTCAATAACTGGTGATCACTGGGTTCACCACCGGGCTTGCGCAATACACCCAGGCCGTAACCGTGATGAAAAGCAAAGGTTTCATGTTCCTGCTCCAGTTCCTGCCAAAACTTCCAGACACGGAAGTCGGACTGCCGGGCTTCAATGTCATGGAACAGCACCAGCCCCCCCGGGCGGATCTTGGGGTACCAGGTGGTGAAATCCTCCTGCACGGCTGCATAGGTATGCAAACCGTCAATGTGCAGCAGGTCGATGGATTCCGGGGCAAAGTGCGGCGCCGCTTCGCTGAACAACATGCGCATGAGATAGGAGATGCCGCGATACTGCTGGCGGGCGTGATGGCGCACCTCGTTAAAGATGGTGTCGTCATAGGCCCCGGTATGCTCATCGCCTTTCCAGGTGTCAACAGCGTAGCAGACCCCGTCAATATCGTTATCTTGCATGGACTGGCAAAAGACGAAAAAGGACATGCCGTTGTAGGTGCCCAGCTCGACTACTTTCCGTGGCCGAATAGCCTCCACCAGGTCGTAGGCAAAGGCAATGTGGTCGGCCCAGGTACTGACAGCGATCAGGCGTGGGTGATATTGGCGTAATGACGGAGGAAAATAAATTTGCACGGCCGCCTCCATTGTGGCTTTGTTGGATATCTTCTGGTGGCGCCTGTTCCGGACGGCATCGTCGTCCGGCCAGAAGGGTAGCTTGGTATTGAGTAGACGCTCATATCGATTCTCTGCCAACTGAACAGACATGGCAAGAAAGCGTTGCGCCTGGTGAGAGACCGCACCCAACAGCGCCGGTTCGCGTCGCAGCGAGTGGAACCCCCCCGGCCAAAAGCTGTGCAACTGGGTTTTATGGGCCAGCAGTTCCGCATCACGTTCCTGGTAATCCATGGTGGTGACGCCGCCGTGGTATTGGTGAAAAGATCCTTCCCCGGGGGTCAGGAAAAGTTTTACGCCAGGCAGCATGCCCAGTTGCCGGTACATATGCAGGTTGATGCTGCCGCCGCCTTTCAGTGTAAAGCGAGGGTCAGCATAACCGATTTCCCGAAAACAGGCTGCGCTGGTAAACAGGCAATTGCATTCCATGAAGGGCTGAAAGAAGCCATTTCTGTTACCACCGCTGAAGGTGGCGATATCAAACAGAAGATAACCGTTGTTCTTCCAGTCAATCGACTCCAACAGCTTCTGCTCGCTCTTCTCATCGTGGCCCCGAGATTGATGCTGCTCCTCGCTCCCAAGGTGGTACCCGGGCACGATAGTAAGGGCACGTTCGGCGATGGAAGCCGCCATCAGGGCATATTCCAGAACTCGAGGCGAGACCATGCGGGCGCCATCAATCATCAGCCCGATGAGCGGCGCACGGCATTGCGTGAAAGCGAAGTTGATGGCGGGGACGGGAGTATGTGCGGCTTCATCCCGCAGGGTATATCGGAAATTACCACTCCATTGCTGTAATAGCGACGGATCGAAATTGTCTTCAGAACGGTTTTCAACCACCACTACTTCATAGTCATCGGGATGGATATTACGCTGGTAATCGGCAGACAGGCTATACAGGGTATTGGCCAACTGGCGGCTCATGCTGAAGCCGATAACGATTACGGAAATTCTGGGAGTGCTTGCGCTCACGAGATTCGGTCTGTCGGAATCACCGGTTGATTGATGATTACCATGGTAATGGAATGAGGCAGAGTAGCGAAGCGCCCCAGGGGTGAACTTTCCTAAACACTGGGTAGTGACTTACACCGGCAAGCTTGAAAACCGCTGGGAGATATTTACATTCGTCCGGGACGGGTCTTTAAATTAGTCCGCACAACCTAGCAGGGTGAAATCTTCTGGATTGGAGGTACTGTTACTGGCTCGCCTGGAAATTGCACGGCAAATCTGTCTGGTACGTTTTTGAAGGATACGGGGGTTGTCTTGTGCAAAATTTGCCATGATTCGGTCAACTCCCACAAGATAAGGGTTCACTGATTCCGTCGTCAGCAGAATTCCCATGGTAGGCGCCTCGCCCCACATGGAATTCATGATTCGTGAGCCGAGAGCTGCTTGATAATGTACGCCATCCCTGAACCAGCTTTCGCCAGTTTGCCGGTGGCGAGATATTGGTTCATCGATGACTCCGCGGGTTTGGTTAAAGCCCCACAGCGGGATAGGGTCCCTGTTGGATTCCTCTGCGATCCTGGAATTCATTTCCACCAGGCCGTAATGAAACGCCTGCCATGATTGTATATGGCCCAGTTGTTGCCAAAAGTTCAGATGAAATACATGTGTGGGGGCAATGAAGATCCGTGTTTCAATGTTCTGCTGATGACAAAATCGAAGAATAGCCGCGAAGGTGGAAAAATTCCCCTCCATGTCCAGTTCCCTGGTGGTGTGCAGTTTGAAGATGGTTTTGGAGAAAAAGAGGTAACCGAACTCGCCGGTATTCTGGTCAGCCCCGGAGAACCAGACACCATCCCTGAAATAGCGATGTTGCCGGGCATTACCGGTACCGGCCAATGCGGCAATGCTTTTCGAAAGGGCCGTCAGGGAAACCAGCGTTTTGGCGATGTCGGTGCCGTATAGAAGTCTGAAGTCCGTTGAACCCAGATCTGTTTCGGAACGGGCCAGCCGGTTTTCAGAGAAGCCAAACCTGGTCCCTGGTTTAGACTGCATGAATATTTCAAAATCCAAACCAATTACCAGTTTGTCCAATGCACGATTGGCATGGCTGTGTTGTATGAATCGATACATCTCATAAATGGTCATGCCCGGTACGGAGACGTTATAACTGGGCTGATTGTTCCAGGCTGAAATTCCCGGGTGAATACTTGCGGACCTCGATGAGCCCACAATTACCGCAGATGGCTTCAGTTGGCGCACACGCCAGGGTTTAGTGGTTCGCATATGCCAATACCGATCAGTGCGGCTCAAATATTCTTCATCAGCTTTCTCGAAGTGATGAATGGCATAGGGGTCGACAACATAATTGAAGATTGCAATCGAGCCGCATAGTCCGAGCGCCGTTATCATCAGTACAGACAGGTAGTGTGTCATGGTTTCAAAATTGAAAGTAAATGAATTCCCTGACCGACAATATACTCAACAAACTGAGTCCGAGCATGAATCCAAGGACGCAGGCTTGAGCCAGACTTCCGCGCCAGCGCAGGAAAGCAGGTTGGTTGTCGCTCGGGTATATTGTTGTGAGCACGGGCTGAAACTGAAACATGAACTGTTGTGTGCAGGGTAAAAGCCAGCAAATCGAGGCAGCGCAAGCCAGTAGAAAATAGACCGAGATATAATCTCGTGGATGGAATCCGAAAGCACTAAACACGGTCCCCAAGATAGTTTCATGGATGGTTGCACCCAATACACCGGGTATATCCACTGTCGAAGCTGTGAAACCGCTGCCGATTATTTGAACAGCACTGGCAAAATCCGCAGCACGGAAAACAGTTAAAGCCAGAGACACCGTAACAAAAGTCAGCAACAAACTGGCAGTTTGAAACCAGGCTCGGTCGAGAGCCGACTGGATATCGAGCATGCGGGTAAGTGCCCGCCAGGCATGGTTTATGCAAAGAAAGGCGCCATGCAGCGCCCCCCATACCACATAAGTCCAGGCGGCGCCGTGCCACAAGCCTCCCAGCAGCATGGTCAGCATGAGATTGCGGTATCGCCGCAGCCGGCCCTGGCGGTTGCCGCCCAGAGAAATGTACAGGTACTGCCGTAAAAACCGGGACAAGGTCATGTGCCAGCGGCTCCAAAATTGGATAATACTGGTGGATTTGTAGGGCGAGTGGAAATTCTCCGGTAAACGGATACCGAACAAGCGGGCACTGCCGATGGCCAAGTCGCTGTACCCGGAAAAATCAAAGTAGATTTGAAAGCTGAAAGCGAAAGTGGCTATCCATGAATCCATGAACGCAATAGGCTGGCCGGCATTGGCCGCGGTGTGAACAGGGTCTGCAATCAGCCCCAGGGAGTCGGCCATCACCAGCTTCTTGAACAGTCCGACGGTGATGAAGGTCAGGCCCACGGCAAGGTCAGTGCGAAAACCGGTGCGGGTTCCCAGTTTCTCGAACTGGGGCATCATTTCCCGGTGATGGACGATAGGCCCGGCGATGAGTTGGGGAAAAAACAGGACAAACAAGGCGTAATGGCGGAATCGGTACTCCCGGCATTGCTTACGGGAAACGTCCACCAGGTAGGCGATCTGCTGAAAGGTGAAGAATGAAATCGCCAGCGGCAAGGTGATGCTCGGAAGGGGTATCAGCCAGTTTCCCAGAGCATTCAGATTGTCGACGAAAAAGCCCGCGTACTTGAAGTAACCCAACAGGGCGAGGTTGAAACATACTCCCAGGGTCAGCCATTGCCGGGTAGCGCTTGTTCCGGCGTTTGCCATTACTCGGCCGACGAGAAAATTGACGACGATGGAAGCGAGAATCAACAACACAAAAGCAGCATTCCAACTGCCGTAAAAAACCACCGAGGCAACAATCAGCCAAGCAATCTGGAGTTCGCTGGCGCCCTTGCGCGCCAGAAGAACAAATACCGCCAACACCAGCGGCAGAAAAACAAACAGGTACTCTATGGAGTTGAACAGCATTCAGGGAGTTCTTATTGGATCTGACTTTTTTAAGCATTGAAAAAGCGGCTTGTCTGGTTGATTTGCTGCTGTAACACACAAGCCATCTGAGGAAACACACCACCAATGACAAGAGTAACGTGATTACCCTGGAGGGTCGAGTAGGGTTCTTCACTTGGGCGCGTTTCTTCTGATCGCTGCCGGCGCCCAACCACTCGGATTGAGTTCGCATACCGGGTGGACGCTTTTCGGTGGGCGGGCTAGACTGCCTGCTCACACAGTCTGCCAACCACGCCAGCCGCCAGAGGTCCGACAAGTTGAGTCTTGACATTGATATTATTGCCATGATCGCGACTATCCTCAAACACCAAGGTCTTCCCGAACAGGAAATACGCCACTCATCCACCCTTTATGATGAAGGCATCGGGCTGGATTCCCTGTGCGTGGCGGAGCTGTCCGCCATGCTGGAAAAAACCTACGGCAGAGATCCCTACACCAGTAAACAGTTACCCATGACGGTACAGGACATTGTTGATTTCTATGGCGGTGGCTGAGCGTGATTTACAGCAAGCTGACAGCGGCGCTGCAGAACTATCCCGATAAGCCTTTCATCATTTCCCCGTCGGGCCAGTGGAGCTACGCCGACATCCATCGTAACGCTTGGAGCATCGCCAATAAACTGGGCCGGATCAACCCGTCACGGATTGCCGCTTATATGCCCGATTCCCCGGGGCTGATCGCCCTGGTGTTCAGCGCGGCCATGCACGGACGATCCCTGGCGTTGATAAACCGCGAGCTTTCAACCGGGCAGGTCCGCGCCACCCTGAAAAAGCTGCGCGTGCAACTGGTGATAAGCGATAGTGATGAGAATCTGGGTTGTGAGCAATTACCTGCGGGGGAACTGGCCGAGTCGGCTGGCGCGGTTGAATTGGCGCCGCAGGTGGGGAAGTTTGCTGAGGCTGAACTGATATTACTCACCTCCGGCACTAGCGGCGCCCCCAAATGTATTCGCTACCTGTGGTCCGACCTGTTGGCGCAGGTTGTAAAACAAACACCGTCTGATGATGAACACTGGTTGCTGGCCTATCGGCTCAACCATTTTGCCGGTGTACAGATGTTCTGCCACGTGCTGGTTAATCACTCTACACTGGTTTTGACGGAATCCAGCAGTGTGGCTGATGCCGTGGCTGCCATGGTCGAATACCGGGTTACCCATGTCAGTTCAACGCCTACATTCTGGCGTTTCGCGCTGGCCTTCCTGGTGGATGTCCGTAGCCAGTTGCAACTGAGGCACATCACCTTGGGCAGTGAAGCGGTATCAGAAGATCTATTGCGGCGCCTCCAGGAACTTTTTCCCTGTGCGCGCATTGTGCACATCTACGCGCTTACTGAAGCGGGCTCCTGCATCTCTGTCAGTGACGGTAAACCCGGCCTACCCATTGCGGTTCTGCAACGGCCGACTTCTGCCCCGGTCCAATTCCGGGTGAAGGCCGGAGAATTGCTGGTGAAAACCCGGCACGGTATGACTGACTATCTGGACCAGCCGAAACTCCAGGCTCGTGATGCCCAGGGTTGGCTGGCGACTGGTGACCTGGTAAAGATTGAAGGCGAGCGGATTCTGTTTATCGGCAGGCGTTCGGAAACCATTAACGTCGGCGGCGTCAAAGTACATCCACTGGAGGTGGAGGGCGCCCTGACCTCACTTCCCGGGGTAAAGCTGGTGAGGGTCTATGGCCGGGACAACCCGGTGGTGGGCCAGATCGTGGCGCTGGACCTGGTGGTCGACGAGGGTTGGGAACCGAAAACCGTGGAGGCGGCCGTGCGTGAAGCATGTCTCTCTCTGCCCCGCCACAGTCGGCCGCTCAGCATCAATCTTGTCAACGCATTGAAGACCAACAATTTCAAGCTGGCCCGGCGGGAGGCGGAATTGCTGTGAAAGTTGTTGTGGTTAGCGGCGGGAGCCGTGGTCTCGGCGTCAAAATCGTAGAGTCGTTTCTCGAGCGGGATTACCGGGTGGCGAGTTGCAGCCGATTGCGTACAAAACAAATCGTCGACTGGGAACAGGCCTTTCCGGAGCGTTTCTATTACCAGGAAATGGACCTGACCGACAACGCCGCCTGCAAACGCTTTGTCAGGAATGTGGAGCGCACCCTGGGCGATATTGACATCCTGGTAAATAACGCCGGGATGGCCAACAGCAGTCTGTTGGCTCTGGAGAGTGACGAGTCGATTGACCAAGTGGTCGATCTCAATCTCAAGGGAGCTATCATCCTGTCCCGGGAAGTAAGCCGCAGCATGCTGTTGCGGCACTGGGGCCGAATCATTCATATCTCGTCCATCACCGGTCAGATTGGTTTTCGGGGTTTGTCGGTGTACTGCGCAAGCAAAGCGGGCCTGGATGGCTTTACCCGTGCGCTGGCCAGAGAGTTGGGAGCCCGGAAAATCACGGTTAATGCAGTTGCGCCCGGCTATCTGACTACGGAAATGACCGGGGAACTGAACCAGGAGCAAATCCTGCAGATCGTCAGACGCACGCCGCTGGGTCGGCTGGGTGAGCCCGAGGACGTAATTGGGCTCATTCAGTTTCTGGCCAGCGAGCAGGCTGATTTTATTACCGGTCAGGTATTGGTAGTAGATGGCGGACTTGGCTGTTGAGTGAAGGCTTGCGGACGGCATGAGAGTGACTCACCTTAATGAGGACTCCTCGGCGAGCGAACCGGCTCGGCACTACGACGCAGTAGCCGGCGCCTGGGCGTATTTGCTGGGGGAGGACCTGCACTATGGTTACTTCCGCAGGGGCGACGAATCACTGGCCGAGGCGACCGGCGCCCTGACCGGGGAGATGCTTTCATTGGCGGCACCGCGAGCAGATATCGATGTCCTGGATATAGGATGCGGCGCCGGCAAGGCGGCGTGTGACATCGCCAGCGCAAGCTGTGGCCGGGTAACCGGCATATCAACCAGCCGGGCCTGCGTCAGCGCCGCTAACCTGACGGCTGCTGAATGCGAGTTGGATGACCGCGTCCGGTTTTTTGTCGGTGACGGCATGAGCCTGTCATTTGCCGACGCCAGCTTTGACCTGGTCTGGGTGCTGGAATCCTCCCATCTGATGAACGACAAATGGCTGTTATTGTCCGAGTGCAACCGTGTCTTGCGGCCCGGCGGCCGCCTCGTACTTTGCGACATCATGTTGGATCACAAGCTTTCCCTGGAACAGGTCATCGATTATCGGGATCAGTTTTTGCTGCTGCGCGATGTCTTTGGCCGGGCCAGAATGGAAACCTTGGAGTTCTATCTCGACAGCATGTGCAGGCTCGGCCTCCTAGTGGAACATCAGCGCAATATCACGGCCCAGACCCGGCCCACCTTTGCGTGCTGGCGCCGCAACGCAGGTTCGAACGAAGAGATCGTTTCCTCCTTACTGGGGAACCCGGCCCTGCTGAAATTCCTTGAATCCTGCGAGATTCTTGAAGATTTTTGGGATGGTGGGATTCTTGGTTACGGTATGTTGTCGGCGAGCAAGCCGCAGTGAATCCTGACCCAGGTCCCCTGTCCCTTTTTGCGTCAAAACGGGTGGCGGCTCTCGCCGGGTTGGTCACCCAATCCTTGTGTTACCTTATGGAAACATGGAACGAAGCTACTTAATAAAAACGGGGAGTATGCTGATGGCGAGCCTCCTGTGCGCGGCCAGCCTGACTTACATTATTGACCCCTACGATCTGTATCCGCCACTACCCGGACTGAGCCCCGGCAAAACCACCGACTTGTTTTACCACTTGCGGCTGCACAAGCCCTACGCCATGCAGCGCACTCCGGCAGAGCACCTGATTGTCGGCAGCTCGCGCTCAGCTCGGCTGCCTCCCCAAAGACCCGATGCCACCGGCTACAACGCCTCGCTGCCGGGTGTAAGCCTGAGCGAGATACGCAGGATGGTTGAACACGCACATGTCATCAAACCGTTGCAGTCGATCCTGGTGGGCCTGGACTACTACATGTTTCGAGAGGGGCATAAGGAGAATGAGAGATATTACAAGGACCACCGTCTGTTACGTCAGAACTCTGGGCCCTTCGACCCACTAGTTTACGGCTATCGTCGCATTGAGGACTATTGGCTCAGTTTGCTGTCTGTGGATGCGCTGCTGGACTCGGTGGACGCCTTGCATGGCGCCGCTTCGAGCAACAGGAAATTCAATGTGGACGGAACCTGGGAGGCCAAATTTCCGCCACGTGTGACGCCTGCTGGGCTCTATTCCATGGTGACCCGGCAAAAATACCGGGAGTTCAGCACCAGAACCGGCCGGCTTGACTTCACCGAATTGTCTCGATTGACAGCTTTTTGTGCAGAAAACGATATACCTCTGACCCTGCTGATTTCGCCTATGCATGGAATGGCCATGAACGCCGTCAACGCTGCCGGCAAGTGGAACGATTATTTGAGCTGGCAGAGAGAAGCCGTTGAGTTGGGGGGGAACTGGCCGGAAACGGTGAGCATATTTGGCTTGGAAACCAATCCACGGATCATTCATGAGCCGATCGAGGCTGCTGATCCTTTCTTCCAGGACGGCGTCCATTACACCAACAATGCCGGCGCCCGAATTATGCAATGTCTGCATGGCGAGTGTGGCGAGAGCTTCCGGTTAGACAAACTCGATTCAGCGTCAATTGATGGTTATCTTCTCCTGGTCGACCGGATGATGCGAGCTTACCCCGCCGCGAATCCCCGCGACTACGCCCGATTGATAAAATGGCTGGAACAGTAATCGGGTGTTATTCAACTCCATAGGGTTCCTCTTCTTTTTCCTGCCGGTTGTTCTGGTGGGCTTTTATGTGCTGCAAAGCATGCGCCAGCGGACTTGGCAAATGCTCTGGCTGACCGCCGCCTCGCTGTTTTTTTACGGCTGGTGGAACCCCTCGTATGTGTTGCTTCTGGCCCTCTCCGCCAGTGTCAACTACAGCATTGGTCTGGCTTTGGCTGGTTCCAAACCAAAAAGCGGCAGAGCCTGGCTGATCCTGGGAATCCTTTTCAACCTGGGCATGCTTGCCTATTTCAAGTATGCCAACTGGCTGCTGGACAGCGTAGCGGTAGCACTGGATACCAGCTTCCATTTCGAACAGATCATTCTGCCACTGGCCATTTCGTTCTATACCTTCCAACAGATTACCTACCTTGCCGACACCCGGAATGGGCTGACCAAACCCCACGGTTTCCTGGAGTACTGCCTGTTTGTGAGTTTCTTTCCGCAGTTGATAGCAGGTCCGATTGTTCATCACAGTGAGATGCTGGAACAATTCGAGCGGCTCGACAAACCTGATGACCGCTCCGCCAAGCTGACAATCGGTTTTTCGCTGCTGGTGATCGGGCTGTTCAAGAAAGTCGTGATCGCCGATACCTTTGCCCAATTCAGCAGCCCGATGTTCGAACTCGCTGCCAACGGGGCAATGCTGAATGCACTGGATATCGGCGCCGGTCTGTTCAGCTATGCCTTCCAGCTTTATTTTGATTTCTCGGGTTACAGCGACATGGCTATCGGTTTGGCCTGCCTGTTTGGAATCAAGCTGCCGGTTAACTTTTTTTCGCCCTACCGGGCGCAGAACATCAGCGACTTCTGGCGCATGTGGCATGCGACGCTGTCCCGATTTCTGCGCGATTATGTCTACACTCCCCTTGGGGGCTTTCTGTGCAGCCCGGCCCGCCAGCGCTTCAATCTGTTTGTGGCAATGTTTGCCGGTGGCCTGTGGCATGGCGCCGGTTGGACCTTCGTCGTTTACGGCCTTTGCCACGGCAGCTATGTACTGCTGCATCAGTTGTGGCGGGTAAAACTATCCGGTCCCCGAGGCTGGGTGGTCAATCGCTA
>JAPOQD010000072.1 GCA_026710905.1 Halieaceae bacterium
ACGAACGTTGGTGAGATATGCGGGCCAAAGCCCGGTCACTGACCAGCAATTCGGCAGAGATACGCCGCAGCCGGCGGATTCACTCCGGCAAGGCATAGGGTAGTGGCAGAAAGTTCAGCACGGCGCCGCCGGGCGTTCCCAGGAGCACCTGACCTGCCGCCGCGGCGCTTGCGCACACCACCAACAACCGGCAGCCGTCCTCCGTTGTCACGGCGTTTACCACGTTGCCCACACTCTGCTCGCTGCCCGGCTTGAACAGAGCCGTAGCGGCGGCCGGAGCGGGAGCCTCGGCGCTGGCCAGGTACATGGGCCGTTTCACCTTGCCCCGGTAGTGCAGTCTTGCCACTACCTCCTGGCCGGTATAACAGCCTTTACTGAAACTGATGTGGCCGGTTGCCTGATAGTTGAGCATTTGCGGAATGAACATACCCGCCGTCTCGGCCTCTACATGCCCCAGGCCCGCAAGGATTTCTTCCAGTTGCCAGGCCGCTTCCCCTGCTTCTTCGGTGCACTGCCGGAGCCGTTGTCGCAGGGTGCCCGCCTGTTGCGCCGGGCAGTGGCACTCAAAGCGATGACCGGCCTCATCGACCTGTGTCCACAATGGGCCGGCCTGACCAAATTCCTCGGCCAGGGCTTCGGCGACAGTGTCGCCCCAGGCGGCGAAAACCTCCCAGTCCTCGCTGGCGTTGTAGACCCGGGCCTTGGAGAAAACAATGTACTTGCCGAATACCGTTGCGCTGTTGTCACAGATATCCCGCTGCATACTCAGCAGACAGTCCGTATCGTTCAGGGCGATCAGCCGAAAATCACAGACCAGCCGCCCTTGAGGAGTACAGTAAGCTCCGGGCAGGGCGTCGCGCTCCTCTAACTGGTTGACATCACAGGTCGTTTGTCCCTGCAGGAACTGGCGGCTGTCCGGCCCGGTCAGTTGCAGAACGCCACGCCTGTAGAGTTTTGCGTGAAAATTCATAAGAGTCGTAATGATAGGTGCTGCGCGGAATCTTGTCAGCACACTATACTTGGTTAATGGAATCGAAAGCGGAATACCAGCGGCTGTGTTGGCGCAGCCGCCGCGGCATGCTGGAACTGGACCTGGTGCTGACGCCCTTTGTGCGGGAGCGGTTGCCCCTGCTGGATGCTGCCGGGCGGGACAGTTACCGGCGCTTGTTGGAATATGAAGACAGGGAACTGTGCGCTTGGTTTTTCGACCGTATTACACCACAGGATAAGGACATTGCCGCAATTGTCGCAAGAATTCTCGACAGCGCCCGTCCTGCGGATTGAAATCCGTTTGCCGGGCTGGGCGCCATGGTTCGCCAGAGGCTTTATGGTGCTGGTGTTGCTGGCGATCTGGAGTAGCCGTCTGAACGGCTTGCAGGCCGGTCTGCTCTCGGTGTTGGCGCTGTTGTATGCCGACAAAGCCTTTGCCCGGGTCCACCACTGGAAAGGCGGCCTCTGCGTCCAGGCATTGACCCTGGGCGCCCGTGCTGGATATTTTGAGATCGAGACCGAGGCGAACAGGGTTCCGGTACAACTGCTGCCGGGGACAGGGCTTTGGCGAAGATTGGTGGTGCTGCGCTGTGGCGGTTTACTGGAGAGTGGCGAGGTCTCGCTGTTATTGTTTGATTCCACTGTGCCGGCGGAACAGTGGCGTCGCTTGCGGCGCCACTTGCTGGCCCACAATACTCACCAGTGAGCGGCGGGTTTGCTCAAGGTTGGAGAATGGTGTCGTTTGCGCGGCTGCTCAGCTCCGGGTAATCCAGGGTGTAATGCAGGCCACGGCTTTCTTTACGGGAAATGGCGCAACGAATCATCAACTCGGCCACCATGGCCAGGTTGCGCAGTTCCAGCAAATCATTTGATACTTTGTAGTTGCCGTAGTATTCCCGAATCTCTTCCTGCAACAGCATGACCCGGCGCAGTGCTCTTTCCAGGCGTTTGTCGGTACGCACAATGCCCACGTAGTCCCACATGAAGCGGCGCAATTCGTCCCAGTTGTGGGAAATCACCACGTCCTCGTCGGAGTCGGTTACCTGGCTCTCATCCCATGGTGGAGTGTCAAGGGGCGCCGCCACTTGTTGCAGGGAAGCAGTGATGTCCCTGGCCGCCGAGTGTGCGAATACCAGGCATTCCAACAGCGAATTGCTGGCCATCCGGTTTGCTCCGTGCAGACCGGTGCAGGAGGTCTCTCCGATTGCGTATAGATTGCCCAGGTCGGTGCGGCCGCAATTATCCACCACAATGCCACCACAGGTGTAATGCGCGGCGGGCACCACCGGAATAGGCTCAGTGGTGATATCAATGCCGAATTCGCGGCAGCGCGTGAGAATATTGGGAAAGTGATTCTGCAAGAACCCGGGGGATTTATGACTGATATCCAAATAAACACAATCACTGCCGGTACGCTTCATTTCATGATCAATGGCGCGCGCCACGATGTCCCGCGGGGCCAATTCTCCACGTTCATGGAAGCGTTGCATGAAGCCGGTGCCGTCAGGCAGGAGCAAGCGGCCCCCTTCGCCGCGGAGCGCTTCGCTGATCAGGAAGGACTTGGCCTGGGGGTGAAACAGGCAGGTCGGATGAAATTGATTGAATTCCAGGTTCGCCACCCGGCACCCGGCACGCCAGGCCATGGCAATCCCATCGCCGCTGGCGCCGTCGGGATTGCTGGTATACAGGTAGGCTTTGCTGGCGCCGCCGGTCGCCAGAACCACGAAACGGGCTCGAAACAAGTCAACTTTGCCGGATTCCCGGTTCAGCACATAGGCGCCATGGCAGCGGCCCCCGGACAGAATAAGGTCAACCGCAACCCGGTGTGCATGGATGTCCACGTGTTTAGCGGCCAGTGTATTGTCAACCAGCACCTTTGAGATGACCTTGCCGGTGGCGTCGGCTGCGTGTATCACCCGGCGGCGGCTGTGACCGCCTTCCATGGTGAGGTGGAATTCCCGGCCGCCGTCCTTCTCGCGACGGTCGAATTCCACACCCTGGCTGAGTAACCAATCGACCGCCTCGCGGCCGTGGCGAACAGTAAACTCAACGGTTTCTTCCTGGCACAGACCGGCGCCGACATTGAGTGTATCCTCTACGTGGCTGGCAATAGTGTCGTCGTTATCGAGTACCGCCGCCATTCCTCCCTGTGCCCAGTAGGTGGAACCCTGGGTCAGGTCTCCCTTACTGAGCAATGCTGTTTTACAATGTGCGGGTAAATGCAGGGCCAGGGCCAGACCGGCCGCGCCGCTGCCAATGATGAGTACATCGTGTTCGAAGTCCTGGGGCATCGGGCTTACACTGCCTGCAACAGTGAAATAGTTAGCGTTGGTAGAATACTTTGGGTTGAATTCCCGGAGTATATACGAGCCTGGGTAGTGGCTTAAACTTGCCACTGCCGTGTTCGAGCGGGAGGAACAGCGATTGAGCGTTACTGATAATGATCGGCAACTGGTGGAAAAAGTCCAGGCCGGAGACAAGCGGGCATTTGACCTGCTGGTGTTGAAGTACCAGCACAAGGTTTTCGGTCTGCTTTCCCGCTATGTCAGTGACACTCACGAGTTACAGGATGTAGCGCAGGAAGTGTTTATCAAGGCTTACCGTGCGCTACCCAATTTCCGCGGCGAAAGCGCTTTCTATACCTGGCTATACCGGATTGCCGCCAATACCGCCAAGAATTACCTTTTATCCCGTAGCCGCCGGCCACCGGAAAGCGATGTGGAGGTGGAGGATGCCGAGCACTACGAGACAGGGTTTGCACTGCGTGATGCCGATACCCCGGAGAACCACCTGTTCAGTGATGAGCTGCACATGGTGATCAACCGGGCTATTGGCAATTTGCCGGATGATTTGCGCTCGGCTGTAACTTTACGCGAATTTGATGGTCTCAGCTACGAGGCCATTGCCGATATCATGGACTGTCCCGTGGGTACGGTACGGTCGCGGATTTTCCGGGCCAGGGAAGCAATTGACAAGCAGGTACAGGCGCAGTTGCAGGGAGAAAGCGTGCGCGGTGCTGTATGAGGTATGAGAATCAGAAGTAATGAGTGAAAAAATCAACGAGTCGATTTCGGCCCTGATGGACAGTGAGGCCAATGAACTGGAATTGGAGCGGATTCTCAACCAGTCCCGGCGGGCCGAGGTTCGCGATGTCTGGCAGCGCTACCACCTGGTCAGCCATTCGCTGCGTGGCGGCAGGCTGGCCTGGGGGCTGGATGTCTCCAGCGCGGTAATGCGTACCATCGAGGCGCACGATCCTGTGGTGGACGCCACTTCCGGAGAGCGTGCGCGGCGCTTCCGGGCACAGCAGATATTGCGTCCGGCGGCCAGATTATCAATCGCCGCGGCAGTGTTCGGCATGGTGATGATGGGCGGCCAGTGGTACAGCCTGGTGGGTGCAGGCGCTGGTGATGAGCCCGGAGTTCAGGTGGCTGCACAGTCTTCCCCCGGGGGAATGGTCCAGACTCTGGATGGTGCGGCCAGGAATGTTTCCTACGCCACATCTCCGGCCAGGACCAGCCGCAGCCGACAATTTGGCTATAATCAATTGGCGCAGCAGCAGTTGCAGCGTTACCTGTGGTCCGATACCGCCAAGATGGCCGGCAACTGGCGGGTGAATTGGGTACCACCGGGATTTTCCGGTGCAGGCCTCGCTGGGGGAGACGGGCTCGCTCAAACCTTTAGTGACGGCCAGACAGTTTTCAGTGTCTATCTGGAGCGCCTGGAACTGCCCATCGAACCTGGTGAGGGGCGCGCCGAGCTTGGCGGCGCCACCTCATACACGCGTGGTATCCTCCGGACCGGCCAGCCGCCGATACTGGTCACGGTTATCGGTGAAGTACCGCTGAATACGGCGCGCCTAGTCGCGGATTCTGTTACCTGGGGCCCTGCACCTTAGCAAGGGTTGGTCTATAATGCCGGTATGCCAGCCAATCCTTCGAGGCGGGAATGCACTCCGTTTCAGCGCGTGCTTCGGCGGCCGCAGCGGAAGGTTGGGGCCACATGTGGACCAGGTGGTAACGGGAAGGTTTGATGGAAGCTATGGGCAAGGGCGGATTTTCGTCATGATTTTCAATAGAGCAAGCCTCTCGGCGGTACTTGAGGATGCTCACTGAAACCGGGCGCGTGGTCGCGGTCGAGAGCGATAGTCTGTGGGTGCAGACCATTCGTCAAAGTACTTGCGGGAATTGCAGCGCCCGGCAAGGCTGCGGACACGGCCTGCTGAACCAGTTGGGCGGTCGCCGTGATCATTATCTCCGGGTACTGTTGGTGGGTGGTCATGGCGAACGTCGCTACCAACTCGATGATCAGGTGCGTATCGCCATTCCCGAGCAGGTGATACTACGAGGCTCATTACTGGTTTACATGATGCCGCTTCTGCTCACCTTGCTGGGGGCTGCGGCGGCGAGTCAATTACTGGCTGGCGGCGACTGGGGAGCCGTGTGCGGCGCCTTGGCGGGGGTTGGGGCCCGGATCGTACTGTTGCGCCGGCAGGAGAAGATACACCGGGATGATCTGCAATCGCAGCCCCGTCTGTTGGGCCTGGTGACCGCGGAGCCTTCCGCTTCAGCTTTACAGCAAGTCTGAACATTGGAAAGGACACCCGAGGGCAGCTTATGCACAAGTGTGTAACGGCAATGCTCAGTGCATTGTTACTGTCGGCATTTACTCTGGCTGCCCAGGCCGCCGAGTTGCCGGATTTCAAGTCGATTATCGAGAAGAACTCCCCTGCGGTGGTCAAGATTCTGGTGGCCTATAAATCCAGAAAGGAATCCCGGGGTGATCCGTTTGAGAATCAGCAGATTCCCGAATATCTGCGGCGTTACTTTGAGTTTCGCGACTCCCCGCAGCGACAACGCCAATCCATGGGTTCCGGCTTCATCATTTCCGGGGACGGCTACATTGTGACCAACCATCATGTGGTCGAGGACGCCAAAACGATTACTGTACGGCTTATTGACCGCCGCGAATTCGAAGCTGAAGTTATCGGGTTGGACCCTCGATCCGATCTGGCTCTACTGAGAGTGGACGCCACCGGTTTGCCGGTGCTGACCCTGGGCGCTCCCGGCGAATTGGAAGTTGGTGAGTGGGTGTTGGCCATCGGCTCGCCGTTTGGCCTGGACTACTCGGCGACAGCCGGCATTGTCAGCGCCAAGGGACGAAGTTTGCCCAGACAGGGTAATGACAATTATGTACCGTTCATTCAAACGGACGTCGCAATCAACCCCGGTAATTCCGGTGGCCCTCTATTTAATCTTGCGGGTGAAGTGGTGGGTGTGAATTCCCAGATCTATACCCGCAGCGGCGGCTCAATCGGCCTCTCTTTTGCAGTTCCCGTGAGCGTGGTGGTGAACGTTGTCGAGCAACTCAAGGATTCCGGCCAGGTTACCCGCGGCTGGCTCGGAGTGACCATTCAGGATGTAGACAAGAACCTGGCTGAATCCTTCGGTCTGGATAAACCGGTGGGCGCATTGATATCCCAGTTACAGCCCGGGGGGCCAGCCGAACAGAGTGAAGTGCAAGCCGGAGATATTATCGTCGAATTTGACGGCCAACCGATTCAGCGCTCCTCGGACCTTCCACATGTGGTGGGGCTGGTCCGTCCGGGGTCCGTGGTGGAAATGAAGATTGTGCGCGACGGAAAACGCATTACCATGAACGTTGAAGTCGGCGGTTTGGGTGCGGATGAGAACCCCAGTGTACTGGCCAAAGCCGATTCGGGAAGCTCCGGCGGCCCGCTGGGTTTGGTGGTTGAGGAAGCCGCTCAGCCACTGTTGCAGCGTTTGGGTATCAATGGCGGTGTGGTGGTGGTACAGGTGATTCCGGGAGAACCTGCTGGCCGGGGGGGCATTCTGCGCGGGGATGTAATCACCAGAGTGGGCTCCAGCCCGATCCATACCCTGGCAGCCTATGAGCGCAGCCTGGACAAGTTGCAACCCGGCCAGTCGGTGCCATTGCGGGTGATTCGGCAAGGGGCGCCGCTGTTTATCGGTTTGAAGCTTGATTGATGGACCAACTCATCAGGGCGCACCAATTGTGGGCCATGGGAGAGGTAACCCGCAAATGGGGCCAACCTTCTGCTGCGGTTGCCATATCCGGGTCAAGGACTGTTTTTCTTTTTTCAGGCCGGTCATCCGTGGCCCGGCCTGGGTTTCTCCCCGGCGTTAGCAAGGTAAAAACAGATCCGGATGCACTCTTCACCAGGACGGGCGCAAGCTGCGGGTCAGGCCGGTGAGCGAGCTGGGTCGGATACGCAACTTTTCGATCATCGCACACATTGATCACGGCAAATCAACCCTGGCGGACCGCTTCATACAAATCTGCGGCGGCTTGAGTGACCGGGAAATGGCCGAACAAGTGCTGGACTCAATGGATCTTGAGCGCGAGCGCGGTATTACCATCAAGGCCCAGAGTGTAACCCTCAATTACCCGGCCAGAGACGGTCAAACCTATCAATTGAACTTCATCGATACGCCGGGGCACGTGGATTTTTCCTATGAGGTGTCGCGCTCCCTGGCCGCCTGCGAAGGCGCCCTGTTGGTGGTGGATGCCGGCCAGGGAGTGGAGGCCCAGTCCGTGGCCAATTGCTATACCGCACTGGAACAAGGCCTGGAGGTGTTACCCATACTCAACAAGATGGACCTGCCCCAGGCCGAACCGGAGCGAGTCAAGCGGGAAATCGAGGAAATTATCGGAATTGAAGCCAGCCATGCTCTTGAGGTCAGCGCCAAGTCCGGCCGGGGAGTGGATGCGCTGCTGGAACATCTGGTAGCTACCATCCCTGCGCCCACCGGAGATGTGCGGGCGCCCCTGCAAGCTTTGATTATCGACAGCCGGTTCGATAATTACCTTGGTATCGTCTCGCTGGTGCGTGTAAAACACGGGGTATTGCGCAGTGGCGACAAGATCGTGGCCAAAAGCATGGGTCGAGTTCATGTCGTCGACAGTGTCGGTGTTTTCACTCCCAAGCGGGTTGAAACGGGGATACTGCAAGCTGGTGAAGTGGGATTTGTCGTCGCAGGAATCAAGGAGATCCACGGCGCTCCGGTGGGCGATACGCTGATTCACGCAGCGAGTACGGAAGTTGAAGCCCTGCCGGGATTCAAACTGGTCAAGCCGCAGGTCTATGCGGGTATCTTCACCATCAGTTCTGACGATTACGAAGATTTTCGCGACGCGCTGGGCAAATTGACTCTGAATGACGCCTCCCTGTTCTACGAGCCGGAAACATCCACAGCATTGGGTTTTGGCTTTCGTTGCGGCTTCCTGGGCCTGTTGCACATGGAGATCATCCAGGAGCGTCTGGAGCGGGAATACGATCTGGACCTGATTACCACGGCGCCAACAGTAGTCTATGAGGTGCTGCTCAGGGATGGGACGGTGGCCGCTATAGACAATCCCTCCTGTCTGCCCGCACCCGCCGATATCGAAGAGATGCGGGAACCCATTGTGCAGGCCAATATCCTTACCCCGCAGGAGCATCTGGGCAATGTCCTGCAGCTTTGTTCGGAAAAACGCGGAGTGCAAATGGACATGCAATTTCTGGGGCAGCAGGTGGCCGTGACTTACGAGTTGCCCATGTCGGAGGTGGTTACGGATTTTTTTGACCGGCTCAAGTCGGTTAGTCGCGGCTATGCCTCTCTGGATTATGGTTTCGTACGTTTCCAGAAGGCTGACCTGGTCAAACTGGAGGTGTTGATCAATTCTGAGCGGGTGGATGCGCTGGCCATTATCGTGCATGCCGATCAGGTACAATGGCGGGGCCGGGCCTTGACGGAAAAAATGAAGGAGTTGATTCCCCGGCAGATGTTCGAGGTCGCGATACAGGCCGCGGTAGGTTCCAGGATCGTGGCTCGTCAAACGGTCAAAGCCCTGCGCAAAAACGTTACCGCAAAATGTTATGGCGGCGACGTGACACGCAAGCGCAAACTGCTGGAAAAGCAGAAGGCAGGCAAGAAACGCATGAAGCAGGTGGGCAAGGTAGAAATTCCGCAGGCGGCCTTTCTGGCCGTTTTGAAGACCGGCCGTTAATGGAGTTGTTTGGACTATGAATATGGATTTTCCCTTGATTCTGGTGGTCTTGACGGCGGCCAGCGGGTTGCTCTGGCTGGCGGATGGCCTGCTATTGGCGCCTCGGCGGCAGCGCGCCCTGGCCCAGCTTCAGAGCGATTTTCCACTTCGGGAGGAAGCCGGAAGTCCCCACCAACAGGAGTACCGTCGACGCCGGCGGCAGGCTGGCAACGAACCCCTGGTGGTGGAATACGCCAAATCCCTGTTTCCGGTTTTTTTGCTGGTTCTGTTATTGCGTTCCTTTCTGGTGGAACCCTTCCAGATTCCCTCACGCTCGATGGTTCCCACCCTGGATACGGGTGACTACATTCTGGTCAACAAGTATACCTACGGTCTGCGGTTGCCGGTGCTTCGGACCAGGGTATTGGCAATCAATTCGCCGCAACGGGGCGACGTGATGGTGTTCTTCCCGCCCCACAAGAATGATACGTATTTCATCAAGCGAGTAATCGGCTTGCCCGGCGATACAGTGCGCTATACCGGCAAGAAATTGTTTGTCAATGAAATCGAATATACCCAGCAGTTACTGGCCCAGTTGCCACCGTCCCGGCCGCGCTACCAAATCAACAGGGAACAGGTGAGCGGTATCGAGCACCAGGTGCGAACCGATCTGCTGCGACCCGGCCGTGACTTTACCGTAACGGTAAAACCCGGACACTATTTCATGATGGGTGATAACCGCGACGACAGCCAGGACAGCCGGTATTGGGGCCAGGTGCGAGAGCGGGATATTGTGGGCAAGGCTTTCGCGGTCTGGATGCACTGGGATGAGTTCTTCTCACTACCCAGTTTCCAGCACGTGCGCTGGATCAAGTAGGCGTCGAGAAATGCTGGCCGGTATGGTTGAACTGCAAAATCGGCTGGGCTATCAGTTTGGAGATCAGGCCCTGTTGGAACTGGCGCTGACTCACCGCAGTTGTGGCGCTCGCAACAACGAACGTCTGGAGTTCCTCGGTGACTCGGTAATCAACTACCTGATCACCGAGTTCCTGTACCTGGAATTTGGCAGTGCCAGCGAGGGCGAAATGACTCGCACCAGGGCCGCCATGGTGAATGGAGGCGCCCTGGCCGAGCTGGCCAGAGAACTGAATTTGGGCGACATGATCAAGCTGGGTCCAGGGGCCTTTAAGAATGGCGGCAGGCATCAGGATTCCATTCTGGCCGATACGCTGGAAGCGGTGGTTGGCGCGATGTTGTTGGACGGCGATTTGAAACAGTGCCGCCCGGTGCTGCTGGAATGGTTCAGGCCGCGCCTCGATGCCCTGCCGGCGCATGGCGTGGGGAAAGACAGCAAGACCCGGTTACAGGAGTTTTTACAGGGCCGTGGCCAGCCCTTGCCACACTACCAACTGGAACAGGTTACCGGTGGCAGCCACTGCCAGGAGTTTTTGGTGCGTTGCGATCTGCCGGAATTCAAGCTGAGCCTGACCGGAAAGGCCTTCAGCCGCCGCAAGGCGGAACAGGAAGCCGCTGGCCGGGCATTGCAGGCGCTGCAGGAAGGGAATGAAAAAGGCTGAGCAACAGCGCAGTGGTTATGTGGCGATCGTGGGTCGGCCCAATGTGGGGAAATCGACACTGCTCAATCATTTTCTGGGTCAAAAGCTCAGTATCACCTCTCGCAAGCCTCAGACTACTCGTCATCAAATACTGGGGATCAAGACCAGGGCGGAAACCCAGATCATTTACGTTGACACTCCGGGCTTGCACATACGTGAACCCAGGGCCATAAACCGCTATATGAACCAGGCGGCCGGCCAGGCTATACGCGATGTGGATGTGGTGGTGATGGTGGTGGACCGGACCCGCTGGACGGAGGAAGACGAACTGGTGCTTGGCGAACTGAAAAAGGTTCGTTCGTCCAGCTTTCTGGCCATCAATAAAGTGGATCTGTTGGCGGACAAGGAACAACTGCTGCCACACATCCAGGTCCTGGCGGCACGCCATTCCTTCCGGGATATTGTGCCGGTATCCGCTTTGCGGCAACACAATATGGAGCAACTGGAGGCAGTGATCAGCGCCGAACTGCCCCGGGGCGGACATTTTTTCCCCGCTACCCAACTCACCGACCGTAGCCGTCGCTTTCTTGCTGCCGAATTGGTGCGGGAGAAGATTACTCGCCAGTTGGGGGATGAACTGCCCTATGCAGCGACGGTGGAAATTGAGCAGTTCAAACAGCAGGGTAAGGTGCTGCATATCGACGCGTTGATCCTGGTTGAGCGAGAGGGCCAGAAACATATCCTGATCGGCAACAAGGGCGGGCGCTTGCGTTCCATCGGTACCGAGGCGCGTGGCGATATGGAATCCCTGTTCGAATCGCAAGTTATGCTGCGCCTTTGGGCGAAGGTCAAGTCCGGCTGGTCGGACGATCAGCGCGCCCTGCACAGCCTTGGTTACCGGGAATAGGATCAGCCTGCATGCGTGTTTTACTGCAACCCGCGTATGTCCTGCACACCCGGCCGTACCGGGACAGTTCCCTGTTGGTAGAATTGTTCGGCGCCGAGCACGGCCGGGTATCCCTGCTCGCCAAGGGTGTCAGATCCCGACGCGGTGGGCCTTCCCGGGGTGGTGCGGCTCTGTGGCAACCGTTCGTCCCCTTGTTGTGTTCCTGGAGTGGCCGCTCCAGTTTGCGCACGGCAACCGGCTGTGAACCGCGCAGCTCAGCGTTGGCGCTGCGTGGGCGGCGCATCTTTTGTGGCCTGTATGTAAATGAATTGATGAACCGCCTGATGCACCACGATGACCCTCATCCGCGCTTGTTTTACTTCTACGAACAGACCTTGTCGCAGCTCTGTGGGGTTGAGGACTTTGAGCCGGTGTTGAGACAGTTCGAGTTTCGTCTGTTGGAAGAACTCGGATACGGCTTTGAACTGAGTGTCGATGGTTTGAGTGGCGGGCCGGTTGAGGCGAGCCGGCAGTATCTGTTTCACCACGAGCATGGACTGATTCAGGCGGCCGACAGGGTGGCGGGCGGCGCCACTTTCCAGGGTGAGGATTTGCTCAAGCTCGGCGACGGGGTTTTCGATACGTCGAGTCGTCATTGCGCCAAGCGGCTTATGCGGGCCGCATTGGCCGGGCGCCTTGGAGAAAAGCCGCTGAAGAGCCGCGAACTGTTCGGCGCCGGAGGCGGCAATGGTTAGCGCCCGTGGCAGTGTCGATGCCGCCGGTTTCGATTTGCCGGCCTGGGTCGAGACCTTACCCGCCGAAGTGGAAAAACCAGGCCTGTTACAGGCCGGGCAATTGGTACTGGAAAGTAGTTCGGTCACTGGACGTGTGGGTGATGATTGGGCCAGGGACATTGATCCCTACCGGGCAGGATTCGAGATTGCCCACACCTTGGCGCAATTGCACATGGATGCGGAGAGCATGGTGGCCGGCATGCTCTATCGCAGTGTGTGCGAACAGCGCCTGTTTCTGAATGATATTGAGCAACAATTTGGCGCTGGGGTCGCCGCGCTGGTGGGGGGTGTCCTGCGAATTTCTGCATTGTCCGAGTTGAAGAATGACCGGGAAGCGCCGGTGCTGGGGCAGGCGGATGCACAAAAGGACAATATCCGCAAGATGTTGATCGCCATGGTTGATGATGTCCGGGTAGTTTTCATCAAGTTGGCGGAGCGAGCATGCGCCGTCCGCATGGCGAAAAATGACACCCTGCGCCGTGAAGGCATCGCCCGGGAGGTGTTCGACTTTTATGTCCCGCTGGCGCACCGCCTGGGGATTGGACAGCTCAAGTGGGAGCTTGAGGATCTTTCGTTTCGTTACCTGTATCCCGAAATTTATAGAAAAATCGCCAAACTGCTGGACGGCAAACGAGTGCAACGGGATGATTTTATCGAACTCGCTCGAACTCGCCTCGAGACGGCCCTGGCGGAACACGGCATCCAGGCTGAATTGGTGGGCCGCTCCAAACACATCTACAGCATATGGAGAAAGATGCAGCGCAAGGGCCTCGGCTTTTCCCAGATTTATGATATCCATGCCTTGCGTATCCTGGCGGCGGACAGCGCCGGTTGTTACGACGCACTCGGTGTGGTGCACGGGCTGTGGCGAATCATTCCCAATGAACTTGACGATTACATCGCCAACCCCAAGGAAAACGGATATCGCTCACTGCATACCGCCGTGATCGGGCCGGAGGGAAAGATTCTTGAAATCCAGATTCGCAGCTTCGAAATGGATGAACAGGCGGAGCTTGGCGTCTGCGCCCACTGGAACTATAAAGACCCAGGCAGCGAAAGTTGGATGGCCCGCAGTTACGAAGACAAACTGGCCTGGTTGCAAAACATGCTGAATTGGCGTGAAGCAACGGGTGATTCCTTCCAACTTGTGGAGCAGCTCGACCTGGACCTGGCCGAGGAGCGCATTTATGTTTTCACCCCCGCCGGCGATGTGGTTAATCTGGCCGCCGGCGCCACCCCGTTGGATTTCGCCTATCACGTGCATACCGAAGTAGGCCACAGTTGCCGTGGCGCCAAGGTCGACGGCAGAATTGTTCCTCTCAATTATCGGCTGCAAACCGGGCAGCGTGTGGAAATCGTAACAGGCAGAAAAGGTTCTCCACGGCGCAAGTGGTTGCAACCGGAAGCCGGCTACCTGAAAACATCTCGGGCCAGGGCCCGGGTACAGCAGTGGTTCAGGAGTCAGGCGCGGGAAGACAATGTGGATGCCGGCCAGCGTTTGTTGGCAAGAGAGTTCAAACGTCTGTCTCTGACCAGTATCGATTACCGGCGCGTGGCGAAAAAAGTACAGCAGAACACCGTTGACGATATGTACGCCGCGGTCGGTTGTGGTGAACTGAGTTCCAGCGAGGTCCTGGATGCCGCGAGGGATCTGGTGATTTCCAAACCACGCGGACGCAATGATGGACACTGACCAGCCACGCCATGATCTTGACAGCTTGCTGCGAGTGATGCGCCGCTTGCGCGACCCGCAGCGTGGTTGCGCCTGGGATTTGCAGCAGGATTTTCGCAGTATCGCGCCCGCCACCCTGGAAGAGGCGCATGAACTGGTGGAAGCGATTGAACAGGGTGACTTTGTGCATGTGCGCGAAGAGTTGGGGGATGTCCTGTTCCAGGTGATTTTCTATGCTCAGTTGGGGGCAGAACTGCAACTCTTTGATTTCACTGATATTGTCCACACGCTGGTGGAAAAACTGGTACGCCGTCATCCCCACGTATTCCCTTCCGGTGACATTGATGGAGTGGTGGACCGGTCCACATCCACCAGCGTTATCGAAGTCAAGCGAAATTGGGAAACCATCAAGCAGAGTGAGCGGGAGGCGCGGCGGCAAGCGGGTATACTCGATGATATTCCGAAAGTACTTCCGGCCCTGAGTCGTGCCCGAAAGGTGCAACAAAGGGTGGCGAGGGTAGGCTTTGACTGGGATTCCGAGACCGGTGTACTGGCCAAAATCGAAGAAGAACTGGTGGAGTATCGGACAGCCCAAGGGCAATCTCAGCAACGTCGCGAAGAGGAACTCGGCGACTTGTTGTTTAGCTGCGTAAACCTGGCGCGTCACGCCGGCATTGATGCCGAAGCAGCCTTGCGCAGGTCGACACAAAAGTTCGAGCGGCGTTTTGGCCTGGTCGAGCAGTACTTGGCCGAGGCCGGCGAGTCGCTTGAAGAAGCAAGTCTTGAGCGCATGGATGAACTGTGGGAGCAGGTCAAACAGGCGGGTCTTGCCGAGCCGCAATCGCCTGTGTAAGGTGTCCCGCAAGCAACGGGCGGTGACTTCCACATGCGATTGATTCTGCTGGGCGCTCCCGGCGCCGGCAAGGGCACTCAGGCCAGGTTCATCTGTGAAGAATACGCCATCCCACAGATTTCCACCGGCGACATGTTGCGGGCCGCCGTCAAGGAAGGTAGTGAACTGGGTTTGCGGGCCAGGGCGGTAATGGATTCCGGGGCGCTGGTTTCCGATGAGATAATTATTGGACTGGTCAAACAGCGTATCCAACAAGCGGACTGCGCACGAGGTTTTCTGTTTGACGGTTTTCCACGCACCATCCCCCAGGCGCAGGCCATGATCGACGCAGGTGTGACGATAGACCACGTTGTGGAAATTGCAGTGGCGGACCAGGAAATCGTGTCGCGATTGAGTGGCCGCCGCATCCACGAGCGGTCCGGCCGGGTTTATCACACCGAACACAATCCTCCCAAGTGCTCAGGGCTTGATGACGAAACCGGAGAACCGCTGATACAACGCGATGACGACCAGGAGGCGACGGTACGCGCCCGCCTCCGCGTTTACCACGGCCAGACCGCTCCGTTGATAGACTTTTACGCCCACCTGGACGCTGCGGTACGACCTGCTTACCACCGGGTTGAGGGGGTGGGCTCAGTTACCGAAATTCGCGATCGGGTAGTGCAGGCGCTAGCAGCCTGCGCCGTACAACCGACGGTAACCGACTAGCAGCGGATCAACGAGTACCGATCGGAAGGCTCCCCCCTGGAGACCGTGCGCCGGAGCTTGCCATGGCAAGCACCCTTCGGGCACACGGCCCGCGGGTCGCACATGTGCGACCCCTACAGCCTTCAGCGTCTTTCCGTCCGTGCGCCCCGCCACAGCGGCGCTGCAACGCCCTCGCGACAAACGTTGGTGAGATATGCGGGCTA
>JAPOQD010000077.1 GCA_026710905.1 Halieaceae bacterium
AAACGTTCTGGCGTTGCCGGCGCCGGGCTCGGCCGAGTACTTCCAGATCCCGACATTTTCCTCGCCGATGTACAGGTCGCCGGTGTCGTCATCGGCAACGCAGCCTTCGGTCTGTGAGCCGACCTGGAACTCTCTGACCAGGCTCATGCCGATCCGTTGCTGACCGTTGTCGGCAAGCTGCCACTGCCTGACCAGGCCACTGGTGTCATTGACGAACACGTAATAGAGGCCGGAAGCGGCGCTGCGGTACATGCACAGTCCGTACGGATCTGTCATTCCCGTATCGATTACGCCCGCGGCGGCCTCGGTTAAGGTGCGAGTATCCTTATCGACAATATAGACACTGATGCTGTCGGTGCTGCGATTGCTGCCTGTTACCACGGCAACCGGCTGGTCATTCAAACGGAAGCCATAACGCAGGTCGACATTGTTGATGCGTCCGTCGGCGCGCGATTGCAGCAGTTTTCCCGACAGGTCGTAGACATTGATGCCGCGTTTCTTCTGGGAGCCGATCACGAGACTCAGTTCCGGGTCATCGGGGTGTACCCAGATCGCCGGGTCATCCGCCGCATCACCGAAACTGGCCACCGGCTCGGTCTCCACACTGGCGCTTACCGTGACCGAATTGCCCCGCGCTGCAATCGTGGGATCGTGGCTGGCGCCCACAGCCAGACCGAGAGCATCCACAATGCTGTTCCAGGCAATGATCTTGTAATTGGCGGGCTCAGCGTCATCGCTTAGCACCAGCAGGCCGCCGCCGGCGCCGCCCGTTACGCTCATGCTGGTCGCGGCAATGCCTTCCGCGTCCTCGACGCTGTCAATGGCGACAGTCCCGGCGTGTTGCAGTGTGTTCAGATGGTAAAATTGCAGGCGGCCGGCATCGGCATCCGAGACGATCAGGTGGCCGCCGTCTTCCTGTTCGTGGATGGCGATGCCCTTGATGTCACCGGCGAAATGACCAAATGGCTGCGCAACATCAACGATTTGCATCTCGGCGCCGGATTCCGGCTCGGCATTCAGCCGGAACACGCCGACAGTCTCCAGGGAAAAATACACGCTGGAACTGCGATCGTGCACTGCGCAGTGACCAATGCCCAATCCAACCGGAACATTGCGAACCCGGCGCGCCGAAACGGCGCCGCCCTGGTCAAAAAACTCCCATTGTTGAAGCACACCGTCGCCGGCGGCGAAGGCGTAGAACTTTCCGGAAAGGGGACTCCGGTATAAACACAGACCTTCGACCTCCGCCTCCAGGGGCAGCGGCCCGGCGCTGATTTCGCGCAGCTTTTGCTGCTCCGGATCAAGGCTGTAGGCGACCAGTTCCGCCGCCGCGGCATCGTAGGCGGCGATCAGGCTGACAGTGCTTCCGGCCAGGGGAAACTGGTAGCGGACATCGACCAGACTGATCTGGCGCTGGTCCACCACATCGATGCGTGTTCCACCAAAGTCATAAATTTCAAGCCCGCTGCCCAGAATCAGGCTGCGCCGCGGTTGCTGCTCATCAATCAAGATCGCCGCATCGTTGGCCGCTCCCGCCAGTGCCGGGGTCGTCTCAGCCAGCGGCGCGGCCGCGGCAGGCAGGCCGGAGTCTGCGTCCTCTGGTGGGCCGGGATTTTCATCGCCCTGGCAGGCTGTCAGTAAAGCCGACAGCAATGCGGGCAGGAAAAAGGGTAAGCTCCTGGATTGCATAAGGAAATATCCTTCCATATTGTTGACGGGCGCTGAAAGTATAGTATCGCAGGTAACGGAAAAAATATTCTAGTTTTGATTATAATAGGAACAGATATTCTAACTTGCAGTTTTTGCCAATCTGACCACAGGACACTGTTCATGAAGCAAACTTCTCAAAAAAAACCAGCCTTTGGGCTGAGCTTGACGATAACACCGCTCATGGTTTTTGCCATGGCCCTACAATCCTGCGCCCCGCCGGCTACAGATGATCAACCGCAATCCCCTGGCATCGGGGTGCTGATTTTCGGTGACAGCGGCTATCACCTCAACTACCCCGATGAGGACGATTACGACGACCTTTTCAATGATGCAGACTACCGGCAAAACGAATGGAAAAAATGGCTGGAGGACAAACGCCCCGAGGAAGAATTCGAAGCGCGGCCCAGCGCAGTCTCGCCCATTACCGGGGGCACTGTGCCGGCAACGGGAATACACCGGGTAGCTGCGGCAATGCGGCGCTTCTGCGCCGAAGCCGCTACTTGCGATTTTGGCCTGATGCTTGGCGACAACATTTATCCGAGTGGCGCGACCCTCGGCGCCGACGGGTTTGATGACGCGCAGCGCTTCGAGGACATGCTTTCCGGCCCTTTTGGCAAGCTGGTGACAACTCCTGAGTCGTATACCACCTATGTGACGCTCGGCAATCATGACTGGGAAACTTCCCGCGAGGGTGGTTTCGCTCAAATTGAATACCTGCAAAAAGCCGGCGGTTTCTACATTGATGGCCCGTATTACTCGGTCAAACCAGCCGCCGGTAATGGTGAAATCGAGCTGTTCATCATTGATACCAGCATGATCCTCGCCGCTACCACGGTGCGCGAGGATTACCTCAATGATGACGGTTCCGAGATGATCACGGACGAAATCGCCGAACCGGATTATGCCGTCGAGCCAATGACCGATGCCGAGCGCGCCCAGCCAGGGTGGTTGGAAGCCGCGCTCAAGGCTTCAACCGCCAAATGGAAATTCGTCGTCGCACACCATCCGATCTGGTCTTCGTCCGGCAGCAAGTTCGAACAGGCCAGGGTTTTGCGCGAATTGATCCTGCCGGCCATGTGCCGCTACGCCGATGCCTACCTTGCCGGTCACGATCACACCCTGGAGATTCACACGGATAGCTGCGCGGCGGTGCTTGGCGAAGCAAGCGCACTGCCCCTGGTGCAAATCGTATCCGGGGCGGCCTCGAAACAGCGGCCGGTAAATACGGCCTTCATGCGGCACCAGGAGCGAAACTACCCGGAACACAAAACAGTGATGGCCGAGGGCCTGCTGTGGGGGTTTTCACACCTGACGCTGCAGGGAGACAGCGCCGAAGTCAGGATGATGACAGTCCCGGAGGACGGCGGCTCGGAGGTCACAGTCAGCTACGTCTACCAGTTCAAGCGGCGTTCACACCTGCATTGATGCCGCCATGATTGCGGCAATTTCATTTCTGGCATTCACTGCAAGCGTCGCCGGGATTTCCTGGTGGCTGACGCGCAAGGACCGCATGGATTCGTCCGAGGCCTACTTTCTCGCCGGCAGGAGCCTGACTGCCTGGGTGATAGCGGGTTCATTGATGCTCACCAATCTGTCGACCGAGCACTTGATTGGTCTCAATGGCGACGCGTTCAATCACACCATTGCGGTGATGGCGTGGGAGACCACCGCCGCGCTGGCCATGGTGCTGGCGGCGCTGTATTTCCTGCCCAAGTACCTGGGCATCGGGTTAACCACCATTCCGGAGTTTCTGGCGCGGCGCTTCGACAATCAAACCAGGGTCATCGCCTCCCTGCTGTTCCTGTTCTCGTACTCGATTGCGATATTGCCGGTGGTTTTGTTGTTCGGCGCCGAAGGGCTGGAGAGCCTGTTCCAGGTATCTGAGTCCTTTGGCGTCAGCGCAGCGCGGGCCAAGTGGTTCATGGTCTGGGGAATCGGCGTACTCGGCTCGGCCTATGCGATATTCGGCGGCCTCAAGGCGGTCGCAATTTCGGACACCATTAACGGTGTCGGCTTCCTGCTGGCCGGCCTGCTCATCCCGGTACTGGCGCTCAACATGATCGGCGACGGCAGTGTGATCGCCGGTCTTGACCAGGTCTACACACAGGAGCATGAAAAGTTCGATGTCACCGGCGACGAGCCGGGTTCATTCCTGCCGTTCGGGGTGTTGTTTACCGGCATGATCGTCAACCAGGTTTTCTTCTGGTGCGCCAATCAGTCCATCATGCAACGCGTACTCGGCGCCAGAAACCTCAAGGAGGCGCAAAAGGGCGTACTCATTGCAGCGGCCTTCAAACTGCTCGCGCCGGTCGCCATCGTGTTGCCGGGCGTCATCGCCTATCACATGTTCAAGGACACCCTGAGTAGTGATGACTATCTGCAGGCCTATCCCATGTTGGTGCGCACTGTATTGCCGACGGTGTTGACCGGCTTTTTTGCGGCGGTGATGGTCGGAGCGGTGCTCAGTACCTTCAACAGTGTGTTGAACAGTGCGGCCACACTATTCAGTGAAGGTATCTACCGCACGGTCATCAATCCCGCTTCATCGGGAAGAAACCAGGTTAGGGTCGGCCGCCTGGTCAGCGCCATACTGGCGCTGGCCGCCATGCTGGTGGCGCCATCGATCGACACATCGGGCAGCTTGTACATTTATCTGCAACAGATCAACGCGACCTTTTTCGGCCCCATGCTGGCGGTCATCCTGGGTGGGCTGATGACCCGCTTCGTCAAGGCCAGGGCGGCAAAGATCGGCTTGCTGGCCGGGCCCGCATTGTTTTATTTACTGAACTTCGTCTACGGTGACGCCTACCAGGCGTTCATGATGCAACTTTTCAACTTGTCGGAGCCCATGCATTTTTTGCATACGCTGGCCGTCGTTTTCCTGGTGACCCTGCTGCTTCTCGCGGCCTTCAGTTATCGTGGCCGCGGTCAGGCGGTGGAGGCTGCGCCCGCGGTCAGCCCGGCAACTCTGAATCTGGAGCCCTGGCGCTACGCCAGGGCGGCCGGCGCACTGATAGCAACCGCCACGATTACCTGCTACGTGCTATTGGCGCAATAAACACTGGTCCACTTGCAAGGGTTCAGTTCTCCTATTTCCCATACATGGATGCCTTTATCGCTATCCCAGTCGCCCTGGTGGACGGTGTCGATGTGGACAAACCGGGCCGGCCACCGGGCACCGGCCTATACCGATTCGCTCCGTGGTCGGTTTCGTGTGATGCCATCCCGTGCGCTTGGTGCGATAGATACGGGAACTTCGCAGGTTGTACAGGTGCGAACTGGAGAGGTACGCCAGCCGCTCAAAACGCAGCTCGCGAAGGACTTCGAATTGCCGCCGCATCACCGCGCAGGTGGCCGGGCTACACATCTGGTTTCCGATCTGGTCAGCCTCAGTCAACAGACGGATATCGGCCGCAGTGTAGACCCGCTCGAAGGGCCGCCCACTGTTACGCTGAAGGTGGTCGGCGAACTGCCCCGTCTTGTGGAAATTCGAAGAGCGTCTCGTTTCCTTCCAGGAAGGCCTTGAATTGGTCGACCGTGCGGTGGAGTTTGGTCTGTAGTGTCACGATCATGCTCCAATGACGGATCAGACGGGGTGTTCAGGCTCATGTAGCATTGGACAACACTAGAGTTTTATATAGCAGATTCGATCAAGTAGAATCGGAGGAGATGGAAGGCAAGATTGAAAAATTCGAAGACGCATTCAAGAAATTGAACATTAATCGTGGAAACCAGCATGTTATAAGGCAGGCGCCACATCAACCTTGCATTCTCCTGGCAGTGATCGAAGCCATCGAACAAGGCGCCATTAACGAAAACATTATCCGCTACGAACCCCGTCTGCTCGAACGTTTTGACCGCTATTCAGACATTGTAAGAAGTGTACAAACCAGAGAAAGGATGAAGGCGTACTACCCTTTTGTCTTCCTGGATGCAAAGGAATTCTGGAATCTTCACCTGATGCCTGGCCGCCCAGCTCTGGACACTTGGCAGGCTCGCAACAAGCTAGGCAGCAGCAGCCACCACAAAGTTCAGCAAGATACGGACTTCGTGTCGCTGGACCCAGACCTGTATGTCTGCCTGCGCGACGACCCGACAGCCCGACGCCGACTACGCGCCGCACTTATTGACACATGGCTGCCTGGCCACAAAAGAGAACTCTGGGCTGCAATACGGGCAGCCAGTAAGTGGGCAGCAGATCGTGAATTTGAGACAATCGAAAACAATGACTTGTCCTTAACCACTGAGGGCAAACCCCATAGGATTTGGCGGGAAATTGAATCCAAGCGTGACCCCAAATTCAGGGATGCGGTTCTAAGCGCATACGGATACCAATGCGCAGCTACCGGCTGGCGTTTTGAAGCCGTGGTTGGAAGGACCTTGCTGGAGGCTGCGCACATTATCCCCCTGCATCAGAAACCAGATAACCGCCCGCAAAATGGCATGGTGCTGACGCCCACCATTCATCAAGCGATGGATGCACACCTGATTGCACCCGGCCCGGACCTTTGCTGGCATACCTCGAGGGTCATCAAGAAAGCCTCCGAGAAGGATAGTGGCGCCAAATGGCTTGCAAGTTTTGATCAGCGTCCAATCCGGCTACCACCAGAAGTCCGTTTTCACCCGACAAAAAGCGTTCTCGAATGGCGAATGGAGCAATTGGGGAGTTATATCCCCGCAAATGTTGAGGAACCATTACACAGCTCCCGAAGGGGTACGTACTAAATGTCGCCTGAAAAAGTGGGACATCCGTATTTCTCAGAAAATAGCACATTTACACTTTGCTTTGACAGACACAGCGTAATAACCCTCATCAATCCATTTATACGCTACACTTCAAGACAATACGGTACTCAATACAACAGGCTGAAATGGTGTCCGGCGGACTGCCCGAGTGGATAAAAGAGCTACGTAAGTCACAGGTCACTGAACGGGTGAAGCGTGACCCACGTTCCACCGATGACACTTTTCTTGGTTTGAATCACACCGCTGCGTTGAACGCCATTTCATGGGGCCAAGCTGCATTCGACCAACCCTTTGAGGACCTCTCGCCTGAAGACCGCGTCCTACTCTATGCTTACTTCAATCAGCTTGGGCACCTGGAGGAACTCACCGCGGCGTTTCACATGCTTTTCGCTACAAAGCCTCTTGAGGAAGCCATAGTCATTGACCTCGGATGCGGGCCATTCACTGGCGGGCTGGCATTCGCTGGCGCTCTGGAAGCCTGCGCCCGGTTCGATTACATTGGTATGGATAAGTCGTACGCGATGCGTACCTTCGGCGAGCAACTGGCGTCCGCCGCGGGCGATTTCGATGGCGCGCCAAAAATAGACCGAAACTGGGTTGCTGACATTTCTTCCGTTTCCTGGGTTTCCCCGCCCGGTTGGCGCCCGGTGATCGTCATCGTTTCATACCTTCTCGCAAGCCCGTCACTGGATGCCGTAACACTCATCGGTCAACTGGAAGAATTGCTAGTCAAGCTCGGGCGTGGCCCCGTCACGGTTCTCTACACGAACTCAAAATACCCATGGGCTAATTTTCGGTTCCCAGGTTTTTGTGAAGCCTTGCACGACAGGGGCTTCAATTTGTACGCAGACGATACTGGAGAGATTGACATAGACAGGTGGGACGGTCCCAGAAGACGCGAATTTCGATACGCTCTGTTTCATCGCCAGCAGCAAAAAATTCTACAACTTGGGGAAGATTGAGGTGCGGCTTCCTACGTATGAGGAACTCGCAAGTGTCGAGGAGCAACTTGAAGTACTTGAGTATCCACTTGATCAGCCTCTGTTTGTGGTCGGTCCTCCAGGGTCTGGTAAAACCGTACTGGCGCTGCAGCGAGCTCAAATGGTGGCGGTTGGATATGGCCCAGTTTCCATCATCACCTATAATCGTATGCTATGCAGACTTCTGGCCTTGATGACCGATATAGACGAGGAAGAGGTGCAATCTTTTACGATGCATAAATTCATCTGGAATGACTATAAAAACCGGACCAAGGAAGAACCGCCAAGTTACGAACACGATAACTACACGCATAATTGGCCAGCCATGCTCACCCGCCTCGAACAGGATGTTACTGAACGTGACCAGTTACATTTGGTGGTAGATGAAGGGCAGGACCTCCCCAAAGGTTTTTTTCTGTATGTTTCCGGCCATGTCTCGAAGGCAATAACTGTATTCGCTGATGACGATCAAGCGCTGAACAGTCAACGCACGACGCTTGAGCAAATCAAGCAGGCAACGGGGCTGGATGAGCCCATAATCTTGAGCAAGAATCATCGAAACACCCCTGAAATAGCGCGATTGGCCGAGCACTTCCACAGCGGCCGTTTGCCCGCCGCCGAGGTGAGTCGTGCATCCAACGGAGAACTCCCCCGTCTCCTTTATCTACAGGGCATGGAGGCCACAGCCAACTTCGTATCGAACTGGAGCAAGGCGCGAGGCGGAAATAACGGTGTTATCGTCAATAGAAATGCCACTGCCGAAAACCTGCACCTACTTATTTCCAATCAATTGCCTGGGACACGTGTTGACATTTACACCAATCAGAGGAAAAACGAAGACCAGATCAATATTCTGTCTGACGGAGTGACTGTGCTGAACAAGGCATCGGTGAAGGGACAGGAATTTGATGCAGTGTTCATCCTGGAACTCGAACGTTTCATCCCCTGCTATAATGATGAGGGGAAGCGAGGGATGTATATGATGTGCTCCCGTGCACGTGACTACCTGTTTCTGGTACACGGAAAAAATCCCCTGAACGACGATGCCATTGCGGCCTTACCTGGGCCGAATGTGCTGGAGCGGTCATGACATTTGTCCGTGAACAACTGCCTATGGGGTTTCCGAAGAGCGAAACGAATACCCCGCGGACGGCAGCCCCGGCTGTCCCGCATAAGCGCTGGTTGGGGTTGGCGACGCATAACAGACGGTTGTTCGATGCGCTCCAGGATGGCTGGTTGCGTCCGATACCGTCAAGCCCCGGTCTCCTGCTGGGAGTTGAGGCCTACGCTGATGAGCAGGACACGGACCGGGGCAACCATACGATATCGGTCCGGATCAAGCTGGATGTCGAGAAACTACCGTCGCTAAGAATGCCTGCACTGCGCGGCAGCCAGTGGACAAGTCTGGCGCTTGGCGCGACGGAACCCTCCGATGCAGTATTGTATTGGCTGGGTCCGCTGCCGACCTTTGCTATCTCCGAACTGGCCGTGGCAACGGAGGAAGAGCGCGTACGTCTCACAGGCCTGGCTCGACAATTCTCGAATGTGAAACTTCCGGACGAATTGGTTATCGTCGAGGTCGACCCCAGCATGGCTGAGGTAGCCGAAATGCCGCCTCTTCCACAGGACGCAGGGGCTGACAAGTTCGTCATTCCCCCTGAGGTGGACGCAATGCAAGGCGCCATGACCATGGCCGTGTGGGCGGTGCCCCGAATTGAGCCCTGGTTGGACATGCTCGTGGCGAGTCTTTCGCCCGACCTGGACCGCTTGACGGAGCTGGCCGCCCGGCTCAAGGCCGGTTGGTTACAGTTTCCACCTTGGTTACAACCACCAAACAACCTGCCCCAACTTGATCTGCAGACCACCCTCTGGCTGGCTGCCATGGAGGTATTCAGGGAGCGGCCGGACAGTCCCGCAGCACCTGCTGAGACCGCACAGAAAATTGCCGCGGCGAGTTTGCGCTACGAATCAAAACATGAAAATGAAATATCGGCTTGGCTGCGTACTACTCTCGGTATCTTGCGCGCTGAATCCACCTTTCAATTTGGCAATTCGGAAACCTCAGCCGTCGGTATGGCCATCCAGTTGGTATTGACTCGTCTACAGCCGACCCGATTCAAAACATGGTATGACGACAGGCCCGATTTGCCGCCCTCGGTGTGGTGGCCGGCAGCAGTGTTGTGCGGTCTTCATCATGGCTACAAAAAATTGGACAATCTGTTTCGCGGGAAAATAGCGGCTCAACGTGAGTTTATTGCTGTTCATGCTATGCGCACGCACTCGGGGAAGGAGATAACCTGGCCATCATTTGAAGGACAACCGCATTGGCGCAGAGAGACCAATACATTTATCTTGTTCTGGGGTGGCAAGGAAGTTGCGCTCATGTCCGCCAAGACACGCGGCAAGTGGTATTCGGCAAACTTCGACGACACGGAGGTGAAGCGTTCGGCCATGCGAGTCGCCAGAGACCTGGGGTGGTCATCTTGCTGTAGCCGGCGTATCAATCTCCCGAAAGGCAGCCGGGCGCCCTTTTCCGGCCCGATCAAGATACGCAATGGTGAACTCGACTTTCAGGGGGCCGTAACGCTACGCCTGCCGGCGGACCATGCCATTGAGGAAGTTCTCGACGTAGAATCCTTTCGCCTTCATGTCGCCGTGGCGGCAGGAACGTTGCCGGAACCACCTCAGCCGCAAACGCCATTCCGGGCGGTGGAAAAATGGGCGCTGCCGGAAATTCCCGGCCTCATATACCTGCCGGACTTTCTCGACCCAACTGAAGAACAAGACATTGTGGCGGAGATTGACCAAGGCGCATGGAGCACGGAACTCAAACGGCGCGTTCAACATTACGGATGGCGCTACGACTACAAGTCCCGTCAAGTAGACCCGGCCATGCGTCTTGGCGCTTTACCGGAGTGGGCCGATGTCCTGGCCCGGCGTTTGTTCGACAAAGGAGTAGTGCCTAATCTACCCGATCAACTCATCGTAAATGAATATGTGGGAAAGCAAGGCATCAGCAAACACGTTGATGCCGAGTCAAGTTTCGCCGATGGCATCGCCATGATCAGTTTACTGGAATCCTGGGCAATGGTATTTCGTGAAATGGCCGGAAGGAGAAAAGTCAATCAACTGCTGGAGCGGCGCAGCGTGGTGGTCATCACCGGCGATGCACGCTATCGCTGGACGCACGAAATACCGGGAAGAATGAATGAACTTGTTCCGCGGAAGACCAATGGAGTGGAGAAACAAAAAAGAGTAAGGCGAAAGCGCCGCCTGTCGCTCACCTTTCGCAAGGTGCTGGTTTGACCGGGTATTGCTGTAACAACCTGGAATATCGATGCTGGCGGTAGTACCCCCGGCCTTGAATTCGGTATCTGGTTGCCCGGCTCCCCACCCTTGCTCATCAATGTTCTTACCGGGGCGATTAATCACTTCCCACGAGCACTTTTCGGTAACTGTTTCATTGCAGGACAAGGGAATGCCACCTGCCACATACACCAAGCTTGACAATAACTGCAACAGTTTTGAATGACATCCTGAACCTGATACAAGTGACAGGGAGCGTGAAGTTACTCTACCCTGATTGCTGCGCCGGCAGCTTCCCGCAAATTTTCGAGAGAATTGTTCATGACCAAGGATATTTACATTACCGACCTGGCCAAACCGGTTTTGAACGCCGAGCAGCAGACCATGCTGGAGTATTGCGAAACGCTGGAAGTCAACTTTGATTGCCGGCGATTACTTGACGAGGCGAGCGAGGCGGTCGGGCTTGATGATTTCGGCCCGGAAGATTTTCTGACACGGCTGAATCTGTTATTGGACGAATGGGGGGGAGACCCCGGCCTCACCGGCCTTGGCAGATTGACTGCACGCAGCAAGCTGCTGCAGTACGCTCGCTCGCGCCTGTTGATTCAGGATCTGCTCAACAGGCGCCCGGAAATTCATCGGGAAGTTATCGAAGCGCCGATCATCGTGGCCGGCCTGCCGCGTTCCGGCACTACCCATCTGCTCAACCTGCTTGCGGCGGACCTGCGTCTGCGTCCCTTGCCATTGTGGGAATCCTACGAGCCGGTGCCCATGCCGGGGGAACCCGCCACCGCCGACAGTAGTGATCCCCGTTACCAACGCTGCGCCAAGAGCTGGGCCGCGATGCAGAAAACCTCACCCTTTGTGGCCGCCATGCACCCCATGGACCCGGACCACATCCATGAAGAGCTGGAGTTGATGGGGCCGGATTTCGCTTCCTACAATTTTGAGTGGCTTGGCTACCTGCCGCGTTGGCGTGATCACTACTACGCCACCGACCAGACCCCGCATTACGAATATATGAAAACCGTGCTGAAAATACTGCAATGGCAGGACCGCCAGCGCGCCGGGCCCGATTACCGGCCGAAACGCTGGGTGCTGAAATGCCCGCAACACCTGGAGCAGTTGCCTGTATTGAAAGCGGTGTTCCCGGATGCGGTGGCGCCAATCACTTTCCGCGACCCGGTGTCGGTGATCCAGTCAACCCTGTACATTATCGCTTATGGGCAGCGCATTAGCCGCCAGTCGGTGTTGATGGACGAGTTGGCGGTTTACTGGACAGACCGTGTTGAACACCTGTTGCATGGCTGCGCCAGGGATCGCCATATCTGGGGTCTGGAGCAGAGTATCGATGTGCCATTCCACCAGTTCATGGCCGACGATTTCGCCATGGCGGAACGAATTTACCAGATTGCGGATCTGCCCATGACCAGCACGGCTCGAAAGCAAATACAGGGCTATATCGCCAGCCACCCTCGCGGTAAGGTAGGGCGTGTGATTTACGATCTGAAGGGGGCGTTCGGGCTTGATCCGGAAAGTCTGCGCGAGCGCTTCCAGTTCTATTTTGATAACTTTCCCGTGAAGGCGGAAAGTAGTGGGTGAGCGGGACCGGACTGCCGCTGAATTGGTTCAAACCAGCCGATCACCCAAACCCCAGCCATGCCCGGAGTGGACCAAATGGCCGCCTGGCCCAGCTTGATGGAAACTGCCAGACGGTAGTCAGTACGCAGCTTACGGAGGAAAAATAATGCGTTCAGTTGTGTGTGAAGAACTCGGCCCGGAAGAAAATCTGCGGCTGCGCGATGTTCCGGTTCCCGAACTGGAGGCCGGCAAGGTATTGATCGACATGCGCGCCGCGGCATTGAATTTTCCGGATGTGCTGCAAATTCGCGGCAAGTATCAACACCGGCAGCCGCTGCCATTCCCGGTTGGTGGTGAAGGCGCGGGTATCGTCAGCGCTATTGGTGAAGGTGTCGGCGAGCTGAAAACAGGCGATCGGGTCATTGCCCTGGGTAAGGGCGCATTGGCCGATAAAATGCTGGTGGATGAAACCCACGCCGTGCTCATGCCCCAGGATATGGACTTTCGCTCCGCGGCGGGGTTTATCACCACCTATGCCACATCCTGGTACGCCTTGAATCAGCGCGGCGCCCTGCGAGAGGGTGAAACCCTGCTGGTGCTGGGCGCCGGCGGTGGCGTCGGCACTTCGGCAATTGAAATCGGCAAGGCCATGGGCGCCACCGTGATTGCCGCCGCCAGTACGGCGGAAAAACTGGCCCTGGCGGAGCAACTCGGCGCCGATCATTTGATCAATTACAGTGAGCAGGGTTTGAAAGATACCGTCAAGGAAATCACCGGGGGCCGCGGCGCGGACCTGATCTATGATCCGGTCGGTGGTGATTACAGCGAGCAAGCGCTGCGCGCCATCGCCCGTGGCGGCCGTTTCCTGGTGATTGGATTTGCCGCCGGTGACATACCCAGAATTCCACTGAACCTGCCGCTGTTGAAAAGCTGCGCCATTGTCGGTGTGTTCTGGGGTGCGTTCACCATCCATGAACCCGCGGAAAATGCGAAAAACATGGAGCAATTGCTGCAACTGTATTCGGCCGGGAAACTGAAACCCATGGTCAAGGATGTGTTTCCGCTCGAACAATATGTTGCAGCCTTCAACTGCCTGAGCGAACGCCGGGCGCGCGGCAAGGTGATTCTGGATATCGCCTAGCCCGCATATCTTCGTGATTTAATCCTCCGTGATATGACCTGGTCAATCTGCGCTGGCAGGACTATGACTATATCGCTACGATAGATGAAGAGGTGGGCAATTTGCCATTATGTGCTCACAGGCCAAAGCTGGTCTTGCGCAAGAAAAAAGGGGTAGAAAAAAGGGGTCAGAGCCCTTTTTTTAGGATTAAAGGGCTCTGACCCCTTTTTTCCCTAAGTACCAACCTCGGACAGAGCAGGGGGGCGAGTAGTTACCTATGAAAAAGGTCACCGTATCAAAATTTTTCCTCTGCCTATTTGTGCCTTTCTGCCTGACCGCATGTAGTGATAGCAACGATTCGAATCCGGAAGCCCAGCGGGTTGGGTTTGAAATCATTGAAATTCAGAGCCCGAACTCCCTGCGAGCATGGATAAGCTCGGACATCACGCGGGAAGAGTTCGAGGCCCTCGAGGTGCCCGATGGATGGATCAAGAACCAACCGCGAGAGGGTGGCAATCCGGCAGCCTCTGGTAGTGGTCGCTTCCTGCGCTCCCCGGATGCCACCGATGAAGGCGAGTTCCTGGACCAGGAGTTCTTTGGTTTCACCTGGCGGCACTCTGCGACCGTGGTCCAGACCGGCAGGCCAATGGACCCAGAAGGTATTCTTACCGGCTCCAGCGTGAGGAAATTTCACGAACTTACCTACAACGCGGGTAGTACTTTGACACTGCTCATCTCACCGGAAGGTCTGGTGTATTTCCGCATCAACAGGGATGCTAACCGTGATACCGATGAAGCGGCCATTCCCGACGGGTGGCGGCTGATGGATTACACCACGCCGACAGAGCTGGTCATTAATCTGTCGCCGCGCAATACGGTTATTCGATCCGACAACCAGGATTCCTTCCAGGGCCCGGTGCTTATCCAGGAGCTGGTTGATAGGGGTGAAGTTCCCCACCCGGCCGCAGTGGCGCCGCTGCCACTGACTCAGGATATTTGCGAGAACGCGAGCAACATGGCGGTTATCCAGGATTCCTATATCTGGCGGGGAATCATGGAGTCTGGCGTACTCAACCCCGAACAGGCCGAACGCATGGTGGCGGAACCCACCCGTGGGCCATTCTACATGCTCAACCTGATTCGCTACCGGGAATTTGCCGAGTACCGCGACGGGCGCGAGACCAACCTGACAGGGCGTGAGGCGAACGCGATTTACTCCCCCACTGATTTTCTGGCTGCGATTGGCGCCGGGGCCGTGTTCTATGCCCCGGTTGACAACCAGATTGACGGCAGGGATTACCTCTGGGAGGATATTGCCCTGGTCGAGTACCCCTGTCCGGCGGCCTTTTTCGCGATGGTTACCGACCCTGAGTTCCAGGCGCGCTCGGTGCACAAGGATGCAGGGGTAGAGAAGACGATTGTCATGGTCACTCATCTCCAGCCGTCTCCCGTACCACCGGGCTTTGAATTCCCGCCTCCCCTCTATCCCCCCACAGAGGATGACCCTTCCTTCGAGCTTGTTCACGTGATGGATTTCCACGACATCGCCCAGTATGAGGAAGGTGCTGACGAACCGGAACGTACCGGCGCCGAGGCGTGGGCGGCATACCAGGCCGGAGGTGGCGCCTCGGTCGAAATCGGCTCTCGACCGACGGCAACTCTCGATATCCAGGGGGTGATCATCGGCGACACAGAGCGCAGTTGGGACCAGGCCTATATTGTTCACATGCCGAGCATGGCCGGTTTCCAGGCACTCCTGGCCGACGAGACGAGAAGTGACGGCGCCTATCATCGCCTGGCTGCGCTGGCCAACAACTACTCGATGATCACATACCCACTCATTAACAACATACCCGATGGCAGTGAGGATACGGAGACGCCTCCTCTGGCGCCACCGATCACCGAAACCGGTGTAGGTACGATTTGTACCAGTGACGCCGACTGCGTGGGTATCGGTTTCTGCCTCAGCGACGGCAGCGGGCCGGGTTTCTGCTCGCGCATGTGTGGATCAGGTGAATGCGGAGAGTCTTACGTATGTTGTCACTCCTGCTCAGAGTTAGTTGCTTCCCAGCTGCCCTTTACGGAGTCAGCCTGCATCCTCGAAGAGCTCGCGACACAGCTCAGCTCGGCGCCTGTGTCGTGTACCTGTGAATGAGCGTCCGCTATTGGCGCAAAGCTGCCTGGTGTGATTGTGTTGCCTGGACGGAGCGAAATAACCGTTTTCAGGTGTATCAGGATGAGTCTGGTCGTTTGTGGGATGTGTTGTTCATGGCGTTTTACGCCATACGCACGAGCAAAGACTCCGGTGATCGATTGCAATTCTCGCTCTATCGGGTGCCCAAAGACGGGCATTCGGTGGAGGCAGAGGAAGTGACGTTGAAGCTGATCGTCGGTCCTGGCGATTCTGGTGAGCCGGTTGTCACCAATCTGCTACCCAACGAGGAGTAATACCGCCGACAATTATCGGCTCCTTGCCCTGGCCACTTGGGATAAAGTGGCGCCTTTTTCTATTCGTTGAGCGTGCGCTGGCACTGTTTAGTGACAACCTGTTCAACCCGTTGTAGCGCGGCGTACTCGCCATAAAGACTTGCAAATTTTTCCCTCACTGACTCCAGGTTCTCCAGCAGCGCTGTAGCCACACCCTGAACTTGATCCCGGAGGAACTGAGGACGCAAGCCACACTGGTTTGCCAGCGTATCCCAATGCTTCAAAGTTACAACACCCGGGTTTCTTTCGTCGCCAACGGAAAAAGCCAGATGATAGTCAATCCGTTCAATAGCGCGGGTACAAACAAGGTCATAAAAAGGCGCTAACCGAACTTCACCATAGGCCTGGTGCAGCAGAGAAAGATTTTTGGCATGGCCATCTGAATTGCCTGCCAGGAGGTTGAAGGCTTGCCAGCGCAGCAAATGCTGCACGTCATTGGCGGGGTCGGTGGAGACTTCCTGGACCAGCCGATAACAATCGGCGAATGTTGGCCCACCATCCTCCTGATATTTACGCTCGTGACCGAAGCCCAGTGCCTGACAAAAATCTTCCTGATGCAGTCTCGCAATCCGGCCATTTTCAAGCGGGTGTCGATCATAGCGTTCAATCAATGCATAGTGTGTGTTGTCTATCGAGCGCAGTTGAATGTCGACGACGGGTAAGCCGATGGCTTCCGCCAGCAGGGTCGTAAAAGTCTCGTAGGCGGGCAGGTGGCGGTAATCGGACAATTCAAATTTCAGGATATGGCTGGAAGGCGATTCCTTTTTCGGCAACCAGTAGGTGTCATCTTTAACCAGAATAGGGCACTTGTCCTGGGCGCCGGCCAGAGAAAGTCGAGGGCGTTCGTTCGCCGTCCATGTATAGACCTGGCCACGGCGGGCAACCAGATTAGCCAGCTCTTCATCCGAGACTTTATGGTACCCATGCTCCTTTGAGGGTTGATGCTCAGCTTGCAAAAAGGAAAGCGCGCCCGCGCATTCGCCACCAATGGCCCGGAGCAGATCAAAGTCGGTATTGGCGATTTTGAGGTCGCGAACTATTTGATCACGGACGCCTCCTTCTGGCAGCAGATTGGCGAAAAAGCGGTGAGCGAGATCATCTTCCGGTGCAAAATCTTGCTGTTGCAGAGGCAGTGTGTGGGAGATGGCAAATTCACCTTGCGCCAGCCATGCCTCTTCGTAACGGAAACCAATCAGCCCCTGGGTGTTCCGCCACAGGTAGCCGACGAGTTGTTGATCGCTCCAGACATTAAGGCCATCGGGATCAAGCATGGCTTCCTCCATCCTGTTTTGATAGCGGCCTGGATGGCGTGCCCCCACGGGGCTTAGCCACCACCTCCAGCCCTAAAGTGCGTAATGCTTGCAACACTTTGCCGAGCTCAGCGGTTTCCTTGCCGCGCTCAAATTCAGATAGAAAGCGGGTGCTAAGGTTGCCCAATCCAGAAATCGTTTCCAGTGTCAGCTTTCGTTGTTTTCGGTGAGCACGCACCAGCTTGCCGAGATCTTCAGCCGATCGAACCGCACCGTATTGCGCCTGGTCTTTGCTCATATTGCACCTATAAAAAATTACCGTACGGTAAAAAATAGCATGCATATGGTGTCAAAGCAACAAAATTATATCGTACGTGATAATTATGCGCATAGTTAGCTCTTTGGAGAATATTTTATCACGTACGATAAAAAATAATGATGGTGTTCAAAAACAGGATGGTTCCACTGTAACCACACACCGATAAATTTCTGCTATAAAATCAATTAGATAGGAATGTTTGATGGTTTTGCTTTCCACGCACGTTCCATGAATCGAGTTAGCCCATAAACTCCAAAAGGCAACTACTCGCCCCCCCCCCCCTGCTCTGCCCGGGGTTGAGAATTGGTGCGCCGGCAGGCAGGTGCGTAGGGGCGAGGCATGTCTCGCCGGTATGGCGCGGCCCCTACCGCTGCCCACAGTTCCGTAGGGGCCCTGTGCCCGAAGGGTGCGCCATGGCGAGCCCGCGGGCCGCGCATGCGCGGCCTCTACAACCTGTGGTGGCGTGAGTAGTTACTCCAAAAGTTTGCATGAAGGCCTTTTTGGGGCGCATACTGTACGTAAACACAGTATGCAAAGGAATGTCTCATGCATCTGGCAAGGACTGCCGGCGGGCTGGGCGGTCCGAAGTATCAACGCCATCAAGAAACAGCATGTGTGGAAAGGTTTAAATCACAAAAAAGGGGTCTGACCCCTTTTTTGCCTCCTTTTTTGCCTTTTTTCGCGAACTCCTCCCAGTCCGCAAAGACAAAGACTTCTGTGCTCATGGTCGCTCTCCTAGGCTCATGGATGCTCCCTCGCTCAAGGCTGTGTTCCTGATTTTTTGCCTATCAGTTTGATGTCCTGCAGCTTATGACCCAGTTCATCGTCCAGTGCGACCTTGGCAAAGTCACCAGCCAGGCCGAGGACGCTGAGTACGGCCAGGTAGTGGCCGATGGAAACGCTGGGGTCCCCCTTTTCAATTTTGCGAATGGTCAGGCGGCTGAGTCCGGTGCGCTCTGCTATCAAAACCTGGGTATAGCCTCTGCGCTTACAGGCCAGTTTGATGTTCTCACCAAGCTGTTCCAACAGGCGTCGGTTCTTGGGAAAAACAACAGCGGACCGACTCTTTTCCGACTTTTTACTGATCACAACAGTTACTAAATTGGTTAAAAATGGTAATTATAGTGCGCATTTTAATTAATTCAACTCTTTTGGTCACTGTAGTTACCAAAAGTCAGAATAATGGCAAGTATGGAAGTAAATTCGATCCCGAGACCAGCCTTCAGGCGATTTTCTTTTTCATCACATGGGCAGGATCATGCAGTAGATCGTGTTCATATTCGACCAATATCCGCTCAAGGGCCCGGCTGACTTTGGTTTGTATGCGGACCATCTCAATCTTCGGCCAGGTTGTGCGTTCCCCCAGTTCCACAAGAAACTTTATGTCCTTCTGCCCCAGTTTGCTGATCATCTTGGCTGGACTCCAGAAGATCGTGGGGCGGATGATATTGATATCACCTGTATAGCTTTGGTTCATGACCGACAGTGCTATGTTGGTCATGCTATTGAGGGCGGGGAAGCGTGACAGTTGTCGCTGCATGATAGTCGCATTGGCGTTGATCCAGGCTTTCATGGTTACCCTGCTTGCGTTGCGAATGGCTGACAGGTAAGTCCTCTGAGGCGTGATACTACTGGTAAATGGCGTGACCAACGGATTGGCCTGGCTGACAATATGATGGTTGACGCCGTAGAGGCGAGACAGTCGTTTTGCGGGCAGATCATGAGTAATAGAACCATCTGCCCACTTCCGGTTCGGCAAATAAGGCACCCGCTTACCATGGTCGTCTTTCGCAGCAAGGGCAATTGGCGGATAGATGCCTGGGACCGCGCAGGAGGCACAAACCGCCTCGCGAATGCACACGTTGGGCGAGGCGATAGCGTTTAGCAGACGCGAGTTCTGATGCCGCTCCGCCGGCGCCACTGAAATATTCAGTTGGCGACCGGTTAGTTCGTAGGCTTCCTGAAACGTAAGATCCGGAATTATGCTACTAATTTCTTCGCGCATATACTCAGCTGGTGGGAGTTTGTTCCTTCCAAACAGGCCTTCATCCGCTTGATCGTGAGAATTCGAAATGCCTGCCAGGAATTCAGGATCGAAGAAGCGCTCCATTTCATCGTCTTTATGGGTGCATAGCATCGCACCTACCACTGAACCGCCGCTGGAACCCGACATGATGTTTGGCAACATTCCCTGTTCCCACAATGCCTTGGCTACCCCGAGATGAAAGTAAAGGAATGATCCAGCCCCACTCAGTAGAAGTGCCGAATGTCCGTAGCAATGCTGTGCTCGGCGGAAGAACTCCAGTTTTTCCTCAAACGAAATGTCCTTGACCTTCGGGTCTGCCAGATAGTTGAGGCTATCTGTTGTTGTGTCGGTGTATTTCTGGATCAGGGCTTTTGTACCAAATTTGGCTTTTCGGTAAAGGTGTTCATTACCAATGCCATCCATGTTGCCATGAATACCTTCATTCAACGCAAATAAAAGCCCGGCGTTATCATTCACTTTTTGTAATTGAGAAAGTCGTTGGAGTCGCTTTCTTATCGAAACATAGTCAAAGCTTTTGCTTTCATCCGCATTTTTCCAGTTTACGGCGCCGGTGACACTATCATGCGCTATCGCGGCTTCGCTCCACTCGGCATAACTCCTGGCATTAGACATGGTTTTTTCGAGCCTAAGCCTTTTAGTGAAAGTCATTGGTTTATCTCATCTGGATTCATGGATCGATTTAGTTTAAATCGTTGCTTCGTCAATTCAATCCTTTTACTTGGCGCTGCCTTTGGTTTTTCTCGGTCTGGCTTTTGCTATTTTCCTTGCCGTTTGCTCGGTGCTGCTTTTGCTAGCGGCTTCAAGCAGATCATCAAAGCTCTGTTGCATCATATTTGCATAATTTGCCGGATCAGGAAGGGCTTCGCGATCTGCCAGCACAGACAAGTAAACTTTTCCATCGTAGCTGGTCGCGGTATGAAAAATACCCCAGCCCTCCATCAATATGCCCGCGCCGAAACTTGTCACCGCATCGGCGCCGGCAAGGTACAGTTTTCCCGGAGCGCCGGGGACATTGGTGAGGTAGGTGTTCATTCCCTGATTCACCGTCCCTGCCACCTTGTAGCGTGCCAGCGTCTTGAACCCTGCGGCCATTAATCCGGCGGGCATACTGCCGTTGACTTCCATTAATGTCTTGGCGCCAACCGCCTCGGACATGGCCTTGGAGCGCTTTGTCTCCTCAACAACGAATCTAAGCCTCTCTCCCGCCTCCGGCAAATGGCTCCCGCATCCGACGAACATCACCGACACCTGGTTGCCCGCGGCATCGGAATCCTTTTCGTCGCGCACGGAAATGGGTACGGCAACTTTCATGGTGGTGTCGGGCAACTCGCCCACGCTATCGAGATAGCTCCGCATTGAACCACTAACGACCGCAATCATGACATCGTTGACCGTTGCCCCTGGAAATGCACTGCGGATGGTTTTGATGTCGGCGATCGGAAACGACCGACCGTCCCAAACGCGATGCGGGCTGATCTTTCTTTCGAAACGCGTTTTGGGCACTTTAGTCTTGGCGTCCTCGCGTTGTGGGAATTGCTTGCGTACTTCCTGCACTCGCTGCGGTATGGAAAATAGGTTCGTTAAATTACGTGCGCCCCGAATCGGACTTCGAACATTATTGATGTAAGCTTTAGCGAGCAGGCTTAGTGGGCTGGGTGCTGATTCCGGTTTCCATTTGCGATTGAAATTGCGTGGCTTCATCTTGGGATCGGAATCAAGCAGTGCAAGTGACATTTCCAGGCCCGATTTTCCATCCATAGCGGCATGGTGCATTTTCTGGAGCATGGCGAAACTGCCTTTCGGAACGCCTTCGATATTGTCGAGGCCCTCGATGACGGTAAACTCCCACAAGGGCTTGGTCATATCCAGTGGACGGGAATAAAGACGGGCAATCTGAATACACAATTGCCGCCAGTCACCGGGCTTTGGCAGCGCGATATGGCGCACATGGTACTCCAGGTCGAAATTTTCATCCTCGATCCAGTAGGGGTGATCGAGATCGAACGGCACATGGACTAGTTTCTGCCGGAAAATGCGCGCCCCGTCGAGGCGCCCTTCGATATAGCGCAATAGGTCTTTGAACCCGACCTTGCCACCGGGTGCAGTGGAAGGGTCATAGATTGAAAAGCCGCCAAGGTGTTGCGGCGTAAAGGGTGTTTCCGTATAGATGAAACTGGCATCCATCGAGCTTAATTGTTGCATTTTTGCTTCCTCTGTTGTCCTGACAGCATTCCCGTATAAGTGTTAACGAGCACATACTGAGTTAGTAATAACTGGTGCCCAAGTCGAGTGCCGGTATTTCTGCGCAAGAGCGATATTACGAACTCACTGGAAAACAGGCACCGGCCTGTGGTGGCCCAACACGCAGTGAACTCAGTGAAGAGGAGCGCGCGAATGATCAGGTTGCCCGCTGGGCTATTTCTCAGGAACTTGGTTATGAGCGTGAGCAAATCACGGCGGTATACCTCGGGTGGTAAGCAATCATTCAAGAATTACGCTCAACGGGCGCCGCCCTGGCCGCTGGGCACTTCCCGCCCTCGCCGGTAGCAGGGGTTGCAGCAGCACTGCAACCCGGTAAAAAGGAATAGCTAAAATGCATCGAGCAATTTCGCATAACCGCGGCGTCGCTTTTCAAGTTTGTTTGCACGCTCTTCAGTCGATATTTCCGTGGTATCGGTCGGCAGGTGATCGCGTATTTCAGAAAACTTCACGCGCTTGATCGTTGGTGCCGAGATGCGCTCTTCTCCGATTTCGCGGTAGTTGCGAAACACTACGATAAACTCGGTGCGGCCAACAGGGTCCAGCCAGTTGGCCACGCCCGGGTCTCTTTGCGCAACCACGGCGCGAAACTTTCCATCTGAATCAATAGCTGCATGATCCGTGTTGATATCGGTCTGCTTGTGGGTAAAGTCCAACGACTTGGACCAGATATCACCAAGCTGGTAGCTCCAGTATGCCGAATCGGGTACGTCGCTCTCGATAATCAGCGCTTCATCTCTGGCGAGTTCGAAAACCCCCAGCCCGTAGGATGGGGAAGCACTTCCTAATAGATCGACCAGCTCAGCGCCGCGCACATACCAGAATTTGTTCTTTCCACCTGCGTTTTTACTGTAAAGGTCAGCTAGGCCAATGGTCCAGTCTTCTACCAGAAAAGTAATAAAATAAGAGGCCATATCCAAACGCCGGGCAAGCGCGGCTTCGCTAAACTCGGAGTAGTTTTCCAGCGGTTCGAGCATCTCAATGTTCATCTCGCCCATATCGTCGCCGGTATCACCAAACCAGCGCCTGATCAGAATAAAATTGAAATCGGAGCCACCATCAAGTTTTATCCAGTTTCCCTTCTGTTCGCTTGCGCTCAGTAGCAATTCGAATGTGCCGTCGTCGTTGTATTCAAAATCGTTGAAATCGTAGTTGCCGATATCCTTTGCCCCCGGGTAACCGAGCACCTGATTGTGCACTTGCACCAAAATCAGTTTCAAATCGCCTTGCCTGCCGGTGATGCGATACGTTTGTTTGCCGTTTAGAGCCATCATGCCGTATAGGGCGTCCTGTCCGTTTTGTCCTAATGTATAAAGATAGGAATTCCAAGAGGTAGGGCCGTAAATGCGTGGGTTGTTCTGCCTGGGTGCAATAACAAAGTTGTACGCCATTGCTTGTGCTTCTGCCACACTATAAAGTGCCTGCGCGCGGTGATCGGGGTTTTCCTTGTATCGTGTTGTGCTTTTTATTGTTTCGTAGGCGCGTTGCACGGTATCGTGGTAGTTCTTCCACGCGTCGTGAATATCGCGCACTTCTGGTTCATTTGCTGCTGTACTCGTTACCTGCATGGCAATTACCCCTATTATTAAACTAAATTGACAGATTCGGACCAGGCCTCGATTACCGACACAGGTTATTTTTAGAATCGTTTTCATCCTCACGCCTCACTGGGTACATTAAAGTAGTCTTGGTAGGGTTTGAATGCCGCACGTTCTTTTGCAATGACTTCGCTATCGCCTACCGAATACTTGTGACGAGGACGGCTCGATCGAAGGAGAAGAACGGCCTGCCTTGGCGGCTGACTGGAGGGAAATCTTTTATCCTGAATAATCATAGATAATAAGCTGGCAGATTGTTTAACCCATAGGTAAAAATGTATGAGTGCCAATATCCAAACAACACATGACATTGACTTCACACGTCTGGCAATTCAAGGCGACAGGATTTTAGAGGAAATCAATCAGGTCAGGGAACATGACCCCATCTACTGGAGTGAAAATTCACAGTGCTGGCTGGTCACTGGTCATAATGAGGTAATGGAAGGCTTCTCAGGTGAATTGCCGCTCTCCAGTACCCATCTACCGGAATCTTTATATCGTGTGATGCCACCTGAGGATCTCAACAAATGCATTCCGATGGCACTGAAATACATGACACAAGTTATCACCAACCAGAATGGCGAGAAGCATGCGCGGCTGCGCAAACTCATTGTAAAAGCATTCAGTGCGAAACTGGTCAAGGGTTTGAAGCCCTTTGTCCAGGAGCGTGTATCACAACTGATGGATACGATTGATAATGAACGTGAATTTGAATTTAATGAAACCATTGCACGTCAGTTGCCCGGGTCGGTCATTCTCCACTTATTAGGAATGGACCAATCCCACCTGTCGAGATTAAAATGCTGGGCTGACGGTGTTACCCAGGCGCTTACCACCCTTAATCCGACACCGGAATGGCTTGGTCAGTTGGAAGTCGTGGTGAAAGATATGGTCTCCACCTTTAGCGAGGAAATTGAAGATCGCAAGCAAAATCCGGGCACCGATCTAATCTCCTATCTACTGGCAGCCCGCGAAGACAAAGACAGCCTGTCCAATGACGAGATGATTGGCGCGTTAATCATGGTTATCGTTGCTGGACACGACACCACCAGTAACTCCATGACTCTCGGTGCTCGTGTCCTTGCCAATCATCCGGAAATTTGGCAAACATGGCGATCACACCCGGAAAGCAGTGTTGACTATGCCATCGAGTTGATGCGCTACATGGCTATGTCCACATCCATACCTCGCATTGCCTCTGAAGACTTTCAATGGCGGAACAAAACGATTAAAAATGGTCAGTTGGTTATGCTCGTGATCGCTGGTGGTAACCGTGACCCCAAAGTATTCTCACAACCAAACGTGATTGACCTTGGCCGCAAAAACGGTGAGTCTTTAACGTTCGGGCCTGGTCTACATCATTGCATTGGACACTTGCTCGCGAAATTGCAACTCAGCGAATTTTTCACTGCGCTGATTCAGCGATTTGATCGGATTGAGATCGTTGAAGAGCCAGAATTTAACGCAAGCCCGATATTTCGCAATGTCGTCGGCTTGCAAACCCGGTTTTATCCCTCTTCGGGCAACTGACACAGATTGGTAAAAGACTTCGTGGTGGTATGACAGTTATGTCTGCTGTTAAAGAATAATGGCAAGACTCCCCTGTGGTTTTAGTGAATCGTTATCAAGGCAGACACGCTTGCAACGGATCTTAAATTCAGTATCCTGTCTGACCAGATCATAATAAACCTCGCCCACATAGGTAGACAGTTCGTCACGCCTAAACCGATATACAACCAGATTGTTGGTGACCCTGAGTTCCGAGCCATTGTCAGACAAAATACTTACATTGGTGACTATGTGCCGGATATTAGAGCGGGGACTCTCGGCATACGCATCTTTTCGTGACATGCGCTCAGCTCTTGCAGCGAGGGTTTCCCTGTTGTCGACGATATAAAACAACTTTTCAGATGGGTCGATCGTTTCGGCATTCTCCACATTAAAGGGCGGTATCAGGTATTCACCATCCTCAGTAAACAGCGTCTGCCATTCTTCCAGTTGCCACTTATCACGACTTATACTTGCCACCCATTAAAAGGTCATTAAACTAATAACATTCTGTTTATCAAGAGGATTTTATAATGAACGAAGCCATCAAAATCGAGTTATCCCGCGTTGAAGAACTGGGGGATCGAATTATTGACCAAATTAGCAATTTGCGTGAAGTTGCACCAATATACTGGAGCGACGATGAGCAAGCCTGGATTATCACCGGTCATGCTGAAGTTGCAAAAGCCTTCAGCGGAGAATTGCCGTTGTCAGCGGCCAGGCACCAAATGCTGCACATGATGCTGCCAGATGAAGAAGAGCGTAACCAGTTAATACCAAATATATTGCGCTATTTCCCTCAATTTCTCATTATGCAGGACGGTGAGCAACATGCGCGAATACGTCGTTTGCTGGTAAAAAGTTTTTCCAAGAAAACGGTTGAAGCCTATCGCCCAGCTGCGCGAGAGGTTATTCATCAGGTGCTGGATGGCATACACGGAAAATCAGAAGTTGAATTTGTGGAAGAACTGGGTCGGCAAATCACGGCACGCAATATTATGCGCATGATTGGTCTGGAAGATGAAGAATTTTATTTGCCCAAACTAAGGCACTGGGCAGCCATGGGTGTAGCCTTAAGTACCCCTGGCGTGTCAAAAGAACTACTCAAAGAGTCCGATGATGCTTTTGCTGAAATGGCAGCGGCATTTCTTCCTGAAATTGAAAAGCGTCGCGCCAACCCTACCGATGACTTTGTGTCGATGATGGTGCATGCTGGCGAAGGGGATGACAAACTGTCCAATGACGAATTAATTGGTGAGCTGATCCTGATATTGCTCGCAGGTCATGACACCACCTTAAACACAATGGCTTTGTCTGTACGAGCACTGTCAGAACATCCGGATGCATTAGACGCTATGCGCAACAATCCGGACAATCTCCTTAATGCTCTTCTGGAGCTGATGCGTTATATTGCCATGTCTACGCAACAGGCAAGGATTGTTGCAGAAGATTTTGAATGGAATGGCCATCAACTAAAGGCTGGCCAACTCGTGCATATTATGACTGCTGGTGCCAACCGAGACCCTAAAGTGTTTGACAATCCAGAGAAACTCGACCTGAACCGGGATCAAGCACAAAACATGACGTTTGGACCAGGTACACATCATTGTATTGGTCATCTGTTTGCCAAATTACAACTAACCGAGTTTTTCCCCGAGTTTCTGAACCGCTATGAGCGCTTTGGAGTTGTAGAAGACGAACTACAGTTTGGTGGTGGCCTTACATTTCGTGGTCCGAGTAAAATGCACGTCAGACTATTTCCCAAATAAACAATACAAAACCGAACAATTAACTTATGAAAAGACTTGAAAATAAAGTAGCTATTGTGACCGGCGGCGCAAGCGGTATTGGAAAAGCGATTGCCAAAGGCATGGCCTATGAAGGTGCCAAAGTTTGCATCGCTGATTTATCCGAAGAAAAATCCAGCCAGGTTGCTACCGAAATAGGCCATGACGCGATTGGTCTTGCGCTGGACGTATCTAACATATCATCGATTACTGGAGGGCAGGGTCATTGATCAATGTGTTCAGTTTCATGGTGGCGCCGGCTATATGGATGAATATAATGTTTCACGCCTATATACTGGTGCCCGCTTGCATCGTATTTTCGCAGGCACATCAGAGATTATGCGCATGATCATTAGTCGCACAATCTGAGCGAACTTCGCCTCCCTTTGTCCAGTTAATTCTCTGTGGCAAAGGGAGCTGTGAACACAACTTTATTGAAACACTGATTCTCACCGACTGCCAACCATCGACGCTTTGTCAGAATAATCGTTGCTACTAATTTAACAGATAACCGCCATCAACGTTCAAGGTCTGCCCCACGACAAAGTCGCTCTCATCTGAAGCAAGAAATATCGCTGCACCAATATAATCATCAGGCGTAGAAAAGCGACCCGCGGGCGTCGCGCCAATATTGATTTCTTCAATATCAGCATCAGGCCCCCAAATCTTACTAAAAACTGGCTCCACCTGCTCCTTCCACATCGGGGTCATCACCATGCCCGGTGCGATAGCATTCACTCGTATGCCCTGCTGAACCAGCTCTTGCGCTGCGCCTTGGGTAAAACTGATCACGGCACCTTTACTAGACGAATAAACGCTCGCACCAGGTGCCGCACGCCTGCCTGAACCAGATGCAATGTTAACCACAGCACCTTTGTTACCTGTAGCAATCATTGTTTTGGCAACCACCTGAGTCATAAACAACAGTCCACGAATATTAATTCCGTAAATTCGATCAAATTCTTCTTCGCTAACATCGGTCACCATCTGCATACCAAATACGCCAGCCGAATTAACCAATACATTAATCTCGCCAAACGTTGACATAACATGATTCACCAACGCATTAATCGACTCTATGCTGGTTACATCCAACGCATACCCAATGGCGCCACTACCAATCTCTTTCGCTACTTGTTCGCACTTACGCGAATCAATGTCTGCAATACAGACCAGCGCGCCTTCTTTAACAAACCCTTGTGCTATGCCTTTACCGATGCCGCTCGCCCCACCGGTTATAATTGCTACCTTATTATTTAACCTGTTCACAGTCTTACCTCTTATTTAAGCAGAACAACAAACTTTGTATTTTCGCGGCAAGATCATACTGCCGCCGGGGCTACCCGTTGCGATTAAAGGCTTTCCATCTTTAAACAGCAGCGTGGGTGTCATCGATGAAAGCGGTCGCTTGCCACCTTCAATGGCATTAGCATTACCGCCAACCAGGCCAAAAGCATTGGGCACACCCGTTTTGGCAGAAAAGTCATCCATCTCATTATTCAGTAAGAATCCGGTACCGGGTACCGCAATACCACTGCCATAGGAAAAATTGAGCGTATAGGTATTACTCACCACATTGCCGTGTTTGTCCCAAACAGAGAAATGGGTCGTCTGCGGGCTTTCTTCCGGCAGATTTGAACCCGGCGCAATTTCGGCAGAATCTGCCGCTTTATTCAGGTCAATCCCCTCCCGTAATTCACGGGCATAGGACTTGTCCGTTAGTGCCGAAACAGGCACATTGTAAAAATCCGGATCACCCAGATACTCACTGCGATCCGCATAGGCTCGACGGGCAGTTTCAATCAAGCGGTGTAAATACTCTGCACTGTTGTGACCCAGTTGTGCTAGCTCCCAACCCTCGAGAATATTCAGCATTTGAATCAGGTGCACCCCCCTTGAGGATGGCGGCGGCATTGAAGCGACATCATAACCCCGATAGCTGCCACGCACCAGCTGCCTTTCTACCACTGAATAGCTTGCTAAATCCTCTGCTGTAATTAAGCCATTGCCGCGCTCCATTTCAGCGACCAGTTTATCTGCGATTTTGCCGGTGTAAAACGCACTCGACCCTTGGCTCGAAATTAATTTCAGGGTTTTTGCCAATTCAGGTTGCTTCTAAGGCGGCGGCAATTAGTATAGCCCAGTGTGCTGCACAAGAGCTTGCGCCTCAAAATATACGGGTAAATGCAATTGCACCAGGAGGGACTGTTACAACAATGTGGGATGACGTTCGAGAGATTCAAAAAGGTGTGCTGGGCTTTACTCCTGATGAACCAATAATTGCTGCTACACCTACCGGCAGACTGGGAACACCTGAGGATTACGTAGGCGCAGCGATCTATCTGGCTTCTGATGAATCATCATTCGTGATAGGCCAGACCTTGATTATCGATGGTGGGTGCCTGATAAGTTAAGCCTGATATTATCGCAATAGATACTCCTATAAACTGAGGATTGAAACAAGAATGAATACGTTATTGAATCCATCATACAGAACAGATTGGGTGTTGTGCCACTGGAGTCAGAAAAACCACAAGACGGTGTGTATTATAAAATTGCCGAAAACTTTGTGAACAGCAAACTGGTTAACACCGGTTCCGAAGGTGTGTCTTTGGTCGAAATCGGTATGACAGCCAAAGTCTAATCTGCATGCGCTACTGAAAAGGTCATACTGCTTCGTTAGTCGGTGAACCGCTCGATATCGGCAGTGACGACTTCACATAGTTAGAACTTTTGTGGCAGCATAAGATTGATTTAAAAGAGACTTTCGTCTATCAATTGCAGAGGCTCCTGAAGCTAACCGCTGCATAACTCACTAATCAATTACAGGTACGGGAAACAACATGATGATAGAAAAATCCAGTATCGAAGACCCGGCTGAGATTGCACATATTCTAAAACACTTGAAACAGAAGGAAGCCTTGAAAGCCGATATTCAACCGCACAAACGACCACCGGAACGTGCGCCCCCGGTGATGAGGCTGTTCGAATAACATTTCCCATGGACACTTAGACACTGCGAGCCCGGTGGAATCCCGTTCGAGGGTCAGCCGTCCATGCTGTTCAGTTCAAGCCAAAGCCGGTGAAAATCAGCCTGATTTCCCCCCAGAGTAACTACTAAAAGAGAATAAAGAGGCAGAATGCCAAGATCAGTGTTTGATTGCTAATGGCCTACAGAGCGTTTATTCTTCCTATACACAATCCTCAGTGCACTATCTATCGTATTCACATTCAACGGAATAATCATGCAAAACTTCCAGTTACTGATTAATGGCCAGTCCACTCCTGGTGCGTCAACCATGCCGGTAATTAACCCGGCCAATGAAGAAATTATTGCTCAGTGCCCAAGAGCGGATGAGGCCCAGTTAAATGAGGCAGTATTGGCAGCCAAAACAGCATTTCCTGCCTGGGCAAGCCTCGATATCAGCGACCGCCGGGCAAAACTGTTGGCTATAGCCGATGATCTTGAGCCGCGGACAGAAGAGTTCGCCTCTCTGTTGACTGCCGAGCAAGGTAAGCCTGTCAAGGATGCCACCGAAGAAATTTTCGGCACAGCGGTAATGATAAGAATGCTGGCAGCCAACGAGCTACCTGAGAAAGTACTGATGGATAACGAGTTGGGCCGATATATCGAGCACCGCTCTCCGCTGGGTGTCGTGGCAGCAATCACACCCTGGAACATGCCGGTAACCCTGATGGCAATCAAAGTGGTCTCCGCTTTACTGACCGGAAACACTGTCGTTGCAAAACCCGCACCGACCACACCACTCACGACACTGCTGTTTGCAGAACTCGCGAACAGGTACTTGCCGCCAGGAGTTTTCAACGTTATCACCGACCTCAATGACCTCGGCTCAGCACTTACCACTCACCCGGACATTGCCAAAATATCTTTTACCGGCTCTACTGCAACCGGTAAAAAAGTGATGCAGAGCGCGTCCAGTAGTGTTAAACGGGTTACGCTCGAGCTGGGCGGAAACGATGCCGCAATCGTGCTAGACGATGTCGATCCGAAAGAAGTGGCCGCCAGTCTTTTTGCCGGCGCGATGGTCAACTGCGGGCAGATCTGCCTCGCTATTAAACGCGCATATGTCCCGTCGGCGATCTACGACGAGGTTTGCGACGAATTGGTGAATCTGGCGGATAACATGAAAGTGGGTGACGGTAGCGACCCAGCAACCGAGCTTGGCCCCATTCAGAATAAAATGCAATTTGAGCGGGTGAAAGAACTGCTTGAGTCAGCGCGAACCGAAGGCAATATTGTTGCAGGTGGCGACGTCAGCGATACCGGTTTTTTTGTGCGGCCAACGATCGTCCGCGATGTAGACGATAGCGCCCGTATAGTCAGGGAAGAACAGTTTGGCCCCATCCTTCCGGTGCTGAGCTACGACGACCTGGACGATGCAATCGCCAGGGCCAACGACTCGAGCTTTGGTTTGGGCGGAACCGTTTGGACCGCTAATGCTGAGCGGGGGGCAGAAGTTGCGCGCAGAATCCATACCGGTATTTGCTGGGTTAACAGCCACATGGCTTTCCACCCTGATGTAGCAACCGGTGGCGCCAAACAATCCGGTCTGGGGCAGGAAATGGGTGTAGAGGGGATTGAAGAATTTACCCAACGGCACGTTGTTTTCACGCCTAACGCATAAACCAGGTCGCTATGGCTGTCGCCGCAAGGCCAATGAGAATGGTCTGAAGGTCTCCTTTGAAGAGCCGCGCGACAAATCCAGGTCAAAGACCGCTCATTAGTCGGCCGAAATAACGACAGGCTAAAGGTAGGTAGACAGCGTTG
>JAPOQD010000175.1 GCA_026710905.1 Halieaceae bacterium
CTCAGAGCGGATGCTCAAAGGTGATTGCGACTCCAGGCGGCGCCTTGCCGTGCGCCGCTGCGCTGCCTTCCGTGCAGGCGATTTCCAAAGTGTCGCCGCTGCTGACCAGTGCCACGAGCCGGCCCGCCGGCTGCGTACCGTATGTGACGCAGAAAGGCACCGTCCATCGCCGCCCGTCGATAGTGAACGAAAGATCATCGCCGACCTCAAGTCCCGCCAGCAGGTCTGGCGTTACGTTGGTGACGATATTGCCATAACGGTCTATGTGGAGGATTTCGCCAACCACCGTGTCCCCAACCATTCGAGGCGAATTGAACGGCAGGGTGTTCAACGCTTCTGTCCGAGGGCCAAATTTGGCGGGCGGCACTCCACGGGCAAGATGCGCCGCCACAGGCCCGAAAATGTCCCGACCATGGAAGGTTGAAGAAACGTGCGGCAAAAAATAGTCGGTCTCCGTCAGTTCGTACGCCTCCCGAAGCCCCTGTAGACACAACACATTCGTCAGCACCCCGTTGTCCGGTCCCACAAACCACCTATCGGTACGGGTGCAGCACAGTACGGGACGACGAGCCGTGCCAACCCCGGGGTCCACGACCGTCACCACAATGCTGCCAGCCGGCAGGTATCGGGTTGACGCCTCCAAAAGGTAGGCCGCCTGCCGAACGTCGAAAGCTGCCACTTCGTGGTTGAGATCCATCACCGTCAGGCCAGCGTCGATGCTGAGAATGGCACCCTTCATTTGCGCCACGTAAGCATCCTGCATTCCAAAATCGGTGAACAAGGCAATAATCGGCTTCACGTTGGCGACTCCAATCGCTCCGCCCTCCCGCCTGGCACGATACAGCCATGGCGGCCGAGACCCGTGTAACTGGTGTCAGTGGCCACCAGAGATTGGCCAAGAAACACTTTTTCGGTGATCCATTTGACTGGGGTTTCTCGTCTGAACGGATGGCTCGGCATGACGCGTGGAGATCCTGACGGCCAAAGGCCGCTGGCATCGAATTGGAAACACTACGAAAGGGTGGGCTGGCCCCTGAATGCCCGGCATTCAATATGAACCTGGCACGGTCTGGGGGAGATCTCCGCAAAGGTCTAGGTCATGGACGCTGAGGTTCCGTGCGGTGTTCGTAGCAGCGTACTTCAATAAACCGGGATTCGGGGTCGCGAAAATAAATCGACGTGCCATTTCCGTGTGCGCCCCAGCGCGTGACGGGCCCCTCTTCAATCTTGACTCCGTGCGCACCCAGGTGGGCCATCATAGGCGCCATGTCATCGGCGCTGAGCACCAGGCAGAAGTGATTCAGATCACTCCGTTCCGGCATTTCATGGTCGGTTTCGGCGACCGGGAACAGGTCAATCACGGTATCTTCGTTGACACGTACGGAAGGGAATGGCACCTCACCACGCCTGAATTCCGCCAGCCGTTCTGCCGGCAGCCCCAGCACGTTCTGGTAAAAATCAAGGACGCCGCCCATGTCGCGGACGTTCAAAACGATGTGGTCCATGGCCGTCAGGCGGAACATGATGCGCTCCTCCATTCCAGGGTGGCTCACGGAACCAACCTATTCGTTCGCCTCGTCATCCGTCGGTGCCAACGAGCGCAGATCCTCATCAGACGCCGGTTCGCCGGGCACGCGATAGTCGCCGGAGGCCCAGACCCCCAAATCAATTAACTGGCAACGTTCGGAGCAGAACGGGTAGGTCTTCGTTTCGGGCCACGCCACCTCATGGTCGCAGTGTGGACACTGCCTGCGCGGCCCTTGCGGGTCACGGTGTTCACTCATGGGGCGTCCTGTTCGAGGCACTTCGCCAGGCAGACCTACGCATCAAGCTGATCCTCCGCCAATACCGGAGTGTGCTGACAGGGTTCCAGTTGAGCGCAGTTGTATTGCAGGGTTTCTTCTGTGTGTTCCAGGATGTGGTCGGCGTACTCGCTGTTGCCATGATTGATCGTGAAGTCGGCCGCAGCATATTGCGCCTCGGCGGCACAACTGGCGTCAACGATAAAGCTTTCCCGGTGTTCGACGGACACTCGAAAGCGCACGGAAATTTCCTCTTTGTTGGGCTGTAAACCACGCCAGCCGAATGAATTTCCCCGTTCGATGCCTCGGTGGAGCCTAGCACAGCCCCCAGACCCTGTCTACGCGCCTGCCGTCTGTATGCCTCACGCCCTTCGCGCCCTACATGGCCTTCTCGAAATCAATCTTCTCGTCCACCGGCAGCCCCAACAACAGCCGCCGCAGGCAATCCAGCGCCATTTCAATCGCACCCGAGCGTACCCAGTCGCGCCCACCTGCCAAAAGACTGGAGCGTACCGCCAGGCTGTCTTCCGTGGCGATGGCCACCGAGATGGCGCCACTCTCTCCGCGGCCGTCAGCGTCCGCCTGCATGTCCACCAGCACGGCCAACCCGTGTGTAGCACCGCTTTGCCGCCGCGCTGCATGCGCCACGGACGTAGCCACGTCCACCACGGTTCCCGCGGCGTCCACACTTGTAATTGATAATGCTTCGGCCAATTTCACCCCACTGCTCGCCACCGTACCACGACAAAATACCGTTTCGGCGCCTGCCAAAGCCAACAACCGCGCAGCCACTTGCCCACCCGTCAGGGTCTCGGCCACCGCCAGGGACGCACACCGCTCGGCCAAAAGAGACAGCACCACGCCTTCCAGCGTATCGCCGTCTTCCGCCAGAATGAAATTGCCGATGCGGCGCCGCACTTCTTGCTCCACCGGTGCCAGTTTGGCCGCCACGTCCGCCTCATCTCGTCCCCGCACCGTCAACTTGGTTTCCAACTGCGGGTAGTGGGCCCGAAAACCGAGTTTCACATTGCTCCCCGGGGCCGATGTCGCCACCCCATCGAGCAAGGAATCCACGTGCGACTCTCCCAGCCCGAAAGAGTGAAACCGTTTCAGGCGTATCACCGCCTGTTCGCCGCCGCGCTGCAGCAGACGCGGTAGAATTTCTTGCTCAAGCATGGGCCGCAATTCGCGTGGCACGCCGGGCGTGAAATAGAACCGTGCCTTGCCAATGGTGACGCCAAAACCGCACGCCGTGCCCACAGGATTATCGACGAGTTCAGCGCCTGCTGGCAGCATGGCCTGCTTGACATTGTTGGGCGACATCGTACGGCCGCGGCGAGCGAACATTTCCTTCATGCGTGCCAGCCAGCCCTGGTGCAGTTCCAGTTCGACCCCGGCAGCCTGCGCCGCTATCTCTTGAGACAGGTCATCAACTGTAGGCCCCAGCCCCCCGTTGACGATCACAGCGTCGGCGCGCCCCCCTGCCGCCTGAAATGCGTGCAACAGGTCCTCGCGGTCGTCTCCGACCGTCGTCTCCCACTTCACGGACAATCCGTGGTCCTCTAGTTTCTGGGAAATGTACGTGAAATTTGTGTTCACGATTTTGCCGGTCAGGACTTCGTCACCCGTGCAGATGATCTCGATGCGCATGGTTTTCCCTTTTGGGTCAAACTGATGGTGAAAATCACATCACCGCTTGAGTCAATTTATTCTTGAGAGCATTTGAAATGGGATCCGACATGCCATTTAAGGCTTGAAGTGATTTTGAGACAACGGATTCACTATGATTTTCTAAACCACTGTACGAATGCTCTTGCAGGGCATAAAAGAAATAAGCAAGGGCAAATAATCTTCGGTCCTTTATTCTTGCTGACGTGCGGATCGCCGCTTCGTAAAACCTTCTTCCCTCTTCTATGTCTCCGCCGCGAAATGCCAAGAGTCCCCGAGTCGCTTGCAACACTACCTCGTCCTCACTGGAACTTGCCAGACCCCTGGCCTTGGATAATTCCTTTCGGGCCTCATCTAACCTGCCAAGATTGCCCAGCGCAAATGCCATATTATTCAACAGAGTGAAGTCCAAACGATTAGCCATAACCCCTCTCCGGGCAAATTGTAGGCTGGTTTCATAATCTTCCAGTGCAACCGCGGCCACATATGAACCCAGAATACCAGGCCAACTAGAGAACGGCTGATCGAATTGCCATTTCCGACATTCAGTGATCACTTGTTCCCACTGATTATCGTGATACAGAGACCAGGAACGAGCCTCAAATGTATATGAATACTCAAGGAATTGTTTATTGTCGATCCTGATCGCTTTATCATGTCTTGCAGCCCACGAAGCCTGGGCAATACTATTCTCAGTTGGATCTTCTAAAGATAATCGAAATAGACGTTCGCTTTTTCTTTTGTTTCCGTAATCCTTTTCCAGTGTAGCTACCGCTGACGCGAGTTCGCTGATGTTGTAATTCGAAAATCTCTTGTCAGACAGCATTCTCCTTGCAGTCTTTATGTACTTTGATCTTCTATTACAAATGCTGCCGATAGCGATTTCTGCTGCCAACAACCAAGGATCATAGGGAGTTCTTTCTGATCTCACAATGGCATCATGTGCTTTTTCTGGATCTTCCATATGTACCCACAGCCGACCAGCTGAGCGAAGTACAAAACGGTTATTGGTTGCAAGTTGTAACGCCACCCCCATGGTTCGGTCGGCTTTCTCGTTCTGACCCAGAGTAGTGTAGGCACGGGAAAGCTCTACCCAGGTGATTGGATCTCTGGACTCGGCACGCACTAGCTCCCTTAGGCTTCTGACCTGCGCGTACAAATTTGAACTCTCCACATTAGGTGGATCCAAAATTGATACTGTGTTATCCGCAGGTCGTAGTGCTCGCTCTGCAAGTTCCTTGGCCCACGGCGGCACTTTCGAACAGCTTCGCAGAAGAAATTTGGCTGCTTCGGATACCTCTGTCTGCCTTCCCAAAGTAAGAGCTGCTCCAACTAAGTCCGACGCGTGACCTACTGTCTGATGCTTCTCCCATTCCTTAACTTTAGATGTTAAGAAATCAGAATCAGAAAAAATATGTTTGGAAGTTTGGGGAGTCGCCAAGGCGTCAAGTTCTTTGAATTTCAGGGTTTCACTGAAGGTCCTCCATCGAGGGATAACCTTGCGGTCTCTGTCTTTGCCGAATCCGGTCATGACCGACCCAACTTTTCGACTGGTACTTTGTTCATCAGCGACCATTCTGCTTTCCTGACAAGCAGGTCGAAAGTAGCAACGTATCGCTCGAGTGAATATCTGGTATCCGAACGCCCTACATTCCGGGGGTGTCCACGCAATTCAGGATCTGGGTCGCAGAGTTGTCGTATTGCCTCTGAAATTCGATTTACAATGTCATGATGATAAGATGAAAGTATTGTCCCCTCTGGCAAAATCTTGGGAAAATCTCGTATAACCTGTGCAAAGATCTGTCTGAGGTAAGGCAGTACGTCGCTGTATGGGCCACCCCACTTTTCGAAACGATGCTCGTCATCAAGACGCGCGAAAAGTAAGTGCGTCATTGAGACTCCCGCGCAAAAGAAGACTAGGAGACTACCCAAAAGGTACAGATCGCATCCCAGCCGACGCGTCTTCCAGTCAGGAGATATATGTCCATACAATAATTCCGGTGGGGCATATGTAGAATCCCCCGCACAACAATAATGATCATGAGGAGATACTTCACCGTGCTGATATGCTCTCCCCAAATCGGCCAACTTAGAACGATGTCTTTCGAAGATAATTATGTTAGAAGGCTTCAAATCCTGATGGGCAATGTGCGCAGAATGAAGTTGCTGCAATCCAGCCGCTGCCTGGTGAATTATCCTTAAAGCCCATGACATTTCAAAAGCCTGATTAAAATCTACAAATGAACGAACATCCCCCCTTGCCAATTCAAAAATAAGGTATTGAACTGTATCACTGGGTTCTCCGCTTTCGGATGAAACTATTCCATCATCGAGAACCCTGACTATCCGGGAGAGATGATTCGACCTGCATTTTTCCAGTATTCCGCGCTCAAAATTGAACGCCTCGGTCATGATCTGCAATGCGCTCGCTGGGTCGAAAGAACTTAGTGCTTTTCTGTAGTCCATGGCCTTGAGGAACGCTTGTTGACCCTGCGGCGACTGGACAATATAGGAAGCAGAAAAATGTCCTCCGGTCGCGCCCTTTGGCCGGGGTAGCAACTCTGTAACCTCCCAGCCGTTTGTCAAAACCCTGCCTACAAGTTGTTCAGCAGGAGACAGAAATTCACATAGTGACATTGCTTTTCCCCCGAAAAAAACTTTCCCGGAAAGCAGGTGTACCTTCTTATGAAAATGCCCGAGCGTTAAACTAGTATGGAATATGTAGCTTCACCAGCTGTGTGGATTCGCTAATGTCCCAAAGACAACTGGAGAACACTCACCTACCGTTTCTCAAATATAATAGACTGGCTTACTACGACTTAATTGTAACGCCTCAGAGGCGTCCGATTCACCGCAAGAAATATATCAAATGACCCTCTGGGGAGGAATGGCCAAGACAGAATCCTCGAAATGGCCCGGCGAGCGCTTCTTCGCCATCACCGCCTCGGGTTTTCTCAAACGTCGGTAGCTTCTCAGCCGAACAAATCCAAAACCACCCATCTGACGTCGGGCTCTTGAAAATTCCAGAAACCCTAAGCCATCCGCTAGGCGGCTCGGCGTGCCACCACGAAAGATTCGTCGGTGAACCAAAGGGATTGGTATTTCTGTAACACAGACTGAGTGGCCCGCAGGTAGGCGCCCTGACTCATGGCCTGCTGCAGCATTTCGTCTTCAATTTGGGCCACATAAATGGCGGCATTCCAGGCGGCGAGGAGGGTGGACGTGCCGATGTTGTTGGTGATCTCCCAGGGCTGTGTGTGCAGTACGTAGTCGAATTCGGAGCGCTCCTTGCTATACGGATGGTAGGTCAGGTCCGGCTGGCTGTCCTGCAACTGGTTCTGCAACTCCCTGAGGAGAACGCGTCGCGGGGTTCGAAAAGGATTCTCGTCAGGCCACACGGTTCGGATGATCTCCATGCCGGGGTCGCGTCCGGTGGACTGAACGGTAACCAGCCGACCGCCTGGCGCAAGACTGCGTGCCAAGGGCGCCAGTACGTTGCGGACCTTCAGAGGAGCTGGCAGACGGGCGCGGAATGGCTGCGAGGCTATGACGAGGTCATACTGCAGGTGCCGCTGGTCGGGCTGAGGGATGATCGGGTCGAGAATGAACTTGTGATCGGCGCGGTAGAGGACGATCACCGATGGCGTGACGTACATCGGGTTTCCGGTTCGCTTGCTCGTCGTGGCCTGCCAACCCTGCCGCAGATGCCCTTGCAACTCGTTGATCTGCTGGTTGAATTCGTAAGCCGTCGTACCCTGAAGAGGCACGTCCCACCAGTTCAGCTTCTCTTGCATGGCGGGGCTGCGGGGCTGCAGCCACGGTGCCTCCGAGTAGAACATGTTGGTGACCACCAGCACCGTCTGCGGGTGCTCAAAGAATCGGTCGCCCATGCGTCCCAGACTGATACGCACATCTTCCAGACTGACTTCCTTGCCGACCACCATGAATGGAATGGTTGGAAACCGGTGGTGCAACTGACGCATGACCTGGCTCAGCACAGTGGCATCCCCCATCCCGGCGTCAAATACCCGCAGGGCGGGAGGCACGGGGCGCAGATGCCGAAACTCCATGCCGACCCGGTCGGCAACAACCCATTTTTCACTGCACGTTGTCACGAATAACAGGTACTTTTCGCGGTTGTCGAAAAAGCGAAAATGCTGTATGTCAGTTGCGGTTTCCATTCGGTCCGGCTTCTCCAGGGGGTTGAAGGCGAGTGCCGTCCTTGTAGCGTAGAGCTGTTTTAAAGTCAACGCGCCTGGCCGTGCACTCACGTCCGCGGGACTACCGGCACCGACCCCATTATCGGCGTTATCCACGTAGTCCGTCTTATTGGAGGCATAAATGAGTGCACGTTCGTTAGCTGAGGTCTTGGCATCGCGGAAATTTGTCGTTACCGCCGAACTGAACCCGCCCAAGGGTACCAATCTCAAGCCGTTGTTAGACCACGCCGAGCGCCTCAAGGACAACGTTGACGCCTTCAACCTGACCGACTCGCACAGCGCCCGTATGAGCATGGCCCCTCTGGGAGTGGCCTCACTACTCGCAAAGCGGGGCATTGAACCGATCATGCAGGTCACCTGCCGCGACCGCAATCGTATTGCCCTTCAGTCCGACCTGCTGGCGGCGCACGCGCTGGGCGTGCGCAACATTCTGACTATGACCGGCGACACGCCGGCGGCAGGCGACCACCCGGATGCCAAGGGAGTGTTTGACGTGGACGGTATCGGGTTGCTGCGCGCCGTCTCCGCCCTGCAATCCGGTGAGGATCTGGGCGGCCAGCCCCTGCGCGGCGCCCCGGAATTCTGCGTCGGTGCCGTCGTCAACCCTGGTGCCACCGACCTGCAGAAAGAACTCGGGCGCATGCGCGACAAAGTGGCCCAAGGAGCCCGCTTCTTCCAGACCCAGGCGGTGTACGATCCAGCGGCCTTCGCAGGGTTCATGGACGCTGTGCAGGATGACAAGGTGTCGATCCTCGCCAGTTTCATCGTCCTCAGATCCGGGAACATGGCCCGTCGCATGAACACGGTCCCCGGCATTAGCATCCCCGAGCCGCTCATCAAAGAAATGGACGAGGCAGCCGACCCGGTGCGGCAAGGCATCGCCATCGCCGGCCGAATCATCAAGGAACTCAGGGGACTGGCGCACGGTGTTCACCTCATCGCCATTGGTCAGGAAAGCCGGATACCGGACATTCTTGAGGAAGCCGGACTGTCCAACCTCAATTGACACCCCCTTTCGGCCCCTTCCTGGTGCCGATTTTGCCCGTTTCCGACTGTGTACTGGCTGCACCAGTTCTTGTCGTCAGCAATTGACAAGTAGTTGATTCAGCACGGAACGAAACAGTTTTCTTATTGCAATTTGCGTATTGACGTGCAATACCCACTGCCCGACATAGAAGTCGCACCATTTGCCTGTTGCACTAAGGGACTCTTCTTTCGTGGAACACTACGACAGCCAGACGGTCGCGTCCCAACTCGGTGTCCCATATCGTACTCTGATGTACTGGGTGGAAACGGGCCTGATTCAGCCCCATGAATACTCCGGCAGACGACGCACGCCTGTCAGGTTTTCCGATGACGACGTCCGGGAGATCGGACGTCTGGCGCAATTGCGAAAATACTTGCGAGGACAGTCGCTGCGGGATGTTCTCAGCAGGCTGCGAGCCATGGGATCCAACCCGCTGTCACAAGGCGATTTCCTGGTTTTGGAAAATCGCAAGGGCCAGCGCAATGTAATCAAGATCATGCAGAACAACGAAGCCATTCAACTGATGAACGCCCAACCCGACAGCCAGATGCGACTTATCCCTCTCACAGGGGATGAGGTGCAGGAGTCTATCCTGGCAGGGCGGCAGGAAGTATTGTTCAGCACACTGGAAACCGAGGCCCCGCAAGTCACGCATGTTGTCTTAAATAACGACAAAATATAAGGGAACGACCTAACGTGTCTGATCTGATCCTGTGCGACGAACAAGAACATGTCGCCACCTTGACGTTGAACC